>CAZFWN010000037.1:16681-37110 GCA_964522745.1 uncultured Ktedonobacterales bacterium
CAGGATGGGCCTCTGCACATCTGTGTTCTGCTTCTATAGACGCGCTATATGCTCTGGGTATCACGGTGCCTGTCTCATAGGCGTGCTTGATAACACTAGTATGAACCTTGCAAGACCAACCCTATATTGGCATGGGTAGAAAAAGGAAGTGTTTTTGCAAACGAGAGAAGGGAAACCGATGCAGACACGACAGCTTGGGAAGTCTGATCTCTTTATTACACCAATTGGCTTTGGAAGCTGGGCGATTGGCGGCAGCGGCTATCAGTTTGCCTGGGGGCCACAGGATGATAACGAATCTATTGCAGCCATCCAGCGCGCTTTAGACCTGGGCATCAACTGGATCGATACGGCTGCCGTCTACGGACTGGGTCACTCAGAGGAGATTGTTGCCAGGGCACTCAAGGGGCGTTCGCCGCGTCCATATGTGTTTACCAAGTGCGAGCGCGTTTGGGGTGAGCAAGGACGCATTAGCGGCAGCCTCAAGGCTGCTTCGCTGCGGCGCGAGGCGGAGGCGAGCCTGAGGCGGCTGCAAATGGATGTGATTGATCTCTATCAGGTCCACTGGCCCGATCCCGATGCTGATATTGAGGAGGGCTGGAGTATCCTGGCTGCGTTACAGCGCGAGGGCAAGGTGCGTTTCATTGGCGTCTCGAACTTCAACGTGGCGCAGATGCGCCGCGCGCAGGCGATTGCGCCAATTACCTCCTTACAGCCGCCCTATTCGCTGCTTGATCGTGACATCGAGCAGGAGGTTTTGCCTTTCTGTGCGCAGAACCAGATCGGGGTGATCGTTTATTCGCCGATGGCATCTGGTCTGCTCACTGGCAAGATGACCCGCGAGCGTATTGAGAGGTTGCCAGATGATGACTGGCGCAAGCATGATTTCAGGTTCCAGGAACCACAGCTTTCGCGCGCGCTGGAGATGGTCGAGCAACTGCGTCAAATCGGCGAGCGGCACGGACGCAGCCCGGCTGAGGTAGCTATCACCTGGACGCTGCGGCGGCCTGAAGTGACTGGAGCCATTGTTGGGGCGCGCCGGCCAGATCAGGTGGAAGGCATTATTGGAGCGGCGGATTTCCGCTTGAGCGACGAGGAAATTACTGAAATCGAGAATCGAGGTTCGCTAGCATATGGCCGATAATATTCAGACTGTCAGTGATGATGAGGCCGTCCAGGCGGCGGTGAATTGGGGCATGGAGCGCTATAACGATGCCAATCTGAGCGGGCGAGTAGCTACCCGCGAAGGGGATGAGGTGTTTGTCGATCTGGAGATTCCAGAGCAGGCGTCGGTGGTGATGGTGCATGTCATGCGGGGCGACGACGGACACCTGATGGTTGCCCAACCGGAGACGCATTAGTTCCTGATACCACTGGGTCGTTATGTTCTCCTTGCTGGCCGGCAAAGCCAGCGAGCAGAACGGGAGGTGAAGCGTGATCGAGGCGGTGCTGCTCGATATTGATGGCGCCTTGATCGATAATAACTTGCTGCATGTGCAGGCATGGATGCGCGCATTCCGGCGTGTGGGCCGGCAGATCGAGGCGAACATAATCCTCCATAAGATTGGCATGGGTGGCGATCAACTGGTGCCGAATGTCCTCAAGAAAGCAGAGGGCGACGAAGAGGTGCAGCGGGCGCGCCAGTTTCACACTGAGGAATATACACAGAAGGGGCTGATTGACCATGCCGAGCCATTCGCCGGCGCAATTGATCTGCTCCAGGCGCTACGGCAGTGCGGCGTTAAGACGGCGCTGGCCTCCTCTGCCAAGCAGGAGGAGGTCGAGCGCTACCTGAGCATGCTTGGTGGACGTGAGGCTGTTGATGCCGTCACGATGGCATCGGATGTCTCCGCCACCAAGCCGGCAGGTGATGTGTTTGCCAGCGCGCTGGAAAAGCTGGGCCGGCCATCAAGTGCCGTTGTGGTGGGGGATACAGTCTATGATGTGGCCTCGGCCAGCAAGCTTGATCTGGCGTGCATCGGGCTTCGCTCTGGCGGCATTGAAGAGCGCCTGCTGCGTGAGGCTGGGGCTGTGCTGATCTACGATGGGCCGGCTGATTTGCTCGCCCACCTGGATGAAGTGTTGAATCGGCAAGACCTCAAGCGCCTGGCTGCAAGCGCATCCTGATATGCTGGCTGTTGGCATTCAAGCGGGATCATTCTTTGGAATGAGCAGATCGTAGAGGTGCTGCTGGCGCTCAATGGCCGCCTGATACTGCTCGTGATGGGCAGGATTTGGCTGATAGGTCGTTCCATCGGCAGCCGGAGCGGCGTCGATGGATGGCAGCGCGCCCAGCGCTTCCAGCGCCAGCAGCGCGGCGCCCCGGCTGGTGGCCTCGGCTTCCTGGGAAGCGATGACGGGATGACCTAGCACGTCGGCCATGATCTGCATCCAGGCGGGAGAATGAAGCAGGCCGCCGCCACTGGCAACAAACTGGTGGTGGGGCGCTTGTTTGTCGCAGATGCCCTGCTGAATGAGCGCGAAGCGATAAGCAATAGCCTCCATGCTGGCTCGCAAGATGTCCTCAGGCTTGGTACTCAGGCTGAGGCCCATGATCGTTGCTTTGACATCGCCGGCCCAGCCGGGGCTGCGCTCGCCGGCCAGGAAGGGCAGAACGGTAAGACCATGTCCATCGGGAGGCATGGTTTCCAGCACGTGTTCGATGCTCTCGCGTTCGCCCAGGCGCAGCGCCTGCTGCATCCAGGCATAAACGTTGCCACCTTCGCTGGTGGCCCCGCCCAGCAGCACCCGCCGGCGATCTACGCGATAGCACCATAGCCCTGCTGGCACCGTTGACACTGACGCCTGGATGACACGCATCGCGCCGCTGGTTCCAATGGTCAGCGCGATGCGCTCGTGGCTCAAGCAGCCGCTGCCAACATTGGCCGCAGCCCCATCGCCAATTGCCGGAAACCAGGGGATATTCTTCAGCGCGGGCCAGCGGTTAGCATAGGGTACGGCCAACCCATGCAGCGGCTCGCTGGCATCGACCAGCGGCGAGAGATGGTCTGGAGAGAGTCCCAACATTTCGAGTAGTGGAGCATCCCATGTCAGCGAGCGACGGTCAAGCAGGCCGCTCCAGGAAGCCGCCGAGTAGCTGACCCGACTACGCCCGAAGAAGCGTTGTTCCATATATTCGCCAAGCGTGATCCAACGTGTTGCCTTCTTCCAGACTTCTGGTTGCGTCCGGCGAAGCCAGGCCAGCCGCGCCGGCCAATAGCTGGTGCGCAGCATACATCCGGTGCGCTCATGCGTTTCGCGCTCTTCTAATTGGCGGCGAAGGGTGGCGGCATCTTCAGTGTTGCGTGTATCGGCATAGGTAATCAGTGGGGTCAGAGGGCGCCCGGCGAGGTCGATTGCCATCAAGTTCGAGACCAGGGTGTCAACGGCGACGCCCCCAATAGCGCCGGCAAGTTGGCCTGCCTGGGCTAGCACCTGATCGATGCAGTGTTCGATACGTTCTAGCATCTCATCGCTGTCGTCCTCTGATGCGCCCTCAGCGGTGGTATGGGTGCTATAGACCTCGTGGCTGGTGATGCCTGGGAGAGCGCGGCCTCGGCGGTCAAATAGAAGGGCACGCACCGATGAGGTGCCGGCATCAATGGTCAATATCAGTGGGGCATCAATGTCGCTCGGCTGCATTTTTCAGATACATCCTCTCTCAGCGGGCGCTTTTTCAGGTCAGCTCATGAGCTTGGGCCATTTGCTCGTAGCTGCTATAGGCACTATAGCATCTTCCTGCTAGCGAGTTCTACGCGCTCGTCCGAGGATGTGGGATGGGGCGATCTTTAGGTCAGGCCACCTGCGCTCTGAGCCTGGTCAGGCTGATGCGTTCATAGGTCTGCATAAGCCTCTGCATGACACTCTCCCAGGTACACTGCTCTGCCGCATTGCGCGCCTGCGCGCTGAGCAGCGCCCGCTGCTCCGGGTGAGCCAGGAGAAGGTGGAGGCTCTCGGTAAAAGCAGTGGTATCATTGCCCGGCACGAGCAGGCCCGTCTTGCCATGCCGGACAAGGTCGCGCACGCCCTCGGCATCGTAGGCAACCACTGGCAGGCCGCTCGCCATTGCTTCCTGGACGGCCTGGCCGAATGTCTCGGTGGTGGAGGGAAAGGCGAAGACATCGGCGGAGGCATAGACTTCGGCTAGCGCCTCGCCGCGCAGATAGCCGGTGAAGGTCGCGCGATGTCTGGATAGAGCGCGCTCCAGATCAGGCCGGGCCGGTCCATCGCCGACAAGTACGAGGTGTGTATCTTCTGCTTCGAGCGTTCGGAAGGCGGAAATAAGCGCGGTGAGATTCTTTTCATAAGAGAGACGGCCAACATAGAGGATGATCTTGCTGGCCGGATTGCCAGTAATGTGGTTGCGCCAGACCTGCGAGCGACGCCTGGGTGTGAAAAGCGCCCCATCAACGCCGCGCGGCCAGATGCCAACGTTTGGGAAGCCCTGGCGCTCCAGTTGGAGGGCGGTTGAGGGAGATGGACAGAGCGTGGTCTGGCAGTGCTGGTGCAGAAAACGCCGGTAGGCCCAGGTGGGCCGGGTCAGCGCGCCAAGATGGAAATAGCCGCAATAGGCGGCCAGGTTCGTATGATACGAGGAAACCACCGGGATGTCCAGGCGTTGTGCCCAATAGATGGCTGCCGCCCCCAGGAGCATCGGGTCAACGACGTGCAGCACATCAGGACGAAAGCGCTCCAGGAGGCGCTTGAACTTTGGCGGTGGAAAGAGGATGCGCAGCTCTGGATACATGGGCAGCGGCAGCCCAGGCGTTCCAAAGACGCGCGCGCCTGCGTAGCGGGTTGGTGCCCCTTCAGGCGCCAGAACAATAGCCTGATGTTTCTGTTGTTGGAGATACTCAAGCAGGATAGAGAGGGTGCGGGTCACTCCATCGATTTTCGGCAAAAAGTTTTCGGTTACCAGAGCAATGCGCATGCTAGTCTCCTTTGTGTCCTTCCAAGAAAAGTATGCCCTGCTCCTGTTAATCTGATGTAATTGCTGGGTAAAACTCTGACCTGCTGAGACTCTGCTAAAGAGGGAGCCTGCCAGACACTTGATATTCTGTGCCTGGCAGGCTCCCTCATGGTGAAAGGGACTCTTCTTGGTTAATCAGTTTGCCTGGGCGGGAGCGGGCGGCCTGGCAGCCACCAGTTCCAGCGCCCAAGCAGGCGCATCGTTGCCGGGACGAGCAGTGTGCGGATGACCGCTGCATCCACAAGCACGGCTATTGCCATTCCCAGCCCAATCTCTTTGGTGGTAATCAGCGAAGTGAAGGTGATGGCGCCAGCGACGATGACGAAGAGCAGCGCGGCGTTGGTGATAACGCTGCCCGTTTTCTCCAAACCCCGCGCCACCGCGTAGCGATTCTGGCCTGTGCGCAGCCATTCCTCGCGGACGCGGCTGAGCAGGAAGACCTCGTAGTCCATCGAGAGGCCAAAAAGCACGCAGAACATGGTGATGGGGATGGTACTCTCGATAAAGCCCTCACTGGTGAAGCCGAGCAGCCCTTGCAGATGCCCCCACTGGAAGACATAGACCAGCACTCCATAGGCGACGCTGATAGAGAGTATGTTCATTATCACGGCTTTCAGGGGCAGCAGCACTGAGCGGAACATCAGCAGCAGCAAGATATAGGTGGCAATCAGGATGAACAGAATAGTTAGCGGAAAGTTGCCGTAGAGATAGCGATCAAAATCTAGCGTAATTGCCTGGAAGCCCCCAACCAGCACAGTTAATCCCTGGCCTGCCGATGTGTCTCTGGCGCGTAGGCTATCAATCAGCGCGTTGCCCGCGTTGCTGTCCAGTTTGGTATCTGCCTGTACGGTGATAAGCGTCGTGTCGTTGTTTGTAGTCGAAGAGACAAACTGTGCCAGCGTCGGGTTTTGTTGATAGGCGCCGGTGCTGTAGAGGGCGATGAGTTGCTGGCTCGTCAGCGCGGGCGCTCCTGGTGTGGCCGGCAGCAGGGTCAGGCTGGTCACGCTGGTGATATGCCGCTGCTGCGCGAGCCAGGAGGTCAGGTGATCGAGCCGGGTCAGATTATCAGATGTCAGCATGCTGGAGCCATCGGACGACTGAGCGATGATATAGATCGGGTTGTCGTTGGTGGCCGGGAACTGAGTGTGCAGCAGGTCCAATCCCTGGCGTGCCTCTGAACTGGTTGGCAGGGAGGATGACGCCGGGATGCCAATCTGCATCTGTAACACCGGCCAGCCCAGCCCCAGCAGCAGCGCGCTTACGACGACGACGATCAGCACAGGACGGCGCATGACGGCCAGCGACCAGGCATGCCAGAGTCCCTGACGCTCTTCGGTGACTGTTGTGCCGTTCGTTGTCACCTGGCGCGACGGCTGGGCAAAAAAGCGGCCAATCCAGGGCAGGCGCAGCGCATTGATACGCGGGCCGAGTGTGCCCAGCAGCGCCGGGAGCAACGTCAGCGCGCCCAACATGGCCGTGCTGACCACGACAGCGCCGCCAATGCCAAAGGAGGTCATAAATGAGATGCCGATCAGCAGCAGCCCCAGGAAGCCGATCATGACTGTCAGGCCGCTGAAGAGGATGGCCTCGCCAGAAGTGGCAACGGTCCAGGCGACAGCTTCTTGACTGGATCGCCCCTCTGCCAGTTCGTCACGGAAGCGGCGCACCAGGAACAGGCTGTAGTCGATAGAGAGCCCAATGCCAATAATCGAGGCCACCGTCAGCACAATGATATTGGTATCGGTATGTAATGCAATGACATAGATGATCGCCAGCGCAATGGGCACGGCCACCAGCGCCAGCAAGATGGGTATGAACGCAGCGATGAGCGTGCCAAAAACGAAGAACAAGACGATCAAGAGGATGGGCAGCGCGGTGCCATCCGCCTGTTCGGTGTCTTTTTGGGCAATCTGATTGAATTCATCGTAGACGGCCAGATCGCCAGTCAGATAGACCTGTGCCGGACCAGTCAGCGGCGTGCCTGTCAGGCCAGCGCGGAAGTCGCTAAAATGTTGCTGCATATAGTCCGGGTCTTTATTGAGATTTACGACCAGATAGGTGGTATTCCCGTCCTCGCCCACTGCGCCTGGGGTGATGCTGGTAACATAGGAAAACCCCCTGGCCCGACTGATGAACGTATTGATCTCGCTCTGGTAAGCAGGATCGCTCACCGACGTCCCCGCTGAATGGAAGATTGCCAACACCTGCGAGGGTGGCTGGTGCAGCTTGTCAATAGCAATGTTCTGAACGCGAACCGACTCGCTCCCACTAAATGAGTAGCCGCCGCTTTTCAGGACCGAAGAAATCTGCGCGGCAAAGGGCAGGCTGATGAGCAGCGCCACTGCCCAGAGGGCGATGATCGCCCAGCGAAAGCGATACACCTGGCGGCCATAGGCAAGGCCGATACGATAGATACGATGGCTTTCAAGCGCGTGCTTGTCTGATGCTACACGCACTGTTGACTGAATGTTCTTCTGTTCTTGTGATGCCTCTTGAGTCTGCATGGCAGTGATACTCCTCTCATAAATCAGCATGAGAATTCCGTTAGAGACTGTACTGGCTCTAGCAGGCTGTTGTCACCAACCAAAAGAGGGGTTGTCTGAGGGGGATAAGAGGTGGTAAACGGACTGCTATGAAAGAAGGCGCAATATTCTCGCTTGTTTTATCGCCTGGGTGCGGCTATGTGCTTGTAGCCTGGCATAGATATGCTTGATATGCCACTTGACGGTGCTGACTGCAACAACTAACCTATCGGCAATCTCTTGATTGGAGAGACCGCTGGCTAGGAGGCGTAAGACTTCCATCTCGCGCTCACTCAAGAGATGAGTAGCCTCTATCTCGCTTTCTTGTAACCTCCTCCTGGGGAATGCCCTCTCTTCACCGCCCTTTTGTTCATATGCTGCGAGCAGTGTTCGTAGATACTCTAGTGAGATAGGCGGCTGCCAGTTGGCCTGCCTCCCTCTTCGTTGCGCTTCGACAATCTGCAAGAGCAGGGTTGCCATCGGCGCGCCCTCGTCTGCAAAGATACGAATATAGCCTTCTGGTGCCGCCAGCAGCAGCGCGTTGCACAGTGTGGCAAGTGCCTGGGTGGTGTGGCCTTGCTTCTGGTAGACGAGTGCCTGAAGCGCCAATACTTCGATGATACTGCCGGTTCGCTTTGTCGCTCTTGCCACGTTGAGCATGTACGCCAGCAGGGTATGCGCTTTCTCGAATTGGCCCAGAGCAATGCGCACCCGCGCCAGCACGAGCGAGGCAAACTCCAGATCACGCGAATAGTGGGGGCGAGCTTCCCAGGTTGGACCCCAGATGTTCGCCCAGCGGCTGGCCGCGTCGAGATCGCCTTGCTTCAGAGAGAGCCAGGCGCGGCTGGCGGGGATGGTGGTAATAAGCTGGGTGATATGGTGCTGCTGCGCAATCTGTTCAGCCTGGTCCAGAAGCTGCAAGGTGCCTTCGCGTTGTCCCTGCGTGTGGCGTACATGCGCCAGAATAGCCTGGGCGTAGCTCAATGTGCGCGGGTCGCCCCACTCTTTGGCAAAGCGGATCGCTTCCATCAGAGCTTGCTCTGCCTGATATAGCTCGTTCCATTGATAAAACACCTCGCCGAGTCCCGCGTAGGCCAGGCTAGCAACCGGCAATATCTGCCCATCTGGTTCTGTGGCCTCCTGGATTGCTTGCCGGAACAATTCGACGGCGTGATGGAGTCTGCCCCATAACATCTGGAGGTAGCCTTGCCCGCACAGGCTGGCGACGCCGGCATGGGCATTGCCCGCTTTCTGGCTGATGACTCGCGCTTTGGCGAAGGCGTGGTCTGCTTCCGCGAGATTGCCGCTCCACCAGTAAGCGGCTCCAAGGCTGGCGGCCAGGACGCTGCGCCCAAAAAGCTCTGTTTCGGGCAGATGCTCCAGTGCCTGGCGATTCAAGGCGATGGTCTGCTCAATATCACCTTCATAAGCGGCCACGATGGCGCGGGCTGCGCTGATCTCGCCGACGATGACTTGGATTTCAGGACTGGTGAGGACTGGCGCGGGGTCATTGTCAATGCTGAGTTCGCGCTCCAGGGTTTGCAAGCGCGCCTCAGCCGCGTCAGAGCGCCCGACGACGATCAGCACTCCCGCGTGAAAGAAGGACAGGCGTGGCCGGGCGCGTAATACTGCTTCAGGCAATGCCTCGATCCAACGCAGCAAGGTGGTTCCTTCGCCCCGCTTGAGCATGGTTTCAGCCACCGCTTCGATCAATTCCGCCGCGTGTTCCAGATCATGCGCTGCCAGGGCATGGCTGACGGCTTGCGGAATCAGGCTATTGTGTGCGTACCATTCGGCTGCGCGATGATGCAGATGCGGGATTATCTCAGGCTGCAAGCGTTGCAGGCGATCACGTAACACTTCGGCAAAGAGTTGATGGTAGCGATACCAGCGCCGCTCATCATCAAGTGGCACCAGGAAGAGGTTTGCCTGTTCCAGCCGCTCAAGCAGAGCTTGTGCCTGGGGCTGTCCTGTGACGGCTTTGCAGAGTGGGCCACTCAGGCGGTCCAACAGGGAGGTGTGCAGCAAGAACTCCTGAATCTGCTCTGGCTGCTGGTTGAGGATTTCATTGGTGAGATAATCGAAGATATAGCGATGGCTTCCGGTAAAGGCTGCGATGAAGCCAGCGGTGTCTTTGCGTCCACGCAATGAAAGTGCTGCCAGATGTAACCCGGCGATCCAGCCTTCGGTGCGCGTGGTCAGCGCTGTAATTGCCTCTTTTGGCAAGTTTAACTGCATTGCCTGGTTAAGAAATGATGCAGCCTCATCGGCATCAAAACGGAGATCAGCCGCGTGCAGTTCAGTCAGTTGATTGCGGGCGCGCAGGTGGGCCAGCGGCAGCGGCGGGTCAGTGCGGCTGGCGATGACCAGGCGCATCTGCGCGGGCAGGTGGTCGAGCAGGAAGGCGAGGCTTTGATGAATGATCGATGCTTCTATCAGATGGTAATCATCCAGGATCAGGGCGAACGGCTCAGGAAGAGCCGCGAGGGTGTTGATGAGCGCGGTTAAGCTGGCTTCAATAGCTGTCTGTTGTGGTGTATGAAGTGCCACTTGCGGGTGGCTGCTGATCCGAGGATGCGCCAGTTGAAGCGCGATAATGATGGAGTGCCAAAAGCGAACCGGGTCATTATCTGCCTCCTCGAGTGTGACCCAGGTTACGGGCATGGTGCTGTGCTGCACCCACTGGCTCAGCAGACTGGTCTTCCCGAATCCTGGTGGAGCAGAGATGAGCGTAAACGCGCGTTCTAGCCCTGCGGCGAGTTGGTCGAGCAACCGGGGGCGCGCTACCAGATTGGCTCGTGCCGGTGGGGCAGAAAACTTGGTCATCAGCAGCAGGTCGTCTGCCAGCGCTCTACCTGGCAAATCTGATGTGTGTTGATCTTGCAGTTCAGAGCTTGCCGGGGTTGCAACATCAGTTGAGGAGCCGGCCAGTGTGGCGGCGGTTGCGCTCAGGCGGTCAAGCGTGAGTTCTTCTGCTTTGCCCAGATAGGCTTTGTGGAGCTTTCCGGCGCGTTTGCGATAGGCGTACCAATACCAGCCGCCATGCTTGTATTCGCGTCGGGCGGTGAAGCTGCCTAGCGCGTTTTCAAAATAGAACGTTCGATGCCGCTCAGCAGTGAGCCACTCCCACCAGGCAGCGCTCTCAAGAGGTATGCTTTGAGCCTGTGCCCCTTCATGCAGGGCCAGCACGCCCTCACAGATGTGCGGCGTCGTTCGTGCCATGCTTGCCTCCCTCGATGCGCCGGCATTCTGCCGCAAAAGTTACCCACAGAGGTATAGCATGTTGTGGGTAACTTTTGCAAGGGAGGTTGCTATGTGCCCTTCCTCTGCAAGCGATCCTTTATGTGCTACTATTGAGCCAATCGTAGCAGTGGCGCTACCCTAGCGAGCAGAGGAGTGTTACAACCTGATGGACATTTTGCGTACCCCCGATGAGCGTTTTGCCAATCTGCCAGGCTATCCGTTTGAGCCACATTATGTTGAGGTCGATGGGCTGCGTATCCACTATATCGATGAGGGGCCGGCCAGCGCCGATCCGGTCTTGCTGATGCACGGCGAGCCATCGTGGTCATATCTCTATCGTAAGATGGTTCCGGTGATTACTGCCGCCGGCTATCGGGCGATTGCGCCTGATCTGGTGGGCTTTGGGCGCTCGGATAAGCCTGCCCGACGCGAGGACTATACCTATCAGCGCCATGTGGATTGGATGCGCGGCGTACTGGAGACGCTTGATCTGAAGCGCATTACGCTGGTGTGTCAGGATTGGGGTGGGCTGATCGGTCTGCGGCTGGCAGCAGAACATGAGGAACGCTTTGCGCGCATTGTGGCTGCCAATACCGGCTTGCCGACGGGCGATCATCCAATGGGCGAGGCGTTTCTGCGTTGGCAGCGCTTCTCGCAGGAAGTGCCTGAACTGCCGATTGGCCTGATTGTGAAAAGAAGCTGTGTCACCGAGCTATCTCCTGAGGTGATTGCTGCCTACGAAGCGCCATTCCCCGATAATAGCTATAAAGAAGGAGCGCGTCAGTTTCCAATTCTGGTGCCCACCCGGCCGGATGACCTGGCAGCGCCCGCCAACCGCAATGCCTGGGAGGTATTTTCCCGTTGGCAAAAGCCGTTCCTGACGGCCTTCAGTGATTCCGACCCAATCACACGCGGGGTCGATCAGTTATTTCAAAAACTCATCCCCGGCGCGCAAGATCAGCCGCACACGACGATTGTTGGTGGCGGACATTTCCTGCAAGAGGATAGTGGGCCAGAACTAGCCCAGGTGGTGCTTGATTTTATCGTTCGCACGCGAGGAGGCGCCGCGTGACGCAACCATCCGATGCAGCGGGGTTTCTGCACCAACTGCGCAACAGTGTGGCAAGAACCGCCCCGGAAGACAGCGAAGAGATGGCTCCAGGGCTATATCAGCTCTCCGGGTTTGGGAATGTTGGGCTGGTGGTGACCGGCGAGGGCGCGGTGGTGATTGATACAGGCCGCCCTTTTGATCCAAACGCGGTGCTTGGGCCGCTGCGCAAGATTACCAATGCGCCGGTGAAATATATCATCTACACGCATGGGCACGCCGATCATGCCGCCAATGCCGGGCCGCTTCTCGAAGAGGGTGCCCGGCGAGGTGATGCTCGCCCAACAATCATAGGGCACTCCAGAGTGATCGCCCATATGAACCGCTACGCAGCGTTGAACGAGCAGAATGCACATATCAACCGGCTGCAATTTCGCGTGCCGCCAGGGGTGCCCAGCTTCCCGCCCGATGAAAAATTCATCCGCCCTGACCTGACCTATGAAGACCACATGACCTTTCGCCTGGGTGGTCTGACGTTTGAACTCGCGCACGCGCTGGGCGAGACGGACGATATTACCTGGGTGCATGTGCCGGAGCGGCGCGCCATCTTCAGCGGCGACCTGTGCATTTCTGGCTGCCCCAATATCGGTAATCCGCTCAAGGTGCAGCGCTATGAGGTGGAATGGGCAGAGGCGCTGGAGCAGATGGCAGCGCTCAAGGCCGAGGTGCTTGGCCCCGGTCATGGCACGGTTCTGCGAGGCGCGCAGATTGAGGATACCTTGCTCACGACCGCTCGCGCCCTGCGCTATCTGCATGATGAAGTCGTGCGGCGCTTGAATCTGGGTCAGTGGCAGGAGCAGATTGTCCAGGAGGTGCAGTTGCCGCCGGCGCTTGCCAATCATCCCGCGCTGGCGCCCATTTATGGCTGCCCGATGTATGTAGTACAGGCGATCTATCGGCGCTATGCCGGCTGGTATGATGGCAACCCCAGCCATCTTCTGCCCAGCAGGGCAGCAGAGATCGCTGCTGAAGTCGCTGAACTGGCCGGGGCAGAGCCGCTCTTGCAACGAGCCGAAGCGCTGGCAAACGAGGGTAAATACCAGCTAGCCTTGCATCTACTCGACTTTGTGATTGAAGGCGCTGCTGATCCCACGCAGCGCCCGCGGGCGCTGCGCCTGAAGAGCGCCGGCCTGAAGCACCTGGCGTCGGTGGAAACTAGCTTTATCTCGCGCAGCATCCTGGACATCGGCGCGGCGCGCATCGATGAAGAGGCCAACAAGTCTTGAGTTTTGAATATCGCTATACAGGGCATGGATGGGCAGAGGCTTCTCTCTGATGGGGTAGAGAGTTAAGGCTTTGCCCCCTCCTATGTCCTCTCTGATTCGCTTTATGAATTGGTGCAGGCGATCTAGTCACCCCTCAGCGAACTTGCGTCGTGCCAAAAAAGCCCGATAAAGTCCCTTCATCTCAGGTTTCATGCAATTGCTGTTTGCTGCAACGTAGCGTGTGGTTGATGGGGCCATCCCCAAACGAGAGTTTGGGCCAGGGTTGCCCCAGTCAACTTCCGGCGCCGCTGAATGTACCGCGGTGTGAGAACCGCGGTGGCGCGCACGATTCGCGGATGACCAGGGAAGTCGCAAGTTCAACCTGAGCGACGCCAAGCAATTCCCCCTCAATGATACGCAGCAGAAGCGTTGCGGCCATCCGACCAATTTCGAGGAGTGGCTGGCGAATAGTTGTCAGCGGCGGTGGCATCTGGGATGAGTACATTACATCGTCAAAACCGATGACGCTCATCATTGACGGAACCTCGATGTGACGGGCATAGAGTGCGCGATAGACGCCTGCTGCCTGCGCATCATTGCCGGCGAAGATGGCGGTAGGAGGATCGGGGAGGTCGAGCAGGGCACACGTTTCCTGATACCCGGCACCAAGCAGATCGCTGCCTTCGACGATGAGCGCAGGGTCTACAGGGATATGAGCGGTTTCCATCGCTTCACGGTAGCCTGCCAAACGGGCGCGTGATGTGCGCCTTGAAAGTGGCAGCGTAATGATACCAATCCGGCGATGCCCCAGGCCAATGAGGTATTGCGTTGCAGTATAGCCACCCTGCCATATTGTTGAGCCAATTGAAGGAAACGTCACCGGCTGATCGTTGCGATCACCAATAGCGACGAAGGGAATATGGTTTTCGATTAGGACGTTGGTGAGGCCAGTACTCTCATAGGGCAAGAGCAAAAGTACGCCATCCGACGCCTGTTCCAGCACCCGTTGCAACCAACGACGTTCGAGGCTTTCATCCTCATGCGTCGCAAAAACAACCAAACGATGCCTGGTATTTTCCAAGACATCCTGAATACCGTGCATAATGCCGAGATCATAGCCGCCTTCTAAGCGCATGATCACCAGATCGATCAGGCCAGTCTGGCTCTTGCGCAGGTGGCGTGCCGCATGGTTCTGGACATATTGGCGCTGACCGATGACCTGTTCGACGCGCTCACGTGTCTCCTGGGCCACTCCTGGCATATGATTCAGCACTTTCGAAACTGTGGTAATAGAGACGCCAGCTTCCCTGGCAATCTGCGAAATCGTGGCCCGCCCTTCACCGTTACGTTTCATTAGCCCTCACTTGGGAAAACGTTACCCATCTTTTTTATTCTAGCGTATCATGACCCTCCTTCCGTGTCAAACAATAGCTAGCGCGCGAGGCCGCAGCAATCATGCGCGGCAGACAGCGCTCTGGGCCAAGAGCGGTACAACCACAATATGCTAAACAAGCTGACAGAGTACCCAGAGTCGTCATCCGCCGGCCCGGCAGGCCTGTGCTGGCTACGTGCGCCATCGGTTTCGGAAAATGGGGCTGTGCATTCGCTGAAACCTTGAAATATGGTGGCCTGATAACGAAAGTAGCCAGCCTCCCCCTTGACAATCGCTCGTTTGGCGGGTATAGTTGCGTTAGGCACGATGGGAATCGATTTCCTAAAATTTTTGCACCAGATTGGCGTCTTTCTCACGTTGTTATAGCAATCAATCCCGTCGTCCTTTAGCCTCTCAGATCAAGGGTGATCTTTGATTGGGCGGGGATTACCCGCGATTCTGAGATGTGGAGATCGATCACAACATTGTTAGGTAGTTCGATCGTGGCTCATTGGCTACACAGAGCTGTGTTAAACAGCAGAAGGAGTTGGAAGCATGTCCTCGCGAAACATTGGCGCTTCGCTACTATCACGCCATGCTTGGAGAGCATTAGCACGATCAATGCAAAAACGCAGTCGTATGCTCATTGTATCCCTCCTTGTCCTCACGAGTTGTGTGACGATCTTAGGCAGCAACCTCTTTGCTCAACACGCAAAAGCGGAAGCTTCCCCGCGCGTGACCGTCGCTGGAATCGCCCCGTCGCTCGTCGCAGAACGCGGCGTCCAGCTCGGTATCGTCGAGCAGGAGGCCGAGAACGCCACGACGAACGGCACAATCCTCCCGTTCGACACGTCGGCTTACACGCTGTCGGGTGAGGCGTCAGGCCGGCAAGCTGTGAAGCTCGCACCCGGCCAGTACGTCGCCTTCACGCTCACACAGCGGGCGAACGCGGTGACTATCCGCTACTCGATCCCCGACGCCCCGACTGGCGGCGGAATCGACGCCCCGTTGACCGTGAGTGTGGACCACAACGGCGGTGAAAACACGCATCCGCAGACGATCACGCTGACCTCGAAGTACTCATATCTCTACAACCAGTATCCGTTCACAAACGATCCGAATGCGGGCTTGCTGCACCCGGACTGGTGGGTAACCGAGTGTTCGTGCGTTCCCGCCTTCACGACACCGACGCCGACCTTTCCAAAGCCGTTCAGGCCGATGCACTTCTACGACGAGCAGCGCCTGCATCTCCACAACACCTACCAGGCGGGAGACGTCGTCCGCCTGACCGTGCCTGCCGATTCGAACGCAGCGTGGACGGTCATCGACCTCGTCGACTTTCAGGAGATCGCCGGTCCCGCGCCGCAGCCAGAGAACTCCGTCTCCGTGACCGACTTCGGCGCCGACCCGAGCGGCATTAGCGACTCTGCGGATGCGTTCGATCTCGCCATTCAGGCGGCGAAAGCCTCAGGTAAGACGGTCTATATCCCGGTCGGCACGTTCCAGGTGAACAGGCACATCATCGTCGATGATGTCACTGTCGAAGGCGCCGGCAGCTGGTGGTCGATCGTCAAAGGCCATCAGGTCACGCTCCCCTCACCGGCGCCCGACGGCTCCGTACACACGGGCGTCGGCTTCTACGGCAAGTACGCAGCCGACGGCGGGAGTCACAACGTGCACCTGTCCAACTTCGCAATCGAGGGTGACGTCCGAGAGCGAATCGACACCGATCAGGTGAACGGTATCGGCGGGGCCCTGAACGACTCGACGATCGATGGCCTCTACATCCATCACACGAAAGTCGGCATCTGGCTCGACGGGCCGATGAACAACGTGGCGGTCGAGAACACGGTCATCGCGGACCAGATCGCGGACGGCATCAACTTCCACCAGGGAGTGACAAACTCGAGAGTCGTCAATTCGCTCATCCGCAACACGGGTGATGACGGACTCGCGATGTGGTCGCAGGCGGTCGGCGGGCAGCCCGGAATCGAGGACGCCAACAACGTGTTCGACCACAACACGGTGCAGAACCCGGTGCTTGCGAACGGCATCGCCATCTACGGCGGACGCGACAACACCGTGTCGAACAACATCGTCGCCGACCCGGTGCGCGAGGGCAGCGGCCTCCACGCGGGATCGCGCTTTGGCTCGACCCCGTTCGCCGGCTACCTGCGGTTCACGAACAACACGACCGTGCGGGCCGGTTCGTTCGAGCTTAACTGGAAGATTGGTCTCGGAGCGATCTGGCTCTACGCGCTCGAAGGCTCTCTTACAGCGGACATCGAGGTTACCGGCGACAACTTCTTGCAGAGTACGTACAACGCGATCCTGATCGTTTCCGACTTCCCGGTGAAGGACCTCTACTCCATCTCGAACGTCCATTTCCAGGACATCCACATCGACGGAACGGGCACGTCGGTGCTGAGCGCGCGTTCCGCCGGAAACGCGACGTTCCAAAACGTCGTCGCGCGCAACGTCGGCGCCGTCGGCATCAACAACTGCGGCTCCTTCCACTTCACGTCGGCAGGCTCGGAGTTCAAGGTGACCGACCTCGGTGGCAACACCGGAGGCGGGACCACCGGTCCTTGGCTCGCACCGTGGGAGCTGCCGAACACGATTACCTGCAATGATCGGCCACCGGTCGTCCCCCCTCCGCCACCCTCCGCCTGGTAGGCGGTTAGATCGCGAACGGGGAGAGGGCCTCCCCCTCCCCCCGTGCTGCGGCTGCGGGTGTACCGGGCAGCACTTACTCTTCGTCCTGGATACGACGCCCCTGGATGACCGGGCGTGCTTGGTCTATCTCGGCTTGCTCGCCCATTTGCGGCTCCTCCCCGTCGGCTGGCGCGTGATGCCGCTGCACGCTTTCTGGGAGACCGATCAGTGGACCGTCGTGGGCGCCTTGCGAGGGTCACGTCATCCCGGCATTGGGCCACGCCGACTGTACGCTCATCGCGGATCGTGGCCTGGCCCGACCCGGCTTGGTTTGGCTCTGCCAGGCACGCGGCTGGCATTATCTCTTGCGACTCCAGCACGAGTCGTGCTGTGCGCCAGAGCGCGGCCCGTGCGCGGGCTGTTGGGGATCACTTGTCCGTCTGGTTGCGGCCCCGGCCAGTCCTGGTTCGGACGCGCACGAGACGGGCCTCAGCATCCCTGTTCACCCTGGCTGAGTGCCATCTGGGAGCCAGAAGCAGCCGCGCCCTGGTTCCTGATTTTGGACCAGCCCGCCGGGTGCGCTCGCCTCCAGGACTACCGCCGCCGCATGCGAGTGGAAGCCACCTTCTTGGATTTCAAATCGCGTGGTTGGGACATTGAGGGTATCGTACTCGCCAACCCCGCACGGGTGGAGCGGTTGCTCTTGGTTCTCTGCCCGGCCGTCTGGTGGATCAGTCATCGGGCCGCCGGCTGTATCCATCGAGGCGCACGTGCGTTTTGATCGCCCTGATCGGCGCGACAAAGGCATCTTTCGGCTGGGTCGGCTGTGGTTACGCCACCTGCTGGAAGAGACCGACCAACTCGCTTGGAGCTTGCCGTTCCATCGCACGAAGGATGGCTGGGCCTTCTCTCTGCGCTTCTAGAAAAAGTGTCGGAGAGAGAGTCCTCGTCTTCGCCACGACGGCGAGGCCGTCCACGCCTCCGGCCACGGCCTGATCCCACCCACCCGAAACGGCAAAGGCGGGTGCCCTCGCACCCGACCATTGCCCTGACCCAGGGGTTCCTCAAGCAGGGTGCAGAAAGGGTTGAGCTACGTGATAGCATAGAAGAAATGCAGTCCTTCATGGCCTGAGACACGCTCTTCTAGTGGATGCAGAAAGGAAAAAGGAGCAATGTTTTCCTTCCCATGAGCGATCAACTTTCTCGGTGAAAACCAGAAATTGCTTTTGCAAAACTCATCGAAAAACCCCTTGACATTTTGTCAAAAATAAGATATATCTTGTTATATCGAGATAGTATTCGATGCAGAGTTTGAGAAGAAGGCACGTCAGGTTGTTGCCTACCGATAGAGACCTCTGCTGAAAGGATGAAGAACAATGTTTAACCGATGGGGTTTTCGTGGTCGCCCGGCGTTTGGCTGGGGCGGCGGTTTTGAGCCAGGTCAGCAAGAAGCCTGGCAGCCCTGGGCGCAACCAGAGCGCAAGCCATTTGGGCCGCCTTTCCGGCCTCCGTTCAGGCCGCCATTTGGCCCGATGGTCTGGCACATGGCGCGCCATTTCCCCTTTGGCCCTGGTCGTGGGCCGATGGGACCGCGCTTCTTCGGGCGTGGCGATCTGAAGTATGGACTGCTCGTGCTGCTGGTGGAGCGTCCCAAGCATGGCTACGAGATGATTAAGGAGCTTGAAGAGCGGGCCGGCGGCTTCTATACTCCCAGCGCGGGGGCGGTCTATCCAACCTTGCAGTTGATGGAGGATCGCGGCTGGGTGACGGTTCGAGAGGCGGACGGGAAAAAGGTCTATGCCATCACCGATACCGGGCGCCAGGCGTTGGAGGAGCAGAAACGGCAGCACGAGGAGTTTGGTGGCCCGCGTGGCTGGTGGGGACATGAACATGGGCATGGCGGCCCATTTGGGCATCAGGCCCAGCCAGAGCTAGGGGCGCTGCGGCAGGAGACTGGCGAAGTGGCTCGGCTGCTCTGGGCGTCAGTGATGGCGGCAGGGGGCGATCCGGCCAAGCTGGCGCACCTGCGGACCATCATTGAGGGCACCCGCTCGCAGTTGCAGGAGTTCCTCGGCCAGGGTCAGAGCCAGCCATCCGCTGGCTCCGAGCCAGCCGCTCCGACAGGCAATCAGGTGGAGCAGGCGTAGCGCGTCGCACTGGTTGACTTGAGGATAATAGCCCGACTCACGCCAACAGTGGCGTGAGTCGGGCTGCATATGAGTCGAGGTGCTTTCCGGTTTATACGCCCACGATGAAGCTGACGCAGGTGGTGGCGCTGCCGCCGATATTCAGCGTGGCAATATTTCTAGCCCCATCGACCTGATAGGCTCCGGCGGCGCCAGTCACCTGCTTATAGGCATCAAGCAGCAGACGCACGCCAGACGCGCCAACCGGATACCCGCAGCCAATCAGTCCCCCGCTGGGATTGATCGGGATGCGTCCTCCAGGCTCGATGTCGCCGTTTTCGATGGCTTGCCAGCTTGCCCCTGGTTTAGTGATGCCGAAGTGGTCAATTGCCATATATTCGGTAATGGTGAAGCAGTCGTGGGTTTCGATGCCATCCAGGTCATCGGCACCTGCCAGCCCGGCGCGGCGGAAGGCGTCCTGGATGGTCGCGCGCACCTGCGGAAAGACATAGGGCTGGCTCTGGCTGGCGGCAATCTTGTCCTCAAACAACATGGGCGCAGTATGATGCCCCCAGCCTTTGATGACTGGCAGGGCATCCAGGCTAATAGCATGTTGATTGGCGTATTCCACCGCGTAGCGCTCGGAGGCGAGGAAGACGGCAGCAGCGCCATCGGTAATCTGGCCGCAGTCCTGTTTGCGGATGCGTCCTTCGATGATCGGGGTATTGCGATCATCCTGGGAGAAGCTCTGCTCGCTGAAGGACCATTAGCGCGTCTGGGCGTTGGGGTTCTTTTTGGCGTTGGCAAAGTTGATCTGCGCGATGCGTGCCAGGTGCGCGTTATTCAGACCGTAGCGGGCGTCGTAGACGTCGGCCAGGCGGCTAAACATATACGGCCAGGGGAACACTGCTTCTTGCACCTCGCGGCCCGCCCAGCAAGCCGCGCCGAGATTGGCTGCGGCCTGCTGTCCGGAGACGTTGCGCATCTGCTCAATGCCCAGCACGCAGGCCAGGTCGTAGCGCCCGGCTTCAATCTCTGCACCGGCTGCCAGCAAAGCGATACTGCCAGAGGCACACGCTGCCTCGGGGCGAGCCGTTGGCAGCGTGTCAAAGGCCGGATGGGCTGAGGCAAAGAAGCCGCCTAGCTGCCCCTGGCCGAGAAAGAGTTCGCCGGCAAAGTTGCCGATATGGGCCACCTCGACCTCTCGCGGCTCAATCTTCGTTGCAGCCAGC
>CAZFWN010000038.1:0-37088 GCA_964522745.1 uncultured Ktedonobacterales bacterium
CCTCGTCGGAAAAGCGAGGGTAGAGACTGCTGGTATTCACAAGAGCGCTCCTTCTCCCATGATCGGCTCTCCGTCAGCTGTGATGATGCCTGGTTGTATGGGGAGTAACAAAGCAGGTTGCTCGGCTAGCTGGATGATACACGTTCAATCACACTCCCATCGGCACGCACATAAACAACTGCCTGGCTTTGATGGAGAGCGCCGCCAGATACTCTTACACCTTTGACAATTGGAACAGGGGCACTCACACCTCTAAAGCTCGTTCCCAACGTCCTGGTGAGTTGCGCTCCCTGCTCGTCACGTGAGACAAGGACAAAGCCGCGAGAGATATAATGTTCTATGACCTCCTGCATCTCACCGCGAGGCTTAGACTCATCCCACACTCCAAGCAAAGAGATAATGCCAGCTAAGTCTTTAAGCTTGACCCAATCAACGTGCAGTTCCCTACAGCCGAGCGCATGTATGACCAGATGGGCAGGCCTCCTGGGCCTCCCGGTGGCTTGTACGCCGGTAACCAGTGGGCGGGGAAGCGCAATTTCGTAGAGTTCTGGGGCTCTCAGAAGGCTTTCTGGCTCAATCCAGACGCTATCTGCTGAAATGACCAGCTTCCCTCCTTTGCACCCTACGCACAAAAGCGCACTTTCTCTCGCCTGCTTGTATTCATTCTTCTTGGCTGAATAGCGGGAAACGGGAGCAATCATAGAACCAATGTATGCTCGTTTCAAGAAGCCAGAAAAACCCACAAACGTTTCTTCCCTTCAGTTGGCAATGTGAGGGTAGTTGCCTCTGTATGAAGAACGCTTGTCTAGATGATAGGTAACTTGTTGATAGTTCGGAGAAGTTGGATGCCTCCTCCACCAGCTTCTGACGCTGCGCCTGCTGGAATGCGGCTTCCGCCAATGCAACGATCATGTATCAAGGATGCGTGGTGGATCGAGATGAATGCTCCACTCGCTTTGCTGCTGATTGGGGTCACCAGCAACACTCAGCCTGATGCGATTCGGTTGGCAGTACGCAACCACCGGGCAGTGCTCGCGATACGCGCAAGGCCACGTCGGTGTCTTCCTGCAGCCCTGCCGGCTGAGCAACCACAACGGCTCATCCAGGCCCAACGGGTATGTCCCGTCAGCCGCGAGCGCCGATGCTTCCTTCCAGACCTGCTGAACGGCCTTCCGCAGTTGCCCCATACTGCCCTCGAGCTGGCTGGCGCGAATACATCCTGTCTGGAGGGTCGCCTGGGCTGTATGAATATCCACCGGCAAAGGCACTTCATTCAGGTGGGCCAGTTCGACCAGACAGGTATCATGGAGCATGCGGATCCAGAGTGGCCCGATCTTCTCCCCTTTCAAATTGGGAAACCCGCTTCCGTACTGAGAACTACGTATGAGTGCCAGCAGCTTGAGCTCATCTCGATGAGCTCGATCCAGTAAAGTAGTGACCTGCCCCTGAAAGTGGAGCACCAGGGTCGTGCAAATGCCCTGCCAAATTTGGGCATCTTTCTGGCGCTTCCGCGATAGGCCAAGCCGTTGCATATCATCAATGACTTGGATCAGGCCGGTTTGAGCGACGGACTCCGGGAGGAAAAGATAGTGGGTTGCTTGATCGGCAAAGGTTGCTCGGGCAGCGTTCCAGAGCTGATCGGCATCACGCATATAATCGATGGCAACCGTCAGCGTGATAAAGCGCAAATGCGCTTCGGATCCGGGTACCACACTTGGGGGTACGAGATCTTCCGGCATGTTCTGGTTCCCAAAGATCCCTGACTGAGCATAAGCCTGGAGGAGGCGTTGGGCTACGGCTCGCGCTCGAGCGACATCTGAATCAAGCATTAATATCTCTCCTTGCCAATTTAGAGGGCGTACGAAAAGTGATAAACTGAGGGGATCGGCTGCTCGATTTGGTTGTTGGTGAGCCGCCCAGGGGGAGCCTCTTTCGCATGTCTTTTCCTGTGTATCCAAGCGATCTGACGGATCGCGAATGGACCATTCTTGAACCCCTACTTCCTCCCGCCAAGCCCGGCGGCCACCCGCGCACCGTGAATTTGCGCACCATCCTCAATGGGATCTTCTACCTGGTACGTAGTGGCTGTGCCTGGCGGATGCTGCCGCGGGAGTATGGCCCTTGGTCCACTGTGTACGATTACTTTCGCAAGTGGCGCGAGGCGGGCCTGTGGGAACGCCTCAACACCACCTTGCGCGAACGGGTGCGCCTGCAAGCTGGGCGGCAGGCCACCCCCAGTGCCGCCATTCTTGATAGCCAGTCGGTCAAAACGACGGAGCAACGGGGCTGGCGTGGCTATGATGGGGGCAAGAAAATCAATGGACGCAAGCGTCATCTACTCGTAGATACGATGGGCCTGGTGCTTGAGGTCCTGGTGCATCCGGCCAATGTCCAAGACCGGGACGGGGCGCCCTATCTGTTGGAGGAGGTGGGGGCTGCCTTCCCGCGCCTAGAGAAGATCTGGGCTGACCATGCGTACACGGGCAAGTTGGGAGACTGGATGCGCGAACGCTTTGGGTGGGTGCTGGAGATTGTGGAGCATCCCTGGGCCGGGGTCCGCAGCACCTGGGCTCCCAAGGGCACCCAGGTGGACTGGGAGCAGATTCGTCCCAGTGGTTTCCATGTCCTGCCCCACCGCTGGATCGTGGAGCGCTCGTTCGCGTGGATCGGGCGCAATCGGCGGATGAGTAAGGACTATGAAGGCTTGTTGCTCAGTAGCGAAGCGATGGTTTACCTGACCATGATTCGGCTGATGACCAAGCGCTTAGCACGAGCCCAGGGCTAGCCGCTTTTCGTACAGCCTCTAGTACAGCAAGAGAACATGCGGAAGATGGGCTTCAGGGTCAAGCTGGGCCAACTGCTCTCGTAGCCTCGGCAAGTTCCGCTGATAGATGGCGAGCGCCAGCCGATCATCGGCCTGGCCTATGCCGAACTTGCCAGCGTCGATCTCGGCACGCGCAAGCGCAGCCATGCGCGAGGCCACCAACCGGGCAGAGCCGAACACGAAAAAATCTGGCTGAACCTCTTCTACCTTGACGGCAGCCAGGACCGCTGGCAGCCCCGCGCCGACTTTGGCCCGCCCACGCGCATCTATGAAACGGTCATCAATGCCCACCAACTCTATCACGTTCTCTCTGGGGGAGGCCGGTAGCCGAAAAGCGTGCTTCACGCCGTTCTTAGAGGTGTCGACTTCTGCTGGAAACCGGATGTCTCAACGTGAGCATGCTATCTGTCATAGCGTGATCTGCAGCACAGCTTTCTCTCAAAAGGCCTAGTATCGTGGTCTTAGCAACGAGAGTCACCTGTGAGCATTTGCTCAGAAAGGGTCTATGATGGTCGATCAACTCTTCTCAGAAATTCCCCTGCCAGGGCTGATCTTTATGGGCGTAGTGCTGAGCTTTATGGTCCTTATTTTTGTAAGTGTCATCTTCAGCAGCATAAGGTCCAAAGCGAGGGGCGGCAGCAGAAACGGTCGGAGCCTGAATAATCCGATGAACCCGCACAGCCTAATGAACCCGAACAACCCGCACAGCCTAATGAACCCGAACCATCCGATGAGCCCCTGGAACCCCAATAACCAGTTCCACAAACACTAGAGCGGCATGCAGAAGGGTTGAGCGATAGGATATGCTGGAGGCATGGAAGCCTATTCTGACGACTTACGCCAACGCATCTTGCGCGCGGTGGATCAAGGCCATCGCCAGGCCGAGATTGCGGCTGCCTTTCAGGTCTCCGTGGCCACGATCAAGCGATACCTCAAACAACGCCGCGAAACCGGACAGGTGACCGTCAAACCCATTCCTGGCCGTCCGCCCACGAAACGCGCGGCTGTCGAGGCCGAACTAGCCCTGTCAACTCGCGGCGCACGGGGATGTGACCCTGGCCGAGCACTGCCGCATCTTTCAGGCGACCCATGGTCAGTTGGTGAGCCGGGATACCATACGGCGCGCCATCGACCGCCTGGGCTGGACGCGTAAAAAATCGTTGGTGGCCACCGAGCGGAATGAAATAGACCGAGCGGCTTGGCGTGAACTGAGGAAATACCTGCCCATCCCTGATCTGCTCTTTGTGGATGAATGTGGCAGCACGCTTGCCCTCACCCCACTCTACACCCGAGCGCCACGAGGAGAACGAGCCGCCTTTGCAGTGCCGCGCAACTATGGGAAGAACACGACGCTGATTGCCGGGCTGTCCCACTCAGGCATCCAAGCGCCCTTCATCCTCGAAGGAGCCGTCGATACGCTGGCTTTTGAAACCTCTGTCGAGCAGGTACTGATCCCTAGCTTGAAGCCAGGAAAGGTCGTCGTGCTGGACAACTTGAGCGTGCACAAGGGGGAGCGGGTGCGCCAGGCGATCGAAGCGAAGGGCTGCCACGTGTTGTATGGTTCTATGCCTGCTCGTCTATCGGCTGGCGGAGCACCGTATCCGGCAGCGCTTAGCCGAAACCCAAGCCACTGTACCGGACCAATTGAAGAAGCCGACCCAGCGCCCGACTCTCCGCTGGCTCTTTCAGTGTTTCGAGGGGATCAGCTTGGTCCTGATGGAGCAGGAAAAGCGGATGGAAGTCATGCAAGTAACGGGCCTGACCGAGGTCCATCTGCTCATCCTGGGACTGCTTGGCCCTCCATATGAAAAATACTATGACTCGAGCAAGTAAACATGCGGAACGTGGGCAATTACAGCGAAGACCACCCAAAAGAGTATCAACAGAGGAACCAACGATGGCTTTCAATGCTTACAATCCATACCCCAATCCGCCCGGCGATCCGGCGTCCTTGGCTGCCAACTATTATGGGCAGAGCACGCCGGGTGCTGCTTATCCGGGCCTGCTGCAAGCGCTGGCGCAAGCCAACGACTTCACGATGGAGGATTTGCAGGTCAACCGCCAGGGCTGGATGTCGCCCCGGCAGCGAGAGGGGGCAAAGAGCAGTCCGATAGGCTGTTTCTGCTTATCGCTCATCACGTCAGGCGGTGCAATAGTCGGCGGCCTGGGGATTATCGCAGGGGTATTCGGGCCGGGGGCGCTGAGCTGGTTCATTGTGCTGGCGCTCGTGCTCGCGTGGTTGGGACTGTCTGCGCTACTAACTTTCATGGGTATCAGGGGTAACAGGAAGCAACTAGGCGATGGCCGCTTGGCGTTCCTTGACGGGTTCGTCGAGCGCGAGAGGCATGAATCTTCCGACGGCGACGGCAACCGCCACACCTCCTACCACTATGTGGTGTATCAACCGCAGCAGTATGCAGTGAATCAACAGCGTTTTTCCGTCAATGCGTCGGCCTTCCACGCGCTGGTGCCGGGACTGCGCTATCGCGTCTACTACCTGCCGAATACTAACAAGCTGTTCAGCATCGAGCCGCTACCATAGCCCTGGACCAGAGCGCTAAGTAGGTTGCCGATGAATTTTAGAAAAGCATTTGCGATACACCTCTCCATCTGGCGCGGGATCGCATGCCTTTTCTAAATCCTTTTGCCCATCTACTTAGCGCCCTTCTCACGTAGTTTTTTCCTCCCCTGCTGGCCCTCACTCCTTCCCCCGACCCATAACTTCGACACGCTCACTTCCAGCAGAAAGCGTCTTGCGCCTCGCCTGCTCAGACAACGTCTCCTTCCGTCCTCCTTTGTCGCCGGTTCGCCTGCAGCTCCTGGTCCACCTGCACTTTGCGAATGGCCAGTTGTGCCGCCAGCCCCCGCACTATCCAGCGCAGCACTGCTTCTCGCGGCTTGATCACTTCCTCGGTCTCCCCAGGAAAGGCGGCTTCGACCTGCGCCACACCTGCCGCTCCAACTGCGATCACCAGGTCCTGCAGATGCCAGCGTGAATACTGATCCCGCCCGCCGACCCGTAGCCCCATCGCCTCTTTGAAGCTCATCTTGCCCGCACGGTTGAGACGGGCAATCTGCTCGGCGAGTGCCGCTACAACCCCGGCGGCATCGATCTGTTCAGCATAAACCAGGGGCGTCTGTTCCTGCCTGAGCTGTCCTCCCGCCAACATATCAGCGACCTGATTCTCCTCCCGCGGAATCCAGCGATAGCGCACCCCTCCAGAAATGCGGACCACCAACGCTGTGGCTTGCTGGTTGAGTTGCCAGAGCGCCGGGTTGTTGATGCCCCACTCGCCGGTCATTTGATTGATGACCAGCTGGCTATCGCCCAGCACCAACAGCGGACCAGGCCGCGCTCTCGCCAGATACTGGGTGAGGGCTCCAATCAGCGCCAGATACTCCGCCTTGTTGCTCGTATTGCCCCGAGCGGAGGGCCACCTGGTCGCCCCAGTCTCCTCTGGCTGATCACCATACACCAACCGCCAGCCTGCACCCATGCGGCCGCCCGGATTAGGGTCCGAACTCCCGTCGAAATACAGCCAGTCTCCTGGCTCCTGCTGTTTTTGCTTGTTGGCATTTGCTTTCTCCATCACTTGTTTCCTTCTTATAACTCGTAGGCATGCCCTGGCAGGTGGAGCTATGGATATTGCCTGGCGATCTGCCTGAGCAAGCCTGTCTCAGGTGCGCTCCAACGAAATGAGCAATGCATTCGTGTGCGTCCTGGACACGGGTGTGGCCATGCTGTCACCTTCTGCATGGCCACACCCGTGTCTGTGGCCTCAACAGCGCTCGGCGTGGGCTGCCCTTTCCCTGCGTCCCCACTGGTCTAGAGCCATGATTGCTGCGTGCCACACGGCTTCCACCACCTACGCTTAGACCCGCACGAGTTTGTCCGGATTAGCGATGATCCGAATCGTGTGAATCTTCCCAGCCTCCACTTCAATGGTCAAGACGAACACGGCTTGCTCGCCCTGGCGGACGATGAGCGCCGGTTGCCCGTTGACCTGCGCCACCTGCGCCACCGCGCCCTCCGGCAGAAATCGCTTCGTACCCAGGCTAAAGCGCGCCACCGCATCCCACCCCGTAATCGGGCGCAGCGCGGCTTGTTTAATTTTCCCGCCTGCATCCGCCCACAACGTCACCTCGTCGGCCAGCAACTCCTTCAAGGTACTCATCTCCCCCGTCTCGACCGCCTGGAAATAGCTGGTGAGCAACTGCCGATGGGTTTCGGGCGACGCGGAGAAACGGGGGCGATGGTCGGCCAGATGGTGCTTTGCCCGGCTGAATGACCGACGGCAGGCCGCTTCGCTCTTGCCCAGCATGGTGGCAATCTCGGCATACTCATATTCAAACACTTCGCGCAGCAGAAAAACTGCACGCTCCATCGGTTGCAACTGCTCCAGCAGTAGCAAGAACGCCAGCGAGATGGACTCCTCTGTATCGACGCGCTCGGCGGGATCGGCGGCTTCTGGCGTTGGTTCGGTGAGCAACGGCTCCGGCAGCCAAGGGCCGACGTACACTTCGCGCTGTCGCCGCGCCAGGTGCAGTTGATCCAGGCACAAGCGGGTAAGAATGGTCGCCAGATACGCTTTGAGCGCGTGAATGGTTTCCGGCGGCGTGGCTTGATAGCGCACATAGGTTTCCTGCACCATATCTTCGGCGTCCATGGCGCTGCCCAGCATGCGGTAGGCGATGCCATAAAGATAGGTGCGGTAGGTTTCAAAGGATTCCATCTTGCTGCCTCTTCTCCCGGTTTACGCTGCCATCCCGTCATCCCACCACTGCTGAATCGCCGCAGCGACGCCAGGGGCATCATAGACCTGGGGGAAATGGTTGGCCCCAGGCATGACGATCGAATGGTGCCGGGGGAAGATGCCCTCCAGCCGCGTCAACCACCCCATCTTGATCGAGCTATCCACATCGCCAAAGATCAGCAAGGCGGGCAACTCCTTGATATCACGCAAGCGCTGCTCCAGATCCGCCAGATAGTCGTGGCTCCTGGTGACACTCTTGAACAGGTCATGCGGCACACCCCGGACGACACGGTCACGATTGGGTTCCCGATAGGCTTGCTTCTCCTGGGCCGAAAAGGGCTGCCTGGGTTTTTTGGTGATGGCCCACAGCGTATACTCCAGGAAGAAGTTGAAGCGGGTAGAGAGGAACCGGAGCACGGGTGATCCCATCACCTGAAGCATCGCATACACCTTGCGATAGCGCTCCAGCGGCCAGGCGAAACTCGGCAAGACGATCACGGCGCGGAACCACTCTGGGCGGCGAGCGACCACGCCCAGGGCAATAGAGCCGGTAAGATCGTGACTGACGAGGGTGACTTCCGAGAGTCCCAGTGTTTGGATGAAGCGCTCGATGAGCCGAGAATCGCCGATTAGCGTATGCTGGTAATCCGGTGCGGCCTTAGAGAGGCCATAGTCGGGCAGATCCAGGGCGACACAGCGAAACCGACGGCGCAGGACCTGAATGATGTCGCTGTACATCAGCGACCAGCCCACGCCAGGGTGGACGAAGAACAAGGTGGGACCAGTGCCTTCATCGATATAGTGGATGCGGTGACCCTCGATCACGACCTCGCGGCTCTGGAACGGATAGAGCTGCTCATCGAGCCATGCCGGGCGCGTCTCTCCCTGGGACGCGGTTGGTTGGTGCTGAGCAAAAGGGATCGGTGTGGTAGACATGGGTAGAGTTCCTCCGGTGAGGAGTAGGGCTGTCACTGCGCGTACTCCTCACCGCTCTTCTGACTAATGTGTACTTACCTCGACCGGTGCTTGTTGCTGTGCGTGTTGCTGTTCGCGGAACGCCGCGACCTGCTTCATCACCGGGGCGGCCATCTGACCCATCAGCAGCCCCATCCCTGGAAAGAGATCCATCAGCGCGCGCAGCAGCCGACCAGGGCCAGGCAAAATCACGATCTCGGTCTGATCCCCTTTGATGCTCTTCACCGCCGCCCTGGCGACAGCCTCGGCGGGAGACAGGAAGGCTTTGGTCATGCCCGACATCTCGAGGTGCATCTCCTCCATCGTCCGCTCCCCTACCCCAGCCCCGCCGATACTGCCGAGGATGAGGACTGAGCTGCTCACGCCGACTTTGCGGTAATCCGCGCGCAGCACGCGGGTAAAGGCGATCAGCCCATCCTTCGCGGCGGAGTAGACTTCGGTGTACGGGAAGCCGATGCGGCCTCCCATCGAAGAGATGTTCACAATGTGCCCGCGCTGGCGCTGGAGCATCCCTGGCAGCAGCAGGCGAGTGAGTTCGATGGGACCGGTCAGATTGAGGGCGATCTGACCCTCGACATCCTCTGCCGTATAGCGGTGAAACTCCCGTTGGAGGTCGCCCCCGGCGTTGTTCACCAGCACATCCACGGCGCCAAAGGTGCGCTCTGCTGCGCTCACCAGGGTGCGGCGCGCCTCAGGGTTCGTGACATCAGTCGGGACGGCCAAGACTTGGACTCCGGTAGCACGCAGGTCGGCGGCCACCTGCTCCAACTCGGCCTCTGAGCGGGCGGCCAGGACGAGATTCAGCCCCTCCTGGGCCAGGGCGCGGGCAATACATGGACCGATACCGTGCGAGGCGCCAGTGATAAGCGCCGTTTGAAACGGTTTCAGCATTGGTGTGTGCTCCTGTGAATGAAAGGCGAGAGGAAACGTGCGCTTTCCTTCCTCGCCAGGAATTGCTAGCAGTGATGAAGAGCAGCCGCTCTCGTGAAGATCTTCACCAATAAAGAGGGTCGAGCCATCCCTTTTGGGACAAGCTGAGGGATCAGACGTGCATCAGAGCCATCATCTGCACTTTGGCTGCAGAGCGCTGCTCAATCTCCCATAGCATATTCCTGCTTTCACTCGGGATTCTTGCTTGCCTCCAGGGGAGCAGAAACAGGCATCCTGGTCTCAATGAGCAGAGTTTGGCTTTCCCTAACACCCTTTCCAGATACTACGAAAAGAAAACTGGCCCTAAGGTTAGAGACCCCGCCACGCATCCTGGCCCATCGGCCAAGGCGCGTTGAATAAACGCCTTGGCCTCGGCAATTTTACGCCTTCGCTCCTCGCTGGTGGGTGCTAGCTTGGAGTCTTCAGCGGCGTTGACGAAAGGGGTGTTTCCCATTGCTGGCAGCCTCGCTTTCTGGTGCCTGGCTGGTATCGAGTGTCTTGAACTCAGCGGTAATTGCCTTCCCTGACTTCTGCTTCAGCGTGACCGCATTGGCAGCTTCCGCGGCCGAACTCACTGCCGGGAGGGTTTCACCTGTACCGATGCTCCCAGTTGCTGCTCCACCTGATCAAACGCCGCGAAGGCTTGCTCGAAGATGCGCCGTTCCAGCGCGGCGATGCGCTCAAACCGCTGCAGCTCCAGCATGGCCTCTTGCCTCTCTACATGCATCCGTCAGGTCGGGCACCATGAGGCGACTGGACAAACGCTTGTCTATGGGGTATAGTGTGAACGTTGCACCAAGTTGTCCTGCCCCTCAAGTGCTAAGGTGTCTGTTTTACTCCTTTCCCATGAAGAGTTGCGCGACCGCTCCGTGCTGTTCGTTTTGCACTGGGCTCCTGGAAGTGGTGGCGCATGTTGCCTTTCCCTCCCTGAGCCACGACGCAGCAATCGCTGCAAGAAAGGCTTTGACGCATCCTTATGGGAACCAATCTCTTTGTGGCCAACCTGTCCTTCGACACCGACGACACGCACCTTGCACAGTTGTTTGCCCAGGCTGGCACGGTCTCGTCCGCAAATGTGGTAACAGATAAGTTCTCCGGCCAGAGTCGCAGATATGGCTTTGTCGAGATGAGTACCGAGGCGGAGGCCGCCCAGGCCATCATCCTGCTCAACGGGCAAGACCTGCAAGGTCGGGCACTCGCGGTCAAGGAAGCGCGCCCGCGTGAGACCCCCAGCTTCGGCTACGGCGGCGGACGTGACTTTCGTGAACGACGCGGCGGTGGCTACGCCGGGAGGTCTAGCGGCGACCGGCGCAGTGGAGGCGGCAGCCACCGCTCCTAATCACCGGGAAGCGCACGTGCCGTGAGCAGGGAGAATTTCCGGCGGGCTGGCTCGCTCTATTGCCCGATCGCCCGTTTCCTCGGTTCCTGCCTCGCCTTAGGACAGAAATACCAAATGCCTGCATAGCTCCGCGCCAGCTCATAGAGGATCGCGGCCAGGCGCTGGACGGCTTCGGCCGATAACTCCGCTTTGCTGGCAACCCGCTGCTCGCCCAGTCGGACTTCGGCTTCCGGTCGGTGCTCCTGGCATGTCTGGTTGCAGGACATGGGGTACGCTCGGCGCATCAGGCGCTACGGTGCATCAGGCGCGCCGCCGGTCCCGTGCCTCGAAGACTCAACGGTCTGGTCGGTCGCTGGGACTTCGCGCTCTAGTCCACTTGGGGCAGACGTCGTTCGCGTCCGCTGGTTGGGGGTGGGCTGGACGGCACCTGTGTGCGGTACTGCGGTACGGGGACTCGCGCCTCCATCGGGTTGGCCGTGGTGTCAACTGTTTGCTCTTCTCAACCGCCACTTGTGACACTCCGCACGGGCTAAAGCCCGGCGGCTTCTTGGGCGCGTCTTCTCCCGACGGTTGGAACCCAAGCCAGTTCCCGCGTGTCCAGCGGGCTACGCTTCCCCACGAATGGGTGACGATACTTCTCCGATGTGGGCCAGACATGTCCCGGTTCCCCGGTGTAGTGCTGGCTCAGCAGGTTGGCACAGCCGACCCCATCACGATGCCCGACAAACCCACACACGGGACAGCGATAGACGCGACCTTTGGGCTTGTAGCAATTCAGGCACTTGGGGCAGGTCTGGCTCGTATAGGCTTCTTCCACGTCCGTGACGGCGATGCCTGCCGCTTCGGCTTTGTAGGTGATGTAGGCCCGCTGGCGTCCATGCGACCAGAGACCAATCTTCTGTTGCGATGTGGTGTTGAGGCGCTTTCCATTGGCTACGTCCCTGACATCGCCAATGACCAGCGTGTGCACCTGGCGCTCTTTCGCCCAGGTGACCACCGCGCGGCTGATTTTGTGTTCCAGATCGCGGGCGCGGCGCTTCTGTTTCGCCAGAAAGCGCGTTTTGCGCCGCTGAAGCCGACGCCAGGACCGGGAGCCACGCTTCTTGCGGTCCTGCATCGCTCGTATCTCACCGAGCCGCTTGGCCCTATATTGCGCATTGGCGCGCAGTGCCCGACAGGTGATGATCACCGTTTCTTTGCCATCGGTGACGGCGGCCGGATGGATCTCGCCCAGATCGACAGCAGCGATGTTCTCCCCCGGCGGAGGTGGTGCGGGCTGAAGCCCATCCTCTACCACCAGATGCCAGGAGTAATGTCGGGCGGCTCTCTCCCACACCAGCCGCGCTTCTAAAAAGGCAGCGGCGGGCAAGGGGAGCAAGTTGGAAGGCAGCAGGACCGAAACGGCAGGCAGCCCTCTGGCGTGGGCAAGCAGCAACGTCTCGCCTTTGCGACTGATGCCCGTGCTTTTCCAGATGGTGGTGCGCCAGCGCTTCCGATGATAGGGGTACTTCGTATCTAGCCCAGCTTGTCGGCACGCCTTGGCCGTCTTGCAGGCTTTGTAGAAGCCTTGCTGGGCAGCATCCCGGCTATGCGCATGGAGAGTGGTGGGGCCGCCCAGCACGTCTTCCAGGCGCTCTCCATTTTTGGGAGCCAGCCACACGTCCTGCTTGCGATAGAGGCGATAATGGCGGACCAGCATATCCGTATAGATGCGCCCGCTCTCCGCATTCAGGGCATCGGCTTCGCTCTTGGGCAGCGTACAGGCAAACTGGACGGTGCGCAGCATGGGCTGGCCTCCTTTCAAGCATTCTGCGTATATGATTCTTTTTGAGGCAAGCAAAAGCGGAAATGGGGCTCAAGCCCAAGAGCAAACCCGCCTCACTACTGCCATTGAAACGGCGTGGCTTGCGGCGGGTTCATTCTGTCAGAGCGGTTGGTAGACAGCCGATTGGCAGCGACGGCGGCCAGTGCGATAACACCGATCATAAGCGCATCTTGAAAGGCCAGGTGCATGCGTAATGGCTCAGTTGCCGTGTGCGCTGACCCAATGAAAACACCTCCAATGCCCGTCCCAAGGGCAACGCCGAGCGCGCTGGCCAGGGACATGGAAGCCGACGCCTCTCCTTCATGGCCAGCCGCAGCTGTTTCCAAGACGACCAGCGAGATGGTGGTATATGCCAGGCCAATGCCCAGGCCAGCCATGCCCCAGGCCAACCACGCAAAGGGGATAATTACAGCAAATCGGCCAGAAAGCTCCGTGGCTTCAGCCCGGAGATGAATGGCCGTGCCTTGCTCTGGGTAGGGGGGGCTGGCCGGGAAAACATCCTGGCTTGACAGCGGGCAGCAGGACGGTGTATCCTTAGAACAAGAGTTCGAATATTGGACCTGTGAGGAAGCTACCAATGCCCAGGCCCCGAAAGCCTCGCACGCCCGAGCAGGGGCCAGGAAAGAGGCAAACGCCGACCTTTCTGCTGGAATTGCCGCTTGCGGTCACGCCTGGACAGGCCAAACGGGTGCGTGCCCATCTGGAAGCGGCTCGACAGTTGTATAACGCCTTGCTCTCGGAAGGCCAGCGACGGTTGCGTCGCATGCGGGCTGACCCGGCCTGGCAAGCCGCTCGCGCCATCCCCCGCGCCCAGAAGCAGGAGCGACAGCGGGCCTTTGCGGCGCTGCGGCAGCAGTATGGCTTCTCCGAGTATGCGCTGCACGACGCGGCCAAAATGCTGCGGGTCAGTTGGATTGCTGAGCACGTGGACGCGGTCCTGGCCCAGACCTTAGCGACGCGGGCCTACCGCGCCTTGAACCGCGTGTGCCTGGGACAGGCGCGCCGCGTGCGTTTTCGCAGCCGCAGCCGGGGCATCTCCAGCATCGAGAACAAGCGCGCGGATACTGGCCTGCGCTTTGTCCTCCAGCCCCCTGAAGCAGGGAACCACGGGTATCTCCTCTGGCAGGACGAGCGGTTCGAGGCGCTCATCGACTGGAACGATCCAGTCGTCATCTACGGCCTGGCCCATCGAGCCAAATACGCCCGGCTGATCCAGCGCTCCGCTTCCAGTTCTCGCGCCCAGGGCGCCGATGAGAAGGGCTATCGGAATTCTGTCCAGTTGGCGCTGGAGGGGGTCCCCTATCAGAAGCCCAAGCATGTCGTAGGCCAGGATACGGTCGGATTAGACCTGGGACCATCGACGATTGCCATGGTTCCCCGCGCAGGGGAAGCGCGGCTGGATCTGCTGTGTGCAGACCTGGCGCCTGACGCCAAGGCGATTCGGCGGCTCCAGCGCCGCATGGACCGGCAGCGCCGGGCAAATAACCCGGCCAACTATGACGAGCGTGGGCGAGTGAGGAAGCACGGGAAGCAGCGGCTCCGTTGGAAGTATAGCCAGCGGTATCAGCGTACCCGGCGGCGCAAAGCCGAAAGGGAGCACAAGCTCGCCGCCCATCGCAAGAGTCTGCATGGGCGCCTGGTCCATGAGATCGTGGCGCACGGGAACACCGTCATCACCGAAAAGATCTCGTATCGCAGCTGGCAAAAGCAGTTTGGCAGGAGTGTGGGTCTTCGGGCACCAGGGATGTTCATAGACATGTTGAAACGCACCGTTGCAAGCACGGGCGGCACCCTGATCGAAGTTTCCACGCGCACGACCAAACTCTCGCAGTTCTGTCATGGCTGCGGTCAGTATGTCAAGAAGCCGTTGTGGCAGCGCTGGCATCAGTGCCTCTGTGGCATTTCGGCGCAGCGCGACCTGTACTCGGCGTTTCTGGCGGCCTACCTCGATCCAGCAGATCTTCTTCCCTCGTGTGCCCGGTACCAGGCGTACTGGGAAGGTCGGGAGCCCGGCCTGCGAGCAGCACACGAGCGATTTCAACGCGCGAAAGAGGGGCAGACCATGCCCCGAAGCGGCAGCAGCCCTGCCGCCAGAGCGCGTCTGCTCGAAAGTCCAAGCCGGCTACTCCTAGGACCTGTGACCCTGCTCGCTCAGGGATCATGGGAAGCGGAGCCAGAAGGCAAGGAACCTCCGGTGCTTTAGCCCGGAGAGGTCTCAGTGAAGGAATCAATACAGCGGCCACCATGCCGATGCCCAGGGCAATGAACGCTAGCCCAATCAGGACCACAGGGCAGCGTTTTTGGCTTTTAGCGAAGTGAGCCTGGAGCCAGGCGCCCGTTGTCCAGCACAGGGTTGCAGCGGTGAGCGTAAGACCTGCGATGGTAATGGTTTGCCCGCGAATGGCCGTCAATTCCAGGGGTACAAAGCTATCAACGCCGAAAAAAGCCAGATTCAACAGGCCCATCGCAGCCATGGCAGCGGGAAGCCCAGGGGCAGCGCGTAAGGTGCCTGGCGGCAGCAAGGAGCGAAGGGCCACTATGCCCAGGATGCCTCCTGGTATGAGCAGTGCGGCAATCAGCAGAGGCTGCTGGAGGTCGAGGCTGAGCAAGACCATCCCTGCCCCAAGCGCGAGACCCAGCACAGTGCCCAGGCGACGCCAGGCACGCGGCCCTGGGCTGTCCTGTGACAAACGACGCATCGCAGGCAGCGCCAGGCTTGTGGCCAGCAGTGGAAGCAGGGCCAGCCCCCAAAAAACCCAGCGCCACCCCAGATGATCTGCGATGAGGCCCGCCAGAGCTGGGCCAAAGAGACCCGGAATGACCCAGGCGCTGGAAAGCAATGCCAGCATGCGTGGTTTCAGGTCTGCCGGGTACCCTCGACCGATGATGACGTAGGCCACCGCAGTGATAGTTCCGGCTCCGAATCCCTGCACTGTGCGCCCGACAATTACGATTTCCATCGAGGGCGCAAACCCTGCGGTCACCAGACCAGCGGTAAAGCATGTGACCCCTACGATAAAGGGACGTACTGGCCCTTGTCGGTCGCTTTCGGTTCCGGCGAAGATCAAGCCGATCAGGTTGGTCAACATAAAGGCGCTGAAGACCCACCCATACAGGGAGATGCCGCCTAATTCGCGCACGGTGGCTGGGAGGATAGTTGAAACGGAGATAGCTTCAAAGGCTGCGCCTGCCACCACCAGGATGATGCCAAGTGTCAGAAGTCGATAGTGTGGGGACCAGACGGATTGGGGAGTTTCCGGGGGTGCGAATTCGCTCGTGGCTGCCTTGATTGACACGAATGTATCTCCATCCAATGTTGGTTCATAGCTAGCGGGTGGTCTATGAGCGCCCGATGATGTTTATCTGGTCCTTTTATTGTACATCACCTGAGCAGTTTTTATGGGGGACGTGCTTTCGGGCAAGAGTTGTGGAATGCTCGCCATTATAGCAAAGGAACGACTTCTCTTCTGGCCCTTACCTACTTTCGAAAAGCCCTGGGATGATCCCCGAGCCGAGTTGTTTCTCGGGGCCAGGGATGCTACACTCAGCAAGACTTCTTGACGCGGTCAAAACCGCGCAGTTCAACCAGGGGAGGTTCACCCGCATGCTCGCCAGCTATGATCTGATCGCCTTCATCGCCACGGCACACCCGGAACAGGCCAGGGCGTTCTACAGTGAGGTGTTGGGGTTGCCCTTGAGGGAGGAGAGCCCCTTTGCCCTGGTCTTCGATGCCCATGGCACGATGCTGCGCATCCAAAAGGTCAACCGGCTCACCAACGTTGACTATACCGTGCTTGGGTGGCAGGTCCATGATCTGCTTGAAGCAGTGGAGCACTGGGAGCAACGAGGTATCAATCAACTGTTGGCGGTGGGTGACCAGGTCACGGCTGGTCGAACTGAGAAAGACGCTGCGATGTGTGCGCGGCTGGCGTGGGCTGCTGCTCTCCATGTGCTCCCCAACCTCTCTGCCCGTTCTGCGGCATCCAAGTAAGAACGAACGCTTCCAACGAGTGCGAGCGTACAGCAATGGGGCGCTCGCGTCAAGAGGGGCTGGCGGTGAACACGGTGAAACGGAGCGCACACCGCAGCATCTTGGGATGGACCACTCCCAGGAAGGACCGCCTGCGAGGAAGCACACCATGTCCCTCCTCCACAAGGAGGAGGGTGCTACGATTGGATATGGTGGATAATTCGACCAGCCCCTTGCGAATGCCTTTCGGGCTTTTTTTCTGCCTTCAACTATGCATGCAGGCTGCTACATCTTTTAAATCGGTGTGCCTCTGCTTTGCTATCCTCTTCCTCCAGCCAACTATTATTATTTCGCGAGGTGTTCTTTCGCTTCACTCAAGCTCACTGTTTGTTGCCTGAAGCTCAGGGTAATGGAAGCGACAGTACTTCCTGCACGGTCCACCGTCGGTTGGTTTTTCCCGCTGCCATCGCAGGAGTACGCTGCCGGTATCGTTGTGCCAGCCGTTGGCCACCTCGTGCTCGTGGCTGCCCGAGTGCTTCTCGGAGCGAGGCATGGGGACGCACAAAATGATAGTAAGCCCGCCACCACTCCAGCTGCGCCAGGAGGTGTGGGGGCTGCTGGGCTGTCGCCCAGGTGCGACGGGCCAACGCTGCTACCCCATGCCGGACGGTGAGATTCACTCGCTCGATAAAAGCAGTGTTTACCCGTCCCGAGAAGCCCAATCCCTGCAAGACCGCTTTGAAAGCGACCTCTGTCCCCAGGCGCAGCACGTGGGTGACCCGTACCAAAGTGCGCTTTCGGTAGCTTCTCTTCACCTGGCCGTAGATCAGGCCTGCCTCCACCTGCCACCGGCGCACCTTCCGCCCGCGACCACTCCACGCGAGACAGTGGCCAAAGTGGGCCGTGAGCGCATAAAAATACAAATTGAGCCCGTCACTGGTAAAGAGCGGAAGGCAGCCAGGAGCCAGGAGTCGTTGGAGCGAGTGGATGAGCCGATGCGCCATGGGTTGCGTGCGGGGACCGAGCTGCAGCACGGGAAGCACCTTGGTGAGGGGATCAATGGCCAGCCAGAGCCAGAGGACCTCAGTGGAGCAGCGTAATCTCGTGCGGAGTTCGTCCAACTGCAGGTGGGGAAGCCTCAAGTTGCGAAAGGAGCGCTTGTGCAAGACCTCTGCATGCTCGCCGGCGCGAGCCACGGAGCCGCGTAATGGTGGCCTGACGAAAGCCGAAGACGCGTTCGGCGGCAGATGCATCCAGCCCTTCTGCCAGTGCGCTCAGCACCAGTGCCACCTGGTGCGACGGCGTTTTCAACCGATACAACGGAGTGTGACGTCGGGCCGTAAACGTCGTGTGACACGCCTGACAGCGAATCGTCTGGATGCGCTCGGCCTGGCCACGCTTACCATCCCCAACCAGGGCATGGATCTGCGCCTCGGTGATTCCGGCGTATGGGCACTGGTGGGTGGGACAGGCGAAGCCCTCGGTGCTCACTCGCTTGGGGGCTCCACGGCGACTCTTCAGCTCACACCAAGGTCGCACCGGAGCAGGCGGAGGCGCCCCCGCAGAGGAGTGCTCGCCCGTGCATCTGCAGGCGGGGCAGTCCAGCGGGGTGCGTGGTTTGAGGAGCCGGTGAGCGCGGCTCGGCCGGGCGCTGCTTCGTGAAAGGGAAAGGGGAAGAGGGAGCCAGTCGAGAAGCCTGAACAGCGCCAACCACAAGAGGAAGCATACGAGCAGAAACACGAGCACCTGAAGAGCCAGAGTGATCCTCACGGCTTGTAAGGGGGGGGGAATGGTTCCCTTATATCAGGAAGCATAAGCAAAGCCGCAGAGGAGAGTCAAGCGGGGAGGAGAGGGGTCTGAATTCTCCACCATCGTGTGGGGAAGCACCGGGCGTATTTCTCCGTGAGCTCCTCAGACTAATTTCCCGTTGTCGGGCACGTAACATGGGGTCTGCGCCGCACCTCTCGTCGTACCGTCTCCATGGCGATACTTTCCCATCATATTCACCCACACTAATTTCCCTCTTTTTGCTCTGTCCGCCCTGCTTTTCTTCCCCCTCACTTATCATCAACACGCTTGTGTGCTACCATATGCTCAATGGTTGGTTAGTGGAAGAACAACATCTCTCTATCAGGAGCGACAATCTATCTATGGATGAGACAGAACGGAGATCACGCGCAGATAAGGGATTCGTGCGTTTAAAGGACCGGGACCGTGAGGCAATGCTGTTTATTGGGGAGCAATATGGCGCCCGACGCGACCAGATGGCGCGCTATTTAGGGCGGCGCGCACAACGGGCGACGAAGATACCCGGCGAGGTGGGCGCTACCACCGCTCAAGGCATCTTTGAGCGGTGGTGTGCCACAGGCTGGGTACAAGCCGTCTCGATCTATAAAAATCAGCCGGACTGGCTCTATCTGACCGAAACGGGGCTCCGGGCACTCGGCTTGCCCTATAAGCCCTGGACGCCGCCCGAAAGTGGCAATCTGCTCGATCATAAGTATTGGCTCAATGAGGTTCGGTTGCTGTTGGAGGAGGAGTATCTACACGGGCGTTGGGTGAGTGAGCGACGGCTCTGGTATGCCCGCACGTTGACGCATCCGCCCGATGCGGAATTTTACCTTCCGAATGTTCCGATGCCCATTGCCATCGAGGTCGAATGCAGTCTCAAGGACTCTGAGCGCCTAGAGCGGATTCTGCCCTGGCTGGCTACGCACTACGAGAACACCTGGTACTTTGTGGTACATCAGGAGGTACTGGTCCGGGTGCGAGCCAAACGGGCCGCGCTTGTTCCCTCCCAACAAGAGCGCCTCTTTCTTTCGCACTACGACGAACACCATCAGCGCTGGCAGACCACCCTGGGGCAAGCGCCGCGAAGGTATGTGCCAGAGGGGTCTGACCAGAGGCACGTTGAGCAGGAACCAAAGCCCGCTGAGCAGCCCCCCGTCTCGGAGGTCTTGCAGGAAATCGCGGACGAGTGGGTGCCTCCACCGGGGCGTCAATTCGGCTCGGAACAATTGCCACGTCTGTCACCTTTCTGGATGCCGCAGACGTTTGAGCAGGCGGTGACAGTGGCGAAACGGTTGCTCACGCCAGCAGACCAGGCGGTGCTGCGCAAGATGCGTGGGTCTACCCAGAGTGAGCAGCTCGTTGCGTGGAGCCAGCACCTCGGGGAGCAGTTGGGATTGGAGGGCAGTGAAAGGTATGGAATCGAGTATCCTCTCGTCACAAATCGGGCGTTATGGCTTGCCTGTGGACAACGAGATCCGGCGGTGATCGTGTTCCAACTTATGGAAGAGGTCTGGCGGCAGTTCCAGAGCCCGCCACCGCCGAAGCGCAGTACGCAACTCGTCCGCATGAAACCCTTGCCTCCCCTGCCCCGTGCGGAGTGGCCCTCGACCCCTGAGGAAGCAGCACGTAAGGCACGGGCATTATTATCACCTTTCGAGGTCCTCTGGTTGTGTGCAAGTTATGGACGCAACACGAGGCACGATGAGAAGTTCCCAAACGAAAGGTGGATGGAGAATCTCCTGGATCAATTTGGCTTGCGACCGCCACAGCAGAAAGGGGCACACGCGTGGAATGAAGCGCTGTGGAGAGCAGCAGGCACAGCGGGGGTAGAGCCGAAGGAACAGCACTCGAAGGTGAAGTTCTTGCTTCAGCAGGTGATCTTTGAGGTGAATAGCCAATTGACGCAGGAAGCCGAGGAAGCACAACCCGAAGAGCCCCAGGCGCGGGGGTGGTATTCTCCAGCATTCAAGAGCAACACCTCGTGGGGAGAGCCGGAGGCCTCGTTGCCGCGCCACCAGGCATCTTGGGTACGCCGCGTTTTCCTGGGCGGCATAAAACTGCTCGGTGGGATGGCCATGCTCGCCGGATTGGGAATGCTGGCGTTTGGGGGGAGAGCCCTGCACAATATCGTCCTGGACAGCGTGCTCGTGTTGCTGGGGCTTGGAGTGTCCGCACTTGGCATCTTTCTGGCTCGTCAGGGCAAACATCGCTCCACCCTACGCTAGTTTGCTACCAGAGGCAGCAGCAAGAAGAGGAGAATGTACCTGGCAATGGTGATCTTCGCCGCCAGGTAGATCGACGGTGGGGGAGACAGAACGCCAGGGTCTCGCGCTACTCAGCTTTGTACGCAACAAGAACGCAGTACTCTCGTGCTGGCACCAGGCCAGACGAGGTCAGGGGGAGCCATCTCCCGGCGCAGGGGGAAGGGGTGCGATACTCCTCTAGAGACCCAGCAGTACGCTTCACTTGCCTCTTCGATGCTTCTTCGGTATACTGGCAGCAACATGCGAGAGCGGCTCGTCGCTGGCGGGCAGTCTCAAGAGATTGGGGGCAGGTATGGCGGATCGCGTCGGGCAACACCTGGGCAACTATCGGCTGGAGCGCCTGCTGGGCGAAGGCGGCTTTGCTGAGGTCTATCTGGGCGAGCATCTCTACCTCAAAACCAGAGCCGCCATCAAGGTGCTGCATACCCGGCTGGGCCAAGAGGAGTTGGAGGGCTTTCTCGGCGAGGCTCGCACCATTGCCGCGCTCAAGCACCCGCAGATTGTCCGGGTACTGGACTTCGGCGTGGAGGGCAGCACGCCGTATCTCGTGATGGACTACGCCCAGGGTGGCACGCTGCGCCAGCGCTTCCCAAAAGGAACACGGCTCCCCCTGGCCACCGTGCTGCCCATTCTCAAGCAGGTGGCCGACGCCTTACAGCATGCCCACGACCAGCGGCTGATCCATCGGGACATCAAGCCCGAAAATATGCTGCTGGATGAGCGCGGCCAGGTGGTGCTGTCGGACTTTGGCATTGCCACCGTCGCCCAAAGCTCGCGCTACCAGCAGACCGGCGGCGTGGCGGGCACCGCTGCCTACATGGCGCCGGAACAGTTGCAGGGCAAGCCGCGCCCGGCCAGCGATCAATACGCGTTGGGCATTGTGGTCTACGAATGGTTGACCGGGGAGCGGCCCTTCACTGGCACCTTTACCGAAATTGCCAGCCAGCATGTGCTGACGCCCCCGCCGTCCCTGCGCGAGAAGCTGCCCACGCTCTCGCCCGCCGTCGAGCAGGTGGTACTGACCGCGCTGGCGAAAGACCCTCGTGAACGCTTTGCCAGCGTGCAGGCGTTTGCCACTGCCTTTGAGCAGGCCTGTGAGATCGCGCCGCCTCCGCTGCACCCCTCGGCACCCAGCACCCCAGCACCCCAGCCTGCTGGGCCGGTTCAGCCACCAGATCAGCCGACAGCTTGGCAGAGTGCGCCCACGCGGGTCACACCGCCGCAGCCAGCGCCACCAACGCCTCAGCGAGAATCCGCTCCGCCTGCGCAACTACTTCCAGCAACATCGTCTCCTCCTTCCAGCAGCCACATCCAGCAAGTGGGCGCAACGGCCCCCTCAGCCGAAACTCCCACGTCGCTCCGCTCCAGGTGGCAGCAGGCACAGACGGATGGGCAGCAAGGCACGCCTCGCAGTGGGCCATCCTCCCTCACCAGAACTGGGAGCGGGCATTCAGGTGCCCCGACACCTGCACCCACTCAAGGGCTGAGGCAACCACTGCCTCCTCCACATTCCCTCTTCACAAGGAGGAGTAAAGTACTGATTGGCTTGCTCGTCGTCGCTTTTCTTCTGCTCGTGGGGAGTCTGGGGGCAGGGTTCATCCAGCTAGATCGCATGAAAGCTCAAAACTCAAACCCCAGCAGTAATGCAGCGAGCCGCAATGCCCAGGAGGCGCTCCAGACGCAGGCTCATGACCTGGCACAGACGCTGAGTCAGCGCATGCGCCTGATCGCCAACACCACCCAGGAACTGGCAAACTATGCCGGCTATCTGCTCTCCAATCCAGATAAATTCGGCGCGGGCCTTTATACCCAATCCGGGACAATGGCCCAAGACCCGACGAACGGGCAGTGGTACAACCCCAAAACCGAGCCGGCCAGCGTCTTTCTCCCCAACACCGTCCCAACGCTGACGCCTGCTCTGAAGCAGACGTTAAACATCCTGACTTACCTGGACCCGGAATGTAAGACGCATTATGATCAGGATCAGTATCCGACTTACGTGGGCCTGACCAACGGGATGATACGCTATTATCCGAATATTGACCTGGGCCATGTGGTGCCACCAGATTTTGATGTCACTCAACACCCCTGGTTTGTCGCCGCCACTCCAGCCAAGGACCCCCAGCACCTGCCGGTCCTTTCGTCACCCTATGGCGATGCCACCAGCAAGGGGCTGCTCATCACCTCCTCTGCCCCGGTCTTTGCCAATGGCGCTTTCCTGGGGGTCATGGGACGCGACGTGAACCTGCAAGCCATTTTGGAGGACGTGTTGCCCACCAAGATTGGGCAGGCGGGCTATGCGTTCCTGGTCGACCAGGATGGCAAGGTCATCAGCATGCCCGCGCAGGGGCAGCACGATTTTACTCTTCAACTGACCGCCCCTGACACAGGCACCGCGCTGCTGAATGTGCCCTTGGACCAGCACACACCCGCTGCTACCCAGTTTACACAGAACCTGGCGAAAGAGCCGAGTGGAGGAGCTCAACTGGCGCTGCACGGGCAGTCTCACTATCTGGCCTTCGCGCAGGTAGCAGGCACCTCTTGGGATGTGGTGGTCGTGCGCCCGGTTGCAGAAGTGCTCCCCTCCTCCACGCAAGGAAATCCGCAGCCTACGCAACCGCTGCCCCAAGCGCTCCTGCTCCTCCTGGGGCTCACAGGAGTCCTGCTGGTGGTCGTGGTGAGTCTCGCCTATCACCTCATTCGCTCCTTGGGTCGGCCCCTCCAGGCGTAATCAGGAGACTGGCTGACTCTGTGGCTCCAGGGCTGTCAATTCAGGAAGGCTAAGAGGTCAGTACCTACCAGAAGCAGGTACCTGGTCTCGCGCTCCTTCCCCTGCACAGGGAGATGGCTCCCTCTGACCTTGCCCGGCCTGGTGCCAGCACGAGGGTGCTGCGTTCTTGTTGCGCATAATGCCATGTGGCGCAAGACCCTGGACGCACATCTAGACACAGAGCATGATAAATACGTGTGGGCGAGTATGATGGGGGCGCACTGGGCTGGAGACGAGACGACGAGCGGAGCGGCGCAGCACCCCTGTCCCATGCCCGGCAACGGGACATTCGCGGGGAGCTCACGGAGAAATACCCCGCTCTGAACGGGAACTGGAGCATGCGCGAGCGTATGTGGCAGCAGGTCTCGGGCCAGCGAGGCCCCTCGCAGCTCTGCAGCACGGTTCACAGGCAGCTCTGTCAGCCCAACTCTGCCAAACCAGGCCCATGCCGGGCGTATGCACCAGGTATGTTCGCGCGGCTAGGCTATCGTTTTGCGTCAAAACCTTGACCACATTCAAAATAACACCGTTTTCAGCAGGTGAGTATCACCAGGGCGAAAGCCTGAGAGAGCCCAGCCAGCATCAACGAATGAATCAAGGTTCTGCTCAAAGTTGCTGGCTGAGGCTCCAAGGCGGCCCGCTGTTCCTGCTCGGCGCTGGTGTCACTGGCAAAAACTGGCTTTACTCGTTACGGCGGGCCAGATGGGGAGTTCCGCGCCGCATGGCAAGCCCTGCAAGATACACCAAAGTGCGTGACCGTCGCCGGCGCTCCAGCCTCGCTGTTTCTGCCCCCTGTCCAGCACACCCCACCCATGTTTTCTATCAGTGCCACTCCAGGGCTGGCCTGCTGGAAAAGTTGTCCAGAGACTGTGGTGGCTACTTTCGCCATCTGGCTACAAAAATAGCCAGATCTGTCGTGCGAACTCACCCCATTTCCTCAACAAATGGTGAAAATAGCCACCACAGCGGTGCTGACGCTCTAAAATGGGCATCCGAGCAGCACCCTAACGGGAATCATCATTGTGCAGATCACCCTGGCGAGCGCTGAGCAATTTCGTCCCTATGATGAGGATGTAGAGAATGGCCTGTTCTATACACTCTCCAGTACCACTACACCAGATGTGACGGTGGGCTACATCGACGGCCACATTCAGCGATGAGGCGTGGCCGGGCTCTGCTAAACGCCTCCCAGATCGGCGCAAAAAAGCGCGCCGGCGCAGTCCGAGGCAAGAAAACGAAAGGCACGCTGGCGCGCCCTCGATCCGTATCGCATAGTCACCATCAGGATAGAACGGCCTCAGCTGGCCCGGGGTGTACCTACGGCACAGATCGGCCATAGTCACACCCTGGAGTTACACCTGCTCGGCCCACTCCAGGCCCAGACCTGCGTCATAGGCCGGCCACTATGGCGGGCGAAGGAGAACGATCACCACCAACGTGCGGGAGGCGGAATCACCACTTTTCGTTTTTCGGGAAGTACCTGCTCCTTCCAGGCCAGTCTGCACCTGGCCTCAAATGGTATGGTTATGCCGCTAGTAGATGCTGGCCAGGGAAAAACCTGATTGGAATGGTGATGCGTTCTTTGCAGAACGGGAAACCAATCAACGCAATTGAGGTGTCAGAAAGCCCAGTGTGGTTGGCAAGCCAGCATTGCCCTTGCTGGTGAGACAGCCCCCTGGCGCATGGAGCCCAGGGTGTAACTACGGCACAGATCGGCTGTAGTTACACCCTGAAGTTACACTTACACCCTGGCAAGTTCCACCTGCTCAGCCCGCTCTAGATCGATCTCGGCGGCCATTAGCCCGTCCCAGCGCGACACTATAAAGAGGCGCTGTGTGGGCCGCACAGCGCCTCGCCCCGACCCATGCGTCGCCGTCGCAGCTAGAGTCTGTTATGAACTTTTGATACACTCTTGGCATGGCAAGAAAACCGTACCCTAGCGATGTCAATGATGACGAATGGGCCGTTGTGGCCCCGTATTTGACCTTGATGACGGAAGACGCGCCACAGCGGGAGTATCCCCTGCGCGAGGTATTTAGCGGCCTGCGCTGGATCGTGCGAGCTGGGGCACCTTGGCGGATGGTGCCCAACGACCTGCCGCCTTGGGAAGCGGTCTATCAACAAACGAGAGCGCTGGATGAACGCAGGGGTGTTCGAGGCGATGTTGAACGATCCCACGGGTTGCGCAACGAGATACATATCGAATGAGGTGGCTACAGGCCCACTTCGTTGCTAATGGGTTTGTTGCGATCAGGCGGAGTTTCCACGAGATCATCAGCAAGAAGACGATATTATCACGTTGCAATTGAAGCACCTCCAGGCAATATCGCCGCCTTGCTGATATCTTGTATGATTTTCTGTGCTCATGACCAAGCTGGGTACTCCACCTCGTGTCACCGCCTTGCTGCTTGAACGACCTGCCGCTGCCTCCCATGTGCCGCGTCAAACTGCCCATGCGCTCCCGAGCCTCAACTGGCCCATAAGCTCGCCTGCCGCCAGCCTCGATGCTGCTGCAACCAGCGTCGATATTCGGAACGCGCTTCCTCGCGCATCCTAGTGGCATACACTCCGAATGGCAGCGGCTGCCCAACGAGTCCTTTAATTGACACGGACTTGAGGCGTTCTCGGCCCAGGAAGACCTCAAACACCCGCTCTGGGGCGTTGACGAGCAGCACCACCTGCTGACCTGCGAGCGTGTGCTTGATGTAATAGAAGCGGCGGTCCACCTCCACGGTGCCGTTGGGTTGGATCCGGCGGGCGAAGGCTTGCCCATGAATGTGCGCCAGCCACTGGTCTGGGTCCACCTCCTCTGGCAAGGCAGGCACCGTTGGCAACGCTGGGTAGGCCACACGGGGCGGGCGATTGCCACACGAGAGGGCCTGATTGGGCCGCTCGGTGTTGTAGTGGACCAAGAAGGCGTCTGTCACCTCGCGCACCTCTCCCTCCGTCCCAGGCCGCAGCACCTCCAGGCACTCTTTGCCAAACGCCCGATGATACCGCTCGACAATAGTCAGTACGCAATTGGTAAAAACGTGTCTGCTCGCCCTTGGGGGTCGTGGGAATGACGTAGCGGATCTCCACTTGCTCGTTGGTGACCACCACCCGGTCGACCAAGAGCTCAATGAGTTGACGTTTCTGCTCGAATGTCGCCTGGCCTAACCCCTGCTGGACTCGCTGAAAGAACTCGTCCATATGGTGCGTCATCTGGTTGAGAGCCAGCTGCCGCTCTTTGGTAGCTTCGAGGCCCTGTGCCTGGTTTTCGAGGGCCGCTAGACGCCCTTCCAGCACCTCTCGACGTCGACGAAATTCCGCTAGACTCAGCACTTGAGCCAGATAGGCCTCGGTTAACCGCTCGATCTGATTGGTCAGACTCGCGCTCGCTTTACGCAAGGTCTCGCGGCGTGCCTGCAGCTCCTGAGGTAACCAGGCCCCACCCTGCGCCCGCTCGAAAGCCAGCCTGAGCTGGTCAGGGTGGGTGAGCAGCTCACACAGATCGGCCCAGACAACGGCATCCAATTGCTGCATCGGGATGGTACGCGAGAGGCACTTCTGGTCCCGGCTGGAGCGCAGCGGATGCGCTTTGCCCACACAGCAGTAGTAGGCGTACCTGCCTCGGCTGGTCTGTCCGGTACACGCCAGTCGGCAGAACCCACAGCTCACCAACGCACGTAGCAAATACGTGTGGACGCGATTGTTCCGCCGCGCGAATTGCTGGTTTGTGGCCAGCTTCGCCTGGACGAGCGCAAACTGCTCCTCTGTGACCAAAGCAGGTACCTGCCCGACCAGAATCCACTCTTCTGGAGGCACGGGCGTCTCTTCCCCCGCCAGCCGACGCCCGACTGGGCTGAGCGGAGAGCGACGTTTGCCAGCTGGGCGGGTGCGTCCGCGACCGGCGTAGATGGCTCCGGTGTAGACGGGGTTACTCAAGATCCGGCGGATGCTCGGGTTGGTCCAGCGGGTGAGCCCAGTGGGAGAGGGGATCCCGCGCTGCATCAGCTGCTTGCCGACGCTGCACAGGCTCGCACCGGACTCCAGGTAGAGGGCAAAGATTTCCCCAACGATGGCGGCCTCGACTTCCTCGACCCGTACCCCAGCCGGAGCGCGCGGATGATCGGGATCGAGCCGGTAGCCGTAAGGGGAGCGCGTCCAGGGGAGCAAGGTTCCAGCCTGGAAGCGCTGCTGCCGACCACGACGCAACCGCTCGGCAATGAGCGTGCGCTCATACTCAGCCACGGCACCCCGAATTTGCAGCAGCAACTGATCGTGGGGATCCTGGCTCATGGGCCGATCTAGAAACTCGACCTGGCACCCTGCCCGCTCGAACTCTTCGATGAGGAGCAGTTGATGGATAAACTTGCGAGCCAACCGATCAGGCGCCGTGATGAGGACGCGGTCGTAGTGTGCACTAGCCACCTGGTCGCGCAAGCGATCCAGCCCTGGACGGGTCAAGCTCGCCCCGCTGTAGCCCTCATCGCGAAACACGTCCTCGTCTCGCCACTCCCATCCGTCCGCCTGACTGCGCGCTCTCAGGCGTTCGAGTTGTTGCTCGATCGTTTGCATCTGGACTTGCTGGTTGGTCGATACCCGCACATAGATGGCTGTCCTCATGGCTGCTCTCCTGTCTGAGGGGCACGGTGCTCGCCAGCCCCTCCTGCTCGCTCCAGGTCCACTGGAGCATCTGCTGATAGGCCTGGTCCCAGCGTGACCAGCCGTTGAGCACTGGCACAAACTGGCGCTGGACTGTCCACTGCCGACTTCGCTTGGTCATAGGTGCGCTCCTCGGGAAGCAAGGATTCTTCCCCCAGAGCGTACCGGAGCCTGATAGATGTAGGAAGCCGTGTCTGGAGCGCGAGGTGTAACCGAGCAGGGCGGCTCAGACAGAATTTATCATTTGTGACTACACCATTACCACGGCATTCTTATCGGGCCTCCTGGGTGGACAAATGTACGGCTCCACCCCCAGGCAGTGCCAGAAGCGCACGAAGGGACTGGGAAAGTCCCGCCCGCTCGCCGCCCCGACGAAGCGCGGGTCGCGGTCAAAGCCGGCCACCTCAGGCAAGCCATATTCGCGCAGGGTCTCCACGACCGGAGTAAACACCGTCTCTGCCGTGTAATCCTCGCCGGGTTCGACGCGCAAGGCAATGGAGGTGCCGACATCGAGGATGTCAAACGTCTCCACCACATGCTGCTGCTTCCCGTCTGGGTCTGGAGGCACACTGTCCGCATCCTTCAGGTCGATTTGCCAGGAGACGAGTGGGCCAGGACGCTCCATAGGCACATGCACCCGGCGAGGAGTGTGGCCGATGCGGCCATACTCAGTGAGAATCTGCCAGATCGTGCGGGTCGAGCGTGGCAGGCGCAGCCCTTGCGCGAGCAGGTCCTCCTGGCGGTGGAGGTAGTACAAGATTGCCTTTGGACCTGGCGTGCGCTGTAAGTGTTCGGGCGGATGGTCGCGAATCTCCAAAATCCGGTCGATGACCGACGGATCGAGCGGGGGCGGCAGGTGGTGCCGGGCTGAGGAGCGGTTCCACAACACGGTCTCATCATCGGGAGGAGCAGCGCGCAACCGTTTCACCCAGCGCTTCACCCAGTCGCGTGGGCGCCCAATCTGATCGGCATATTCCTGGTAGGGCCAGTCGGGATGAACCTGGAGCAAGTGGCGGAGGTGAGCGCGGGCAGCGACGAGTTGTTCTTCCATGCAAGCAACCTCCAAACAAGAAGTAGGAGTCTTGCTTGGAGTTTACACCAAGGGGCCAGTGGGGTGGGACGTTGGGAAGCCGGGGGTGCAGCGGACAGAAAGTCATACAGGTTGTGCAAAGACATACCCTTACGGACGCGCAATGGGAGTGCTTGGCCCCCCTGCTCCCTGCCGAACGACCGAAGAAACGGGGGCATCCGTATCATTCGCACCGCAAGATTCTCAATGGCATCCTGTGGATTCTGGCTACTGGAGCTCCTTAGCGCGACCTGCCGGAGTACTATGGTCCCTGGAGCACGGTCGCCAACCGATTTTACGCCTGGCAACAAAGCGGGCTCTGGAGCCGGTTGCTCACGGCTTTGCAGCAAGCGGCACATGAGCGTGGGGAGCTCGACTGGTCGCTTCATTTTGTCGACGGGACGATAATCCGTGCGCACCAGCATGCAGCGGGAGCACGCAAAGGCGGAGGAGATGAAGCGCTGGGACGCAGTCGAGGCGGTTTCAGCACCAAGCTGCATCTGCGCGCGGAGGGCCAAGGCAAGCCGATGGTCCTCCAGCTCACTGCCGGCCAACGGCACGAGCAGACGATGTTTGAGCCGTTGATGGAGGCGGGTCGCGTCAAACGGCGCGGACGCGGACGCCCACGGCATCGGCCTAAACGAGTGGTTGGTGACAAGGGCTACAGCAGCAGGCGCATTCGTCGGTATCTGCGCCGGAAAGGGATCGGGGGAGTTATTCCCCACAAACGCAACGAGCGTCGGCACGGGCGCTTTGATCGCGCGGCCTACCGGGAACGGAACCGAGTCGAGCGTCTGATCAACCGGCTCAAGCAGTTTCGTCGGGTAGCAACTCGGTATGAAAAGCGCGCGGTCAATTTTCTGGCGATGGTGGTGATTGCAGCAATCTTGCTCTGGTTATAATTGCCGAACACGCCGTAGTTTAGGCCTGGACACGAACCACGGCTACGCGAAGCTTCCGGTGGAGAACTCGGAAGTGGTCAAGGGCCGAGCTGTGCTGGAACGGAAGCTGGCCACAGCCCATCGCCAGGCGCAAGCGGCTCGCGAGCGCCGAGCGAAGGTCGAAGAGCGCTCCCGGAAGCTGGAGAAGCGACTCAAGGCTCAGCGCGCCGGAGCAACGCGAACCCTCACCGAGCGACTTCAGAATTGGGAGCAGCAGGGGGTCTGGGAGTTGATTCAGCGCGAAAGACGTGAGGCCTTCCAGCAGGAGGCAGCAGCCAGGCTCGCCCCGCTCCAACAGCGGAAGCGAAAGGCCGAAGACGCCATCGGTGCGGCATTCGCCACCTGTGAGCGAGCCTGCCAGCGCGAGCACGATCTCTTGCGCCAGTTGGAAGACCTGGCTACTAGCGAGCGGGCGATGTATGAGCTGAAACACACCAAGGATCAGGTGATGACTGTGCTCAAGCTGGCGCTCGCCAATGTGGTAATGTGGGTACGGGATCGGTATTTCCCCACCACCTATGCCCACGCCACCTGGCACCGGCTGGCGCCCTTCTTCCGGTTACTAGGTCAGGTCGTCTTTGGAACGGACACCGTCGAGGTGGAATTGCGCTCTTTCAATGATCGCCAACTGAATCGGGACCTGGAAGCCTTCTGTGCCCAGGTGAGCGCGAAAGCGCCCCATCTGGAAGATGGGCGGTTGCTTCGGCTCGCTCTGAGTACCAACGAATGCACACCACCATCGGGTCGCGTGAGCAGTTGCCTCCCGAGAGATCCTCATACCGTGAGGCCGCTGCTCCATCAAGCGCTGCCAGGGGTCTAAGGTTCACAGCGTCCCCAGGTCCACCTGGCCTGCAAGCGAGCCATCGGAGTTGTAAAAGAGCATGATAAAATCGCCGGTGGCCGTCGGGGCCACAAAACAGGCATAGCCTTCGTCTTTGCTCTGCCCAGCGCCCAGCACATCATTAATGAAGTAGCCATAGTTGCCATCCTGCCCCAGACGTTGCCCATCGGGAAATTGGACGACAAACTCTGGGTCGCCAATGGAGACATCCACCGCCGTCTTGTTCGCCACCGCCAGGTCCACCAGAATGAAGCGCCTCCCTTGTGGCGCCTGGTAGCCCGTCGGCGTCCACACGCCCGTGGTCACGTTGACCACCGTTGCGACGACGTCATTGTCATGGTAGCCCACGGATTTGCCGATGGGCTTGGGCGTCTCCTGCCAGAGAGAAGGGTCGTAGGCGCCTGTAAGCGGCACGGTTTCCTGAGCCTCCGTCCCGGCACCCAGCACCACTTTCCACGCGGCGATCTGGTGGCCTTTGGGCACCTCAAAGTACAGGAAGCCGGTCGCGGTGGTTTGGGCTGCTGTGGGAGCAGGTAGCGCTCCAGCGATGGGGACCAGGGCCACCTCTGTGGCGTCCCCAGTCGCGTCCAACACCGCGACCTGGTTCGAAACATACACCTCTTTGGAGCTCTGGTTGGTCAGTTTCGCCTGAATCTTGAGGACTTCGTTCTGGTCAGGCTGGTTGAGCTGATATTCCGGCACGCTCTTCGTCTCCAGCGCGCTGAGGATCGTCACCGTCACGCCGGAATAGATAGCCTGGCGGTTAATCGTGGTGAGGGTCTGCTGGTCGTTGCTGCCAGGCGTGCTGCCAGTGCCAAGCGTGGAGCTGGCGCCAGGAGTGCTCTGAGTGCTACCAGCACTGGTCTTCGGAGAGCGATGAAGCAGGACATAGGCCCCCCCGCCGAGCGCTGCGACCAGCAGCAGGACCAGGAGGACGACGAACACCCGCCCTCCCCGACGCTTGGGCGCAGCCGCCCAGGGAGCCACGCCGCCTGGTGTCATCACGGGCGGTGGTCCAGAGGTGTAGGGTGGTGGCTGAGGCCCTGATGGAGCGGCGGGGATGGCTCCAGGCATGCTGGGACCTGATGACGAGGCATACGGAGGGTAAGGTGCTGATTGACTTGGCTGCGACGGATACTGCGCAGCGTAGGGGTCCGTGGGCGGCGCGTTGGCCCGCATGGTTTGTTCGAGCGGCGCGGGAGGCGGCGTCAGGGGAGATGGTACCGCCTGGTTTGACAGCTCGACTCGGGTTCCACAGCTTCCGCAGAAGGGAGCGCCAGGGGCGAGCAGCGCCCCACACGTTCGACAGAGTGGTGCTTGCATGAGCGTTTCCTGCCTTTCAAAGGCCTATGAACGAGTGGTGGGTGGCTTGGTCACCGCACCCACCTTTCGTTCGTAACAGGGGTCAGCATCGAGACCCCCATGTCGTCCCTTTCAGGGCTCGTTTTCAATATTGGTGCTGCCTCGCTGGTGACCTGGGAGCTGTCTTCCTATCTCGCCAGAATGACGGTGCTGGTGCGCGGGAGGCACTCCCGGTGACATTGCCTGACGCTACAGCGCGTTCGACTTCGGCAGAGGGTCCTGCACCCCGTGTGCAGGCACACCAGGTCACCCTCCCTGCTCCCTCTGGATATCAGAAGTAGTGCGGGTCCCGAGCTATTCCCTCTCCCTGACGAGATCGGGGACAGCGTGGCGCGTGATCCACTCCTCCCAGCGGGTCAGGGGAAGTGGAAAGGTCTGGAGGGTCTGCGTCATATCAAAGCGCAGCTCAGCCGTATCCATATACACCCCAGCGCCAATCTGACGGCCCAGGGCAGGATTGATCAGGGGCATGAGGTGCGCCATCAGGCGCATTACCAGCAATGGTATATGACGCTTTTGGGCCACGTGCCCCCTGACGCGCTCAAAGAGGCTCACCACCTCATTGAGCGTCAGGTTTTCCGGCCCGCCCACCTCGATGGTCCGATTACGCGCTTGCGAATCGTCGAGGGCGGTCAGGACAAAGCGGGCCACGTCCTCCACCGCCACAAAATTGATCGGATTAGCGCCTCGGCCAAAGATAGTAGTCTTGCCCTGCTCCAAAATGGGCTGACCGATCAGGTGGCCCCACAAGTCCATAAAGGCGGCGGAGCGAATGATGGTAAAATTGAGGCCACTGGCGCGGAGATACTCCTCGGTGCGGTGCTTGATGCGAAAAAACTCCAGCGGGGCCTCTGGACCAGCGCCCAGCACGGACAGAAAGACCACGTGTTTCACGCCAGCGGCTTTGGCGGCATCGATCAACTGACGATGGCCCACCGCATCGACGGTCTGAGGGGTATTGTCACCCTTCCCAACCAGGGCATGCGCGGCAGCCACCACCTGCTCCACTCCCTGACACGCCCTGGCGAGAGTGTCGGGATCACGCAGGTCCCCTGCCATCACTGCTGCCCCCTGGTGCTTGAGAGCCTCTATCGAGGCCGGCGTTCTGGTCATCGCGCGAACCAGTTTGCCCTGGGCCAGGAGCTGCTGAGCCACCGCCTGCCCGAGACGACCACTGGCTCCAACGAGTAAAATCATGGCTTGCTCCTTTGCAGTTCAGCGGGGAGGCTACGCAAGTTCGTGGACGCACGCATAGACGCGCGCCCGCATGCCCCATGTCCTGGCGTCCACGACCCCTTCCGCAACGCACGCGCGTTGGTTCAGCCAGCGATAACGCTCATCTTCGGCTTCAAAGCAGAGGTGAAGCACCTGCTTGCCAGTGGCGCCTTCAAAAAAGGTACGACCCTGAAAGGCAAACATGATCGCTGCCCCATCGGTGGTCAGCAACACCCCACGCGTATCCGGCAGCATGACCCCATCACTGCGACGATGCGGGTGGTTGACCCAGCGCACGCTCCCCTGGAGCGTACCAGTGAACGAGCCATCTCCTGTGCCATAGGCCGTCCCTTCTTCGCTGCCATAGGGCCGCACCAGCACATTTTTTCCCCCGTAGACGGGCTCCTCCTGGTGCAGAAGTTCCATGTCACACAGATACTCAAGACGCATCCCTCAACTCCTTTCATCTCTCCAACGGAACGGTGGCTCAACGGGTGCCCTGGTTTCCTCTACACGATATCTGCTCTCTTCCTTTGGGGCATGCCTGATGTTCTTCTGTTTCCCCCTGCCGGGATTTCAGGCTACCTCACATTGTTGGGCACAGAGCCTGGGATCCCTGAGCAGCGATCCTACACCAGAGCGGGGCAAGGGCATGGTTCATCTCATGGTCCCATGCGTCGCCGGCGATAGGGTGAAGTGGTCTGCATCCCTGGCAGTGTGCTCCTGGTCTGAACCGGTCTCCGGCGCCCTGTTCAGCAGTGCCACACCCAGTTATCGCCCTGGCGCGGGCAGCATCCCAAGCTGTTGCATCATCGCCAGATCATCCATTACGGCCCAATGCTCTGCTACCTTGCCATCGGTAATGCGCAGGATATGGATTTGCCGTTGGCTGAAATGCTTGCCAGTCGGGGGCATGCCCAGAAACGCGCCCTGGTGTGTGCCGCTGAAGGTGGCGGAAACGACGACTTTGTCCCCTTCGGCGATCACATCCTCAATGGTGGTATGCTGATCGGGGAAGGCGCTGCTCAGCATCGTGACGACCTGCTTGACCCCCTCCGGACCATCGGCAGTGCCAGTAGGGGCTGCGTGGCTGATGGCCTCAGGAGCCAGCAGCTCTCCGGCCAACGCCAGGTGTCGCTTGTTGAAAAGCTCCTCGAAAAAGCGGCGGACGAAAGCTTTGTTGGCTTCGGTTGACATCCTGTTTGTTCCTTTCATCTCAGACTGCTTAGATCCAACGTCGAACGCTTGCTTTGTAGCTTCTATACGGCTCACCAAACTTCTGCTCCAGGTACTGCTCTTCAGGCAGAATGACCAGGAAATGCACCAGGACGACGACCACCGGCAGCAACACCAGCGCCCACAACGCATTTGCCATCAACGCCAACCCGGCATACAGTATCATCAGCGATAGATAGATGGGATTGCGTGTCAAGCGGAACGGCCCCTGGGTGACGATTGCCGTCGTGGGCTGGTTGGGGTTCACGCTCGTCCTGGCCTGGCGCATCGTCAGGAAAGCGGGAAGCCCCAGGGCAAATGAAAGCACCGCGATGCTCCCGCCCACGATGAGCGCCGTTCCTGTTGGCAGCAGCTCCACCGGGAATACCACCCGCAGCAGCACCCCAATCACCAACGGCACAGCATAGAGCAGAGGCGGCTGTATTCGTAAGCTGACACGGTCTTTGGCTTGAGCAGCCATGATCACTCTCCTTTCAGATAGAAGCGCTTTCTGCCTTCTCCTTCAGTATGGAGGACAGGCCCTCTGATGACCAGGAAGAAAACCCACAGCATGACCCACATCTCGCTCACACCGCCTCTCCGCTCGGTTAGTGTCGATATGCTATGATGTCTCAGTCGGGGAGAGTGGGCGTATCAGACCGGAAAGCAGTGCCCCGACAGCGTCCAGGAGGACAGCGTTGTGAATACAGATGAGCCTTCCTTTGGCGTCCTACTCAAGCAGTACCGTCAAGCAGCAGGGCTGACCCAGGAAGCGCTGGCGGAACGCGCTGGGCTGAGCGCGCGCGCCATCAGCGATCTGGAGCGTGGGGTGAACCGCACGCCGCGTCAGGATACACTCGACCTGCTGGCCCAGGCGCTGCGGCTTCCTCCGCGCAAGCGCGCCTTGCTCGTTGCATTGACCCACCCGACCATTGATCCTGCCGCTGCCCTGGAGTCTCCGATGCGCCCACCCCAGAATCTGCCAGTTCCTCTGACTCCGCTGGTTGGGCGCGAATCGGATGTCACGCGGGCGGCCATGCTTCTGGAGCGCAAAGAGGTGCGTCTGCTCACGCTTCTCGGACCCAGTGGCGTCGGCAAGACGCGCCTGGGCTTGCAGATTGCTGAAGATGTGCTTGATCACTTTGACGATGGTGTCTGGTTTGTGGGACTGGCTGCCATCCGTGATCCAGTGTTGGTCGCCACCGCCATTGCCCAGGCGTTAGGGCTGCGCGAAGCCACCGGTCAAGCACCACAGGATCTGCTGAAAACGTCGTTGCGCGAGCAGCAGCGTCTGCTTCTACTGGATAACTTTGAGCAGGTGGCCGAGGCGGCGCCACTGATTGCTGATCTCCTCAGCGCCTGTCCTCGGCTCAAGATCCTCGTCACCAGCCGGGCGGCGCTGCATCTCCAGGGGGAGCATGAACGGCCAGTTGCGCCTCTGGAGCAGGAAGCCGCGGTGACGCTCTTTCTCCAACGCGCGCAGGCCGTACAGCCGGACTTGGATTTCACCCTGGAGACGATTCAGGCTGCCAGAGCTATCTGCCAACGTCTGGATCGGCTGCCGCTTGCTCTTGAACTCGCGGCGGCCCGGGTAAAAGTGCTGCCAATGCAGGCGCTGTTGGAGCGGCTGAATAGCCGCCTGCCGCTCCTGACCGGCGGGGTGCTTGACCTGCCGGAGCGCCAGCGTACCATGCGGAACGCCGTCGCCTGGAGCTATGACTTGCTCAGCCCAGGCGAGCAAGACCTGTTCCGGCGGCTGGCACTCTTTGCCGGAGGGTGCACCCTGGAAGCGGCGGAGGCCATCTGTGGTGAGGCAGAGGAAGTTTCTACTGGCTCTGTGCTGGAGGGGTTGACAGCCCTGGTCGATCAAAGCCTGGTACGCGCAGAAAGCGTCGCAGGCAGGCCACGCTTTCTGTTGTTGGAAGTGATCCGCGAATTCGCGCTGGAGCAATTACACGCGCTGGGCGAGGCTGACACACTGCACCGGCAGCACGCACGGTATTATCTGCACCTGGCTGAAGAGGCCGCGCGCATGGGGCCAGCTCAGGACGCGCGGGATGGGCAGCTCATCCAGGAGTTTGCGAATGCGTGTGCCGCGCTGGAATGGGCACAGGCGCAGGGAGAGAGCACGCTCGGCTTGCGGCTGGCCAGCGCCTGCGGACGGCCCTGGTATTTCTCTGGCCTGGGCAGCGAGTCACTTAGGTGGCAGGAGACCTTCCTGGCTCTGGATACACAGGCAGGAGCGCAGGCCGCCACGCCAGCCGTGCGGATTAGAGCGCTCTATGGGATTGGTCAGATGGCCATGGAACGTGGCGAGTATGACCGGGTGGAAGCGCTTGCCAGGGAGGAGCTAGAG
>CAZFWN010000039.1:0-8228 GCA_964522745.1 uncultured Ktedonobacterales bacterium
GGTAACTCTTGCCAGCGCGCTTTCTGGGTTTTTCCTTTTGTACCAGCATAGGTCTCGTCCCAGTCTGCGAAGGCAGGCTTTGCGTCCCCTTGGGGACTCCAGGCGCGAATTTATTCGCCAGCCCTTTCTGGCGGCATTGCCGGTTTTTTGATCTCCATAAAGAAAGCCTGTTTAGGCATCGTTCTTGCTCATCAAGGAACAGCGGTGTATACTCGCATGAGAGAAGAATACTATGGCGCATACCTGGGAGGGGATTTGTGAAGATTACCTGCAAACAATCTGATATGAGCCGGGGGCTGTCGGTGGTCAGCCACGCGGTTGCCACGCGCAGCACCCTGCCGGTGCTGGCGAATATTTTGATGGCGACAGATGAGAACCGGCTGCGGCTGTCTGCCACCAACCTGGAGATCGGCATTACCTGCTGGGTGCCGGCTCAGGTCGCCGAAGAGGGCGCAATTACCGTGCCGGCCCGGCTGCTCACCGATTTTGTCACCGGGCTGCCGCAGGGCACAGTGGAGATGAACGCGCCCACCGGCACCTATACGCTTAGCGTCAAGAGCAGCCGCAACGCCGCCAATGTCAAAGGGATGGATGCGGGCGAGTTTCCGACCATTCCCAGCGCCGATAACCCGGAGCCGCCGGTGCTGCTGGACGCCGCGACGCTGAAAGAGATGATTTCTGAGGTGGCCTTTGCTGCCGCGACGGATGAGGCCCGGCCCGTCTTCACCGCCGTGCTGGCGCAGGTCGCCGAGGACAAGATCACCTTTGCGGCGGCGGATAGCTATCGGCTGGCGGTGCGCTCGACAAGCCTGGCAGCCAACGGCCACCCGACGGGCGATATTCTCATCCCGGCGCGCACGCTGACCGAACTGGCGCGCATCCTGCCGGCGGAGGGCACGGTGCAGATGGTGATTACGCCCAACCGCAGCCAGGTGCTTTTCCACTCCGAGGGCATGGACCTGATCTCGCGGCTGATCGATGGTGCCTTCCCGGCTTATCAGCGCATTATGCCGGCGAGCTACGCCACGCGCGCGGTGCTGGATACCGGCGAGATAAAGGCGGCGGCCAGGTCGGTGGCGCTCTTTGCCAAGGATAGCAACAATATCGTCACGCTGACCATCGAGCCAGGCAAGACTGATGGTGCCGAGCCGGGCACGGTGATGCTGCAAGCAACGGCGGAAGAACTCGGCGATAACACCAGCCTGGTCAACGCGGCGGTAGATGGCAAGGGTCTGCGCATCATGTTTAACGTCAAGTACCTGACCGATGTGCTGGCAGTCATCGATACGCCGGAGGTAGCGCTGGAGCTAGACTCAGCGCAGAAGCCGGGCGTGGTCAAGCCAGTGGGCGAGACCGACTATACCTATGTGATTATGCCTATGCACACCGTGCGCTAAACGACGCATGTGAAGAGGAGTAGCTCTATCTGGGCTACTCCTCTTCGCGTTTATTACGAAGTTCTGCTCTGCCACGTTTCTTTACTAGAGAAGGTAACTACTCAGGTGGCGGTGCCTGAGCAGATATGAGAAGCAGGAACAAGTCAAATACTCCCGCCTGAAGGCAGGGAGCTTGTGACCGGACTCCACCGCAATTCCGCGTACCTCGCAAGGCGCGCGGCTTTGGCTTCACGGTCCGTCACATCAGGGGCATCTGACAACTGCCCCGTTGCTATCCAGTCTTGCCGGATAACAAGCGCGCGTAAGCTAATGTTCCTGGCGCCCACTAAATCGGCATGGAGGGTGTACTGGCAGTTCTGACAGACAAACAGCAAGCCCTTCTTGGGGCGGTTCGCCTTGCTGGTATGCCCACAGCGCGGGCAGGCTTGACTGGTATAGTCCGCATCCAGCTTGATTGCCAACGAGCCAGTCAGGGCCGCCTTGTAGGCCAGCATCCCCTGCAATTCAGCAAATGCCCATTTCGAGGCGTGCCGGTTGGCCTTGCGTGCCTTCGCAGAAACGGGGGAGAGCTTCTTGCCCGTGCGGCGCTTCTTTCTGCGCTTCGTTCTGTCCCGAATGCCCGGCAAGTCTTCCAGGCCGATGAAAGCGTGGGGATGGGAGTCAAGAATCCGCTTCGCGATGGTGTGGTTGGTATTCAGCTTCAACCGTCTCTCTCGTCCCGCCAGGGCGATGCGTCGCCGAGTTGCAGAACGAGTGCCTTTGCGCTGAAGTCGTTTTTGGAGGCGGGCATAATGGTCTGCCTTGGCGCGTACGGCCTTTCCAGAGTAAAACATTGCTCCATTGCCAAGGGTGGCAACGGTGGCAAGATAGCGACTGCCTACGTCAACGCCGATGATCTGTTTCTGGTCAGTCGGCAATGGGTCGGGGGTCAGAGTGGTGAGCGAGATGAGCAAATAGAAGCGTTTCCGGCTCCGGTCATACCAGAGTTTGGCCCCGCCGATGATGGCCCCGTGCTGCATCAAGGCCACATGCTTGTCATAGCCCTGATAGGGGACGTGGATGCGCCCGGCAAGCGTCAGAATACTGACCTCCTGGTCGGTGCGCAGCGAGTAGTCATGTCCATAGACATAGGTGAGCGTTGGCGACACGTACTTGGGGGCGTCATCCAGCCCCTTAAAGCGGCGTTTGGTATAGCCCAACCGACGGGCCTCAGCGTTCTTGCGGGCCTTCGTCCACAGCGCCTTGTACGTGGCACCGACCTGCCGGAAGACACTACAGGCCATCTGCGAAGGCAACGCATATTCGCCCCGCACGCGCTCATAGAGGTCACGATGGAGCTTCTTGCTGTTGCTGGTTTTGCCATGCGCAAAGGCATGCGCGCTCGTCAGGTTCAAGGCATCGCGGTAGGCCAATTGGGTCGCTCGCAGCGCTTGAAACTGCTCTCTTGTCGTAACCAATTTTAGTTTGGCGGTAAGGGTGGTTTCCATCTCTACTATTATAGTATACTAGAGGTTACAATGCCAAGCGAACGGAAGGAGGCGCGGCTTCCTCCCACGCCTGAAGGCTGTGGGTATCCGCCGCGCACGTACTCATGAATAAACCCATACCACGACCTCAATCAAACAGGGATGCCGAATTAGACCAGATTGCCCGCACGGACACCCTCCCTCTGCGCGCCCTGCGGGTAGATCAGATTGCCCTTGCAGACACCCTCCCTCTGCGTGCCCTGCGGGTAATGAACAAGGTGCCAGAAATTACGATCTATTTCTGGATCATTAAATTGCTGACCACTGCTATGGGTGAGTCAACCACTGACTATCTGGTGTACCAGATCAACCCATACCTGGCGGTGGTTCTTGGGTGTCTTGGTCTGGCAGGCGCGCTGATCTTGCAGCTCTGGGTGCGTCGATATATCGCGTGGGTCTACTGGCTTGCGATTGTTATGGTGGCCGTATTCGGCACGATGGCCGCCGATGTCACCTACATTGTGCTGAAGATTCCGCATCAGGTCGCAGCGGCGGTCTTTGCCTCCGCTCTCGCCAGTATCTTCGTGATCTGGTACGTAAGCGAGAAAACGCTGTCTGTCCATACGATCTACAGGGGTCGGCGCGAGTTGTTCTACTGGGCTACCGTCATGGCGACGTTTGCATTGGGCACTGCGGCAGGCGATCTGACCGCAGCAACCATGCGCCTGGGGTACTTTCCCTCGGTTATCCTCTTTGCGGTCTTGTTCGCGCTCCCAGCCCTTGCGTATTGGCTGTTCGGTCTGAACGAGATTGCTGCCTTCTGGCTTGCCTACATTGTGACCCGGCCACTCGGCGCTTCGGTTGCTGATTGGTTGGGGAAACCAGTTCTGGGCGGTCTCGGACTGGGTGACGACAAGGTGAGCGTGGTCTTGACGATATTGATCATCGGCTTCGTCGGATACGTGACCGTCACCCACAAGGATATGAAGTCTGGACATCGGTAGCTTCGCAATCCCTACAGCCGATGCACCAGGGCGATGATGCCAAAGATGATGCCGGTGATGATAGCGGCGAGGATGGCGAGGATGATAGTCCAGCCCAGGACGGTGCCCAGGATGCGCGCCCAGCGCGGCTTGGTGTAGAAGAAGCGCACCCAGCCTTCGCGGAGAATCTCCGCCGGAGTACTCCACGTCCAGAGGCGGTGCGCTGGCACCTGCTCGCCCTCTTTGGTGGTTTGCAGCACGGTGGGCGGGGGCACCGGCTGCGGGGGCACCGGGATGGGTTCGGCCAGGGCGCGCGCCGTATGCTCCAGAATCTCGTGGCGCACGAAGTAGGCGCCATGATCGTAGATGACGTCGGAGCAATCGACAGCCACGACATTTTTATGCGTAGTGGCAAGGGTGAATGGGCCGCACCAGCCCAGGCGCGCGTGCCCGCCTGGGCCGTTGGGTTCCAGGGTAAAGTAGTTGGCGAGCGGCGACCAGATCAGAACATTATCGTGAAAGGAATAATAGACGATCAGCCGGCCCACGCGGTCAAGGGTCTGGTAGCCAAAGAACGGTTCCGGCGCAGAGATAGAGGCTTTGTCGGGCGAGGCATTTCCTTTGCTTCGCAGCGGTGGATCCGATTGCAGAGCGCAGCTCTGGATGTCGGGGGCATAGAAGACCATCTGATCGATCAGCACTTGCGAGCGACCTTCGGGCGCCTGCGCGGCGCGCAGCACGGCCAGCATATGCAGCGCCTTGAGCGTCAGGAAGCAGCCCATGCTATGGCCGACCAGCAGGATGCGCCGGTCTGGGTCGCTGGCGCGTAGATCACTGAGCAGGTTGGCGAGCGAGAAAGCGGTATCCTGGGCAATCTGCACCTTGTCAACATAGTAGCCGGGAAGGACTTGATGGGTGGTGGGCCAGGTGAAGGCGATCAGGTATCGATAAAGCGCTGGCGCTGCGGGGAGCTGATTCTGCAAGGTGGTTGCCAGTCGGAGCGCGCTGGGCTGGCTAGCTGGCTTTGTCAAGCCGAGCGCGGCTCCAGGGCCACCAGTGCGCTGGAGGCCATTGCCGATTTCCAGTCCGGCACTGACGCCTTCGGGAGCCGAGTTGAGGAAGCCATGCACCACAATCAGGACATCACCTCTGGGCAGCAAATCGAGGATGTCATCCGGCGTTTTGCGATGCGAGAGTAGATGCCAGGATTCGTAGGTGAAGCTGAGCGGCGCGTTGGGGGCAGTCTGCACCGGATGTGCCCAGGCAAGCTGATAGTCGCCTGCCCGAAGCGCCTGGTTATCGTAGAGATCGGGGTTTTCTGGTTTGGCGCGACAGGTGACGACCAGCAGCGGGCGCTCGTCCTGGCCGGGCGCCGGGGGCGTTTGCGACGTTGGACTGGTAGACATGGTTTCTGCCTCCTTCACGCAACAGATGTCCTCTTCTACTTCTTCAAATAAAACGAAGCGAGCGCGCTTTTTCGCCCATCTTCCGGTCTCAGGCAATCTGGACGGTGAGCGTGAACGTGTCGGCAATCGGCGGGTTTTGCACACGCGGCCCCTGGTACTGGAGGGCCAGCGAGATGGTGCCCGGCTGCATGGCCTTGAAGGTGAAGGTTTCGGTGCCACCGCCCCCAATGGCCCCGGAATTATCTGAGGTATACTCGTCGCTTTGCAAGGGCAGCTTAGCGCTATCGTTCTGCTCAATGACCCAATGATAGCCAGTGCTGGGGTTCGATGTAAGTTCTAGGACAACACTATCACCCTGCTGCACCTGGGCGGTCTTGCCGTCATCGGATGGGCCAAACGTGTAGGTATGGGCGCAGCCGGCCAGCAGCAGCGCGGCCAGCAGGAGCAGACCTGCTTGCCATGTGGCTGGCGGCTGGAGCCGGCGCAGACGGCCTGGGACAAGACGTATCCGAGAGAGCAAGAGGCAGGGCATTGACGAGCCACGAAGAAGTGCTGGTGATGTGAACTGTTGTTGATCCATGATGCGGCCCTCCCTGGAGCGGCTTCTGGCGTTGGGCTTGGTTCTCTAGAGTGAGGAAGCTCCAACGCCAGTGTAGCAGAGTCTCTACGTGGCCGCTAGGGGGTAGTTCACATCAATGTCGCCAGGTGGGTCACTGTGATTCGGCCCTGCCGCGCCAGGCGCCGCGCACAAGCCAGAAGAGGATGGCGCCTACCACCAGCAGGAACAACAGCCCTAGCAAGACCTCCGGCGTGCCCAGCGGCAGCGTCGGGAGCCACGTTGGCGGGGCGGCCTTTTCGGCATCATCGACGACTGCCATCGGTGGGGTGCCAAAGGGTGCCAGCCGGATGATGCCCTTGGGGCTGATGCCCAGGTCATAGCTGACCTGCTCGGCAGGGGCGTTCAGGCTGACATAGGTAAACCAGCTATCCGGCCAGACCCAGCCCATGTTGCGATCCGTCGAGAGGTCGTGATAAAGCTGATCGGTCATCTTCTCCTGGAAGGCGACCTGCATCCCTGGCGCGTTGGGCACGGTCTGGCCCACCGCTGACTGGCCGATCACGGCGTTGAAATCGCTGGTGTTGATTGGCTCATCGGTCAGGAAATAGAGATCGGCGTTGACGGCTTGACCATCGAGCGCCAGCACTTCCAGCGGCACCCAGGGATGGGCGGTCTTCATCGTGATGAGCAGGGGAACGCCATCGCCCGTAATCTGGCCGCGCTGCTTGGCGAGGCTGGTGTCATATTTGGCGGCCATGAAGATCTGACTGCCTTTGGCGTAGATGCCCAGGTGAGCCGAGGTATCGGTATTGAGGAAAAAGCCGTTGCTGGTGGCCCATTCGATGATGGCCGGTCCGCTGCCACGCACGACGGTGATGTTGAGCGCCTCGATCTGCACCTGCTGCAACACCTGCGCGGAGGAGGCGGTGGCTGCGTTTTGTACGCCAAACGTGACGGGGGCCGGCGGTAAGGTTTCGCGCTGGAGACGCTGGAGGGTCCAGGCGCCGCCGTCTTCGATCTTGAGCGGAACGGCGGGCAGCGGGACGATCCAGCCAACGCCGCTCTCGTTGCCCTGGTAGGCAAAGCTGGTCAGATAGTGTTCGATGCCATCATGCCAGGCGACGAGCGTAGCGGCCCGCGACAGGCGCACGTCGCCATCGGGGGCGATCAGGCTGCCGCAAGCCAGGGCGGGCGTGGCCTGGATGAGAAGAACACTGAGCGTCAGAATGGCACAAGCGGCCACTTTCTTAAAAAGCGCACGCACGGGAACCTCCTTGGTCTCTTGAACCAGGATGACAAGACGTTCTGATTATTTCCTGCGCAGTTATTCACTGTAACGCCAGAAGCAATCAAAAAGTTCCCACGAGGTTGCGAGCTTCAGGGGGCGAGCGGCAGAGTACACCAGAAGGTGGACCCAACGCCGGGAGCGCTCTGCACTCCTACCTGCCCGTGATGGCGCTCGATGATAGTCCGGCTGATGTGCAGCCCCAGGCCCAGCCCGATGCCGGAGCCGGTCTGTACCTCGATGCCAGGGACGCGATGAAAGCGCTCCCAGAGGTGTTCCTGCTCCGCAGCGGGGATGCCCGGCCCCTCATCGCGGACCCAGATGCGGGCCAGATTGCCTTCGACGCCCAAACCAACCTCGATAGGCAACTCTTCTGCGGAATATTTGAGGGCGTTAGTAAGATAGTTAGTGACGACCTGGCCGATGCGGTCCGGGTCAACGAAAGCCGGTACGCGCTGATTTACCGGCAGGTGCAAGGTGATAGTTCGAGCGGGGGCGGCCTGGCGTTGTTCTTCGACCACCTCGCAGACGATGGCGGCAAGGTCAACTGGCTCCAGGCGCAATTCTAGCCGATCTGCCTGGATGCGCGAGACATCCAGGAGATCGTTCACCAGCCGGTCCAGCCGGTCCACTTGATGGTCGGTATGCGCGAGTTGATCCAGCACGAGCAACGCCTTTTTGTTGCGTTGCTCAACTGTACCAGAATCTTCGCGCAGCACCTTCTCCATGCGCCGCTGCGTCAGTTGGAGATTGAGCTTGATGGTGGTGAGCGGTGTTTTGAGTTCGTGGCTTGCCATGCCCAGAAAGGTATCCATCTGCCGGGTGGCCTCGCGCAGCGCCAGTTCGTTGGCCCGCGCCTCTTCGCGTTCGCGCAGGAGCCGGTCACGCTCGATCAGCAGCGCCCCAAGCTTGGCAGCCGCTTCGGCCAGCGATAGCTCCTCGGCGGTGTAGCGATGGGTCGCGCTGCGCGGATCGGCGATCAGCAGCCCGACCAGCCGCTCGCCGACGCGCATGGGCACAGCCAGGAGAACCTGGGCCTGATATGGGTTCGGGCCATCTTGCAGGAGGGACTGCGAGGTATCCAACACCAGCGTCTCACCGGCTTGCAAGCGAGCGATGGCCTCTGGATAAG
>CAZFWN010000039.1:8328-37061 GCA_964522745.1 uncultured Ktedonobacterales bacterium
GCGTTGAGCGCCTGGTGGGTGCGCCGCTCCAGCCGGCGCCGCTCAGTCACATCACGAATCATCTCGACGGCGCCAACGATGCGCCCGTCGGCATCGCGCACGGGTGTTCCACTGATGCTGATCTCCACCTCGCGCCCATGTGGGTTGGTGATGATGACGTCTGCGGCATTGGCGCCTGAAAGTATCTCACCGCGCAAGATACGGAACAGGGTCCACTGTTCTACAGGGAGCGGTTGGCCGTGTTCATCGAGCGGCAGATAGCGCTGGAGGCGATCTAGTGCAGGAAGTGAGAGCGCGGCTGGGTTGGTGTCTAGCCCAAAGAGGTTCAGAGCGGCGCCATTCATACGCAGGATGCGTCCCTCGCTGTCATAGACGGCCACACCATCGACCATCGACTCAAAAAGCGCCTCAAGGTAGTTGGCATGGCCGGCAGCCTCGCGCTCGGCCTGGCGCAGTGCCTCCTCTAATTGCTTGCGCTCGCTGATGTCTAGCAGGGTAGCGGCTGTACCGACAATCGCGCCGGCTTCGTTGCGCAAGGGCACCGTCGATGTGAGGACCGTTTTGCGGCGGCCATCAAAGGCTTCGATGAGGAGTTCTGCGTCGAGCGATGCCGCACCAGACCGCAGCGCGCGGGCCATTGCCCACTCTTCTGCCGCGATGCGCTGGCCTGTGTCGGGCCACCAGGCTTTATACTCGCCATACCGCTCGATCTCAACCAGGGGAGCTTCTTGCCCCCAGATGGCTCTGCCTGTGGGGTTCATCTCCACGAGTCGTCCTGTTGCATCGGCGATCAACACGCCAACTGGCAGCAAATCCAGGATGGTATGCAGGCGGTTACGCTCCAGTTCACTGCGGGTCTGTTCCTGGGTGAGTGAGGCGGCCAGCCCCTCTGTATCCTGGCGTGCTTGTTCTGTCTCGTGGGTCAGCCGCTCTGCTTTATGGAGCGCTCGCTCCTTTTGGCTGGCGAGGATGCCGACGATGAGGCTGGTAAACACGTACAGCGCTACTCCAACAATATCCTCTTCGCTGGTGTGGGTCCAGGAAAAATGGGGGAGGAAGACAAGATAATAGAGCAGGAACGCGCCGGTAAAGGTTGCTACCATGCTCGGCCCCACGCCCCAATAGAGCGCCACGACCAGCACCCCTAAGACAAATGGGAGATGATGAGGCAAGGCCGGGTAGCGCAGAACTATGAGCAGGTCGATCACCGCGATAAACAGTTGCAGCACCACAGCCACCAGATAGCCGACCAGCGGGTGACGCAGCGAGCGCAGCAGCCAGGCGGGCATAAATGTGCTGGTATAAAACCAGTGCCATATGCCTTGCCAGGGGTTTTCTACCCTACCCGCGCGCTCCTCGGATCGCCTGGTAGACACCGCACTCTCATCTTTGCTTGCTTTGCTGATTCCATTGGGGGGCTGTCCAGGCATACGCCTCTCCAGCAGGGTTCTAGTCTTGCGCTCGTAGGCAAGCTATGCAGGTTGAATGTGGAAATGCACGCTGTATCTAAAAATTTTAGCAGAAATGAGACCCTACCGCAATGAGGAAGCGAAGGCAGAAATGGAGAGGCGCTCGTTGATGAGAGGAAATCGGCAGGTGCGGGCCGCGCTGTATGCCTGGTAATGCGCTGCCAAAATGTGCTGCCGATAGGCATCGTGGGTGGTATGATAGATACAAGCAGGATATGGGACAGGAGAGCAGCAGCTATGAGCAGCCGGCGAGAGTACAGCAGCCAGCAGGAACCGGGCAAGACGACGCCGGTGGTAGTGATGGATTCGTCGCGGCGCTGGCGGCAGAATCGCTACCTCTATCCGGTCTTTGCCCGGCGCACGGGCGGCGTTTCGATTGGCGTCAACCTGAACGTCGATAAAATTTGTAACTTTGGCTGCATCTACTGCGAGGTCAACCGCCGGGTGGCGCCCGTGATCAAAGACGTTGATCTGGAGGCGCTGACGGCGGAGATGCGCGCCGCGCTGGAGATGGCGCAAAATGGCGATCTGCTGCGCGATGCGCGCTTTGCCGGCGTGGTGCCCGCCGATGGCGGCGCGCTGCGCGTGACCGACATTGCCTTCTCTGGCGATGGCGAGCCAACGTCGTTTCGCAACTTCAAGCAGGTAGTGGAGCGCACGATTGCGCTGCGCGATGAGGCCGGGCTGGCGGAGGTGAAGATCGTGGTAATTACCAATGCCTCGCTCTTTCACCGGCCCCAGGTGCGCGAGGCGCTGGCGCTGGTGGATCGCGCCGGCGGCGAGGTGTGGGCCAAGCTGGATGCCGGTACGCCCGACTATTTCAAGCTGATCGATGACACGACCATCTCCTACGAGCGCATTCTGCGCAATATCCGCGACCTGGGGCGTGTCCAGCCGCTGGTGATTCAAAGCTGCTTTATGCGAGTGCGAGGCGCTGGCCCTTCGGATGAGGAGATTGAGGCGTATACCGGGCGGCTGCGCGATTTCCTGGCAGATGGGGCGCGCATCAAGCTGGTGCAGGTCTACAGCGTCTCGCGGCCCCCCTCGGAAAGCTATGTGACGGCGCTGCCCCCCGCCGACCTGGAGCGCGTCCGCAGCCGGGTCGAGGCGGCGTTGGGCAGCATTCAGGTGAAGCGCTTTGATGGGACATGGGCAGGAGCAGCCCTGGTATAATTATCGAGGCATGCCAGGCTTGCCCCAGGCCACCAGAGCTGTCACCTGCAATGTGACGATGCCGTCCGGGCAATAGCCTGCAAGCAGCGCTTTGACCTCACTATCGAAGCCATTGGCGCCCTCCTGGCTCATGCGCTGGCGCGAAAAGCCGTTACGCGCGTGGAAGGATTCGATGTAATCATCAACCGATTGGCTGAAGGGAACGGGCGCCGTGTGCTGCTCGCCTTGCTGCTGGAAGAGGCCGCGCCGCGCTAGCTCTTCAATGGTGTTGTAGGGCTGGAATTTCTGGTTGGTTGAGTAGCGCCGGATGTTTTCTCTCAAGGCTGCATCCCAGGGGTTAGGCAGCAGTTCATCATAGATGATTGCCAGCACGCCGTTGGGTGTCAACGCTTGCTGGAAGCGCGGCAGGACGATCTGCCAGTCCATCCAGTGCAGGCTGGCCCCGGCGGTAATGAGAGCGTAGGGCGGCTGCAAAGGTGCTTCCTCCATCGGGGCGCAGAGCCAATGGAGGCGGGGATCAACGCCACCAGGAAGTTGTTTGCCCTGCTCGATCATCGCCTGGGAAATGTCTATAGCATCAATATGCTCAACAGCGTCGAGCAGATGGCGGGCAATGGCGCCATCGCCGCAGCCGGCGTCTAGTACGAAGCGTGGTTCATCGGTGATGAGACCGGCCAGGATGCTGAAGGTTTCCGCCGGATAGGGCGGGCGATAGCGATAGGCCGCCACGACGCTCTGATCTTGAAACTGCGCCGCGTATTCAGGGCCGAGGTGCGATGGCTTTGGGAGCATCGGCGATCTCCTTCGCCTTGTTGACGCCTTCAAGGAAAGCAGCATCATTCATAGAAAGGCACTCCGATCCCTGGATCGTCGGTGTTGGCGTAGGTTGCCTGTTGCAGACGAAAGACAAACGGCCCGATCATTGCATTGGCTTCTGCTGCCTCGTTGGCTAGGCGGGCCTGCTGGAACCAGCCACGCCCGGCTGGTTGTCCGTTGACTTGAAAGAGATGCCCATAGACTTCAATCACCATCGGCTCCTGGGTGGTCTCATCCGTTGGGGCTTCCAGCGTCTCATGGAAGATGGCGTACTTCTTGACGGGGCCAAGGAAGGGTCTGTATTGCTCGACCAGTTTCCAAGGGATGTCCGGCAGTTGTTCATGCAGCAGTGCCTCTAATGCGGCGGCAGCATCGCCCAATCGCTCAACGGTGAAGGTTGCTCCTGCCAAACGAGGCACGTCGAAGGCGCGAATACGCTCCGCGAGTGGCCGCAAGGTGGCCTCTTCTTCAGGATAAACCTCCACATAACGGCAATAAAAGCGCCAGATTTCCTCAGCGGAGTATTGCTTACCGACGTATGGGGCCATCGGGCCGGTGACTGGTCGATGATCGGCAGCTTTTGCCGGGTAGTCAGGATTCCACAAATCGGGCGGTTTACCGGCGAATGACATGGCCTTGTTGTTCTTTCTGGCGCACTTGCCCTCATTGCTCCTCACTTGCGGAGTTGATCATAGTCGGCATGGCTGCCGATCCAGTACCAGAGCCAATGGTCGGAGCGTTGGAGGGCCAGCGCTCGGTAATGTATCCCAATGCGCGCTGAATAGCTCACCCCGCGCCTGGTCTGGATGCGCGCAAAGTTGAGGTCAGGGTGAGCAGGATCGGCCTTGAATTATTGATAGGCCGCCTCTGCCTCCTGCTGAACGAAGGCGGGCAGCGTGTTCAGCATCTTACGAAACTGTTTCGTGGTTTTGGAGCGCACGCAGCACCTCGTCCAGATCAACGGTTTCCCCTGCCTCATCTTCAACGATGGCTTCTTCAATCAATTGATCGAGGGCGTCTAGTGCGCGGGGGTCGCTGAAGCGTTCTTGCCAGCCGCGCTCAGCTTCCCGTTCCTCCAGGTAGCGCTGGAATTGAGCTGCAATGACGGCTTGCTCATCAAGGGGGAGCTGCTCTACCTGCTCGATAACCTGCCGAAGTGTATCAATCATGCCTCACCTGCTTTTGTGCATATAGCCTCTGAGGTCATTATGGCAGATGCCTGGAAGGGATGACAAGGGAGAGGCATGTGTGCTGCTCTGCTCCCCTTGATTTTCTAGCAAAGCAGCCCTATAAATACTAATGGAAGGCAACAGACTGACACGTCGGTATGTAAATATGGTGTCTGCTTTCGGCTTCGCTAAGGCCGGCGCGGCTGACTCCAGGCACGATACGAGGAGGAGAACGCGATGATCCAGATGGATGGCGAGACCAGGAAGACGTTGCAGGAGTTTCTGGCGGAGTATGATACGCTGTTGATTGCGACTGAGCATGAACACCAGCCCTATACGACGGGCGCGTTTTTTGCCGAGGAACTCACTGAAAACGGCGACTTCACGCTGTATTTTACCTTTATTGTGACCTCGCGCAAGCTGGCGAATCTGCGCGAGAATCCAAAAGTGGGCCTGTTTATCGGCCCGCGCCAGCCGACGGTCTGGCTGGAGGGCACCGGGCTGGCCGAGGCGCTGGAAGATGGGCCGGAGGCCGAGCGGGCGAAGCAACTGGTGATGCAGAAGTCACAGACAGCGGCGGGCTTTATTGCGATGGTGCCCATCGTGCCGGTAAAGGTGCAAGTCAACTGGGCACGCATCACCGACCTGCGCGCCGGATATAAGGTGACCGAGGTGCAGGCCGGGGAGGGAGTGACGGCATGAGCGCGGCAGTCAACGCCAAACCGGGACGGGTGGCGTTTTTTGCCCAGACGACGCGCGCCGGCGTGCTGCCGGTGATGGCCGCGCCGGTGCTGGTGGGCACGGCGCTGGCCTGGGATCAGCAGCGCGTCTTCAACGGCTGGCTCTTTGCACTGACATTGATCGGCGCGCTGGCAGCCCATCTGGGCGCGAATGTGATCAACGATGTCTTTGATTTTAAGAGTGGCGCCGATCAGGCGGCCAACGCGCTGATGGGCGAGAGCGAGCAGCAGACAATGACCACCGGCTCGGCCAGCATGCTGGCGGGCAAGATGACGCTGCGCCAGACGACGCTGCTGGCCGGGATACTCTTTGCTGTGGCGCTGGCCTGCGGCGTCGCGCTGGCGGTCTTTCGGCCCTGGACGCTGGCCTTTGCGGTTGGCGGCTTTTTGTTGGCTTTCTTCTATGTCGCGCCGCCGCTGCGGCTGGCGTATGTCGGGCGCGGCGCGGGCGAGGTCGATATTGTCATCGCCTTTGGGATACTGCCGCTTGTTGGCGCGTTCTATGTGCAGGCGGGCACTGTGACCTGGCAGGCGATTGCAGTCTCTGTCGCAGTGGGTCTGTATACGATGATGGTGCTGTATTTCCATCATTTCCTGCACTGGCGCGCTGATCGGATGGTGGGCAAGATGTCGCCGGTGGCGGCGCTGGGCGAGGAACGCGCGCGCGTGGTTGGCTACGCGCTGCTGGCGCTGGTCGGTGTGGCGCTGCTGGTGGATAGCCTCATCGGGGCGCTGCCCTGGTACGCGGCCTTTGCCGCGCTGACGGTGCTGCTGGGGGTGGCGGCGCTGCGTCGGGCGGATGGCTCGCTGGCTGGCTATGGTAAACTGATGGGCAGCGTCGTCAATGGCGACCTGCTGGCGGCCATTATTCTGCTGGTGGCGATTATTGTTCAGGGTATCATCAGGTAAATTGGCGAGGAGTGTTCGATGAGCAAGGCACAGACAGAGCAGCCGGCTGAGGTGGCGGCTGTGCAGGGACACACCACCCAGAGCGTCTATGGCAACTATGGGTCAATTATCACCGGCAAAGATGCCACCTGGCAGTATGGCGGTTTTCCGCTGCCGGATGGTTCTTTCTGGCAGTACCGCGAGCCAAACGCGGTGGTGGTCGTCGAGGGGGATCGGCTGCGCGTGGCCGCCGTGCCGCTGACGCGCAGCAATGATCAGGTGCAGATTCTCGACAATGCCAAGAATATGTATTTCTCTACCCGGCAGTTTGAGCCGCCGGAGCAGGGGACGATCACGCTGGAGTGGATGATGAGCGCCCGCTGCACCGACACGGCGCCGGGCGATCTCTACGATGGCTTTGTCTCGGTCAATCTGCTGGACTTTCAGAATGGCATGGCGCTGGATGTCTTTCTCTGCAACGACAAGATTGCGACGGTCTATGCGCGGCTGCCATTTCCGGGCGTGCCAACGCCGGAGGATAGCCAGCAGAATCGGCCTAAGTATTTCTGTTATTTCCACGAGCTAGACATAGAGACAAAGCCGGGGCAGCGCCACCAGTGCAAAATCGTCTATAATAAGGCTCAGGATGATCTGGTGTTCTGGGTCGATGGCCTTGAGGCCAGCCATTATACACAGGTGCCGGCCAAGATCGGGTCGTTCCTGATCGCGCTGGGGCTGATGACTGAGAAATCCATTGACCAGGGCAAGAGCATCTCCGTGCATGGGCAAGGGCTGATCGGCGAGTGGGGGTCATTCACGATCACAACGACTGCCTGAGAACAAGCGTAGCGGCATCAGGGCAGATTGCCCGCATCTGCCCTGATGCCGCTACAGCACTCTAGACGAGACTGAGCATGTTTCATTATTTCAAGGGCCGCAATCTGACGCATCTCGGCTGCGCGCTGGGCGTCTGCGTCGGTCTGCTGGCCGGAATGATTATTGGCGCCGTGCTGAGCAGCCACGCGGCAACGCTCGGCACAGCCCTGTGGGTCATGCTTGGCGTGACCGTCGTGATTGGCGCTGCCGGCTGGGTGCTGGGCGCGGCGTTCTCACCCAGGCCAACGCCTGACGGCTCGGCCAAGCCTCCTGAACGCTCTGAGCGCTAACCTCACTGATAGCCTCAGGGGAGACCATAGGTGGCGATGTTGCGCTGCTGCTCTGCATAATTGCGCGCATAGACGGTAGTGCCATCCTTGGTAGCGATAAAGTAGTAGTAGGGTGTGTTTTCTGGATTGATGGCCTGCATCAGCGCGTCCGCGCTGGGGCTGCAAATGGGGCCAGGCGGCAGGCCGGGAGTCTGGTAGGTGTCATAGGCGCCGAGGTGGTAGGTGCTGCCGCCTTGCTGCAACTGCGGCCAGGGGTCTTTCTCTGAACCCAGCGCGTATTGCAGGGTGGGGTCTGCTTGCAGCAGGCTCAGCCCATCCTCTGGGGGTGTGATCTCCCTTTTGCTGACGAGATAGCGCTTGTAGTAGACCGAGGCGATGCCCTGGCGGTCCTCGTGCGTGCGGGCCTCGCGCTCAATGATCGAAGCCAGCGTCAGGGCGTGGTAGAGCTTGTCGGCCATACTGGCGCCATCGGCGTCGCTGTAGTGGCGTTTGAGCAGATCAAAGATGGTCAGATGTTTGGCCGCATCTACTACGACGGCGTGCGCTTCGCATTGCTTTTCATCGGCTAGATAGGCGTCGGGCTGATTAGCGGGGCCGGGGCAGAGATGCTGGCCCAGCCCGTCGAGCATGATGCTGATGACCTGGCTGGCATTGGCATCGAGCGGGACGAGATAGGTGGATGGGAAGAGATAGCCTTCCAGCGCGGCCTTGGGGCTGCTGCCGGGGGCGCCCTGCGGGTCATGCTGCAAGAACCAGTAATGCCCGGCGCTGTCGAATCTGCCCGTCTCGACGTCCGTGAGAAACGTGGCGGGATCGAAATTGGTCAGGGTACTCTGCGAGGCGAAGACCTGAGCAATCTGTAAGAGGCGATAGCCCTCTGGGATGACCACCCATAACTCATCAGGGGTGGCGCGCAAGAGCAGATCGATCATTTCTGGGATAGTCATAGAGGCCGAGAGATGATAGGCGCCCGCTTCGAGTTTGGTATCCAATCCCTGCATACGCGCCCAGAGGCGAAACGCGAGGGCGTTGTGGATCAATCCCTTCTGTTGAAGATCAGTGGCGATCTGCGCGGTGTTTTCCCCTGGATGGATGATGACGGCGACGAGTGGCGCATTGGCATTTCCGGCAGATTGGAAGAGCGCCATTGTGGTTTCTAAGGTTCCGAAGCCGAGCGTCACACCACACGAGAGAGCGAGCAATAAGAAGAGGAGCGCCAGGCGCGGGGAACTCAGGGAACGTCTCATAGAAGCAATAATCCCTTCTTTCATTGGCTTAAAAGAGTCTGTTTTGTGTCTCCATATGATTTCTGGTAGGTTCGTCTGGCATTTTGCAAGCGCTGTGCCAGGGGATACTGTGTTATGCTTAAAGGCGTGGAGAGAGTCGTGTTCACGAGCCTATGGAGCATGAGAGAGCAAGGGGGCGAGCGATCATGGGGCTGTACGTTGATAGCGCCTATCTGCCTGATATTGAGCGAGTGTGCCGGAAGTTGGAGTTGGCCGGCGTCACGACGAATCCCAGCATCTTGCTGGCGGCCTCGCAGCGTGGGCAGCGGTTGAGCGATGATGACGTACTCCGGCATCTGCTGCAACTCTGTGCTGGGCAGGTTTTTATGCAGCCGGTGGGTGAGACTGCCGAGGTGATGTATCAGATGGTGCAAGGCTACCGAGCGGTAGAACCAGAACGAGTGGTGCCCAAGCTGCCGCTGACGCCGGTGGGCATGGAGGTGGCTTGCCGGTTGAAGCGCGAGGGCGCGCGCTTCGCGTTTACCTGCGTCTTTACAGTGGTGCAGGCGTATTGCGGGGCGATGGCCGGAGCGCAGTATGTGATCCCGTATTTTGGCCGGCTGCGCAGGTCGGGCCAGGATGCCTGCGAGCGGATTGAGGCGATGGCACATTTGCTGAATGCGCAGGCGCCGGGCACCCGTATCCTGGCGGCTAGTATTAAAACGACGGCGGATGCCTCGGAGGCGCTGCTGGCGGGCGCGCATGATCTGACGGCGACACCGGAGGTGCTGGAGGGGCTGCTGGCCGACCCACTGACCGACGCGGCGGTGGAGCAGTTTCAGCGCGATTGGGAGACGCTGACCGGCGCGTGGAGCGTGGCTAGTTCAGAAAGCGGAAGCTGAGGAGCATCGGGTCAAAGTAGCTGTTGGAATAAAACGAGGACTGGTCTTGCAGGGAGTAGTAAAAGATGACATAGCCCCGGCCATGATGTAAGAGGGCCAGGCTGGTCATATGTATCACGACGCCGTTGGTCCCTGTAATATCGCAGTCCTCTGCTGTCCAGTCCAACCCGGCAATATGAATCGTTGGCGAGGTGGGCGTAGAAAGCTGGACAGAAGCAACGTTTGGGATGGTGAAGGCCATACTCAAGACGTAGGTGTCCATATGCAGAGGCGACCAAGAACTGTACTGCAGCGAAGAGCCAACCGCTAGCGCTGCATAGGCTCCAGTGCTGAATAAATCGCCTTGATAAGCTGGATCATGTTCATCGTGGTCCGCTTGTTCCTTCCAGGCTGTCGGGTATTGCAGGCTGAAGGCGAGGGAGCGATCAGAGTAGATGGTGTAACCTGCTTTGGGCGCGACGGTGGGCAGCAGTCCGCCTTCTCCTGGTGGGGTAGGTTGCAGCGCCTGAAGCTGCTGATAGCGCATCAGCCCAAAGAGCGCGGCGCCTCCAAGAATAACCAGCACCAGCAGAAAGATGGCGAACCCGCCGAGCGCGCGCCCGGTCCGACGGCCTTGCTGGCGCGTGGGCGCCCGCGCGCCAGGAGGTGGGACTGCTCCAGGCGGGTATGGCCCCTGAGGCGGAGGGGCCAGTGGTTGAGAGGGTTTTTTGGCTCTGGGTGTGATTGGCGGCAAAGGGTCGGACACGATGCTCCAGCCACGATGCCGCCTGATCTGGTCGGATATAACAGGCGGAGCATCGCCCTCAGGGGCATCTCCAGCCGGGGGCGGCCCTCTGAATGGGCGCGACTGATGCGGCGCTTCAGGCCCGGCGGGTGGCGCGAGGGGAGACAGCGAGAAACGTGGCGGACCGAGCGGACTCGACGGCGCGCGAAATACCCCTGATGAAGAGCCGGACATGGGTGCTGGGCGCTGAGTCGCTTGCCCATCTTCTGGGAAAGACAGCCCCCGCAATACCTCCGGGTCAAAGAGATCGGCGGCGTTGAGCGTTGGTTGTGGGGGGGCTTGCGGTGAGTCTGCCGCCCCTGGAAACGAGAATCCGGCCAGCACTTCTGAGTCGAAGAGGTTGACGGCGTTGAAGGTGCCGGTGGCATAGGACGCCTGGCCGCTCCCTTGCCTGGCTGGCTGCGTTGGAGCCGGGCTGTTTAGCCAGTCGGGAGGCTCTGTCTCAGCCCATTCCTGTGGGGACGAAGCGCGGAAGAGATCGGCGGTGGGCGCGCCTGGCTGCGCGGGCGCGCCGGGGAGGTCTGCCAGCACCTCTGGGTCCAGCAGATCGGCGGCGTTGAAGCTTCCCGATGGCTGCCGCGCAGGGGGTGTGTGTGTCGGTGGCGAGAGAGGAGCGCTGCCAGGCCGGCGTGGCCCTGGCTTGAGTCCGGTGGGGGTTCCGCAGACCGGGCAGAGCGCCGGTGTTCCCCACAGTTCGGTTGTGCAATTGCGGCATCGCATCGTCGGCGCCTTGTATGGTATCCTATGGCTTTATTACACAAATCAATCCCTGCCGAGTATACCACAGAAGCGCCCATTTGCATATGGCTGGATGGCATATATTTTGCGATTGGTTTGGTAGGCGTGGCTCGTACCAGCGCAGATCACACCTGAAGCGAGGTGATGGTGCTGCGCATTCTTCATTATTGAGATTGAGGGGAGGATGATGTGGAGCATCCTGGAGAAAGCGCCGAAGGCCAGACTGAGCAAAAAGAGCATTACGGCTGGGGAGCGCTCGATGAATCTCATCCTATTGCTGAACCGGAGAGCAGCCGCCTGAGAGCGCCGGAAGGTTCGAGGGAACGCCGACGTGCTGAGGGAACGGAGACCGCGCGGCCACCACTTGCCCACGCTGCTCAAGAGGGGCGAGCCGGTCAGGGCAGCGCAGACCGGCTGCTCAGCGCGGTGGTAACGGCTGTGAGCGCCCTGGCGCGGGCCGAACATAGTGCGCTGCTTCCTCTAACGCTGCGCGAGCTGCTCGCCATTTCAGGGGGCAGTGCGGGCCTGGTGGTCACGTTCCCCGAAGGGCCAGAGAGCGGCAGGATTGCCATCCGGCAGAACGTGACAGAGGATGTAGTCGCGCTCTTCATCGAGCAGCCGCTGCTGCTCGAAACGTTGCCTGGAACAGTGGTGACGATAGTTCCAGAGCCAGCAGCGAAAGCCGCTTCTGGCATGCCAGTCGATGCGCGCAGCGCCCAGCGCCTGGCACATGCCGGCATCCAGTGGTATCTGGCGCTGCCACTGACCGTACAGGGCAAGATCGAGGCAGTGATCGTGGCGCTCGGCCAGCCGCCGCCGCCTGCGGCCCGTTTGGCACTCGCGTCGGCAGCGACGCTGCTGGGAGAGTTGGCGAGTGCCGCGCTGGAGCAGGCGCATCTCCGCCATCTGCTTGCCCACGAGGCACGCGCCCGCGATGACTTTATTGGCCTGGCCTCGCATGAATTGAAAAGCCCCTTGGCGATTATCAAAGGCTACGCGCAACTGCTGCTGCGCCAGGCGCGGCGCTCGGAAGGCGCCAAGGTCGATCTGGGTGGGCTGGAGGCAATCAGCCAGCAGGTGAATCGGATGTCCAATCTGGTGGGGGAGTTGCTGGATGTCTCGCGGGTGGAGCGCGGCGTGCTGGAGGTACAGCCGACGCTGCTGGAATTGGTTGGGCTGGTGAGGCGCGTGGTGGAACAACGCCAGCGCTCGCTCGAAGAGGGAGCGCTGCATGTGGTGGCCCGCGAGCCGGCAGTGCAGGTGCTGGCCGATCCGGCACGTATGGAACAAGTGCTTGGCTATCTGCTGGATAATGCTATCAAGTTTGGGCAGGAACGTGGACAGGTAGAGGTGACGGTGGAACGTGTCCCGGCAAGCCGAGTTCCCGCCGATACGCCCTCATGCGCGCCCGAAGAGGGTCGCGTCTCTGAGGATACTGTGGCTCTGCTCTCTATCCGCGATTATGGGCTGGGTGTGCCAGTGGAGGAGCGGAGCCGGCTCTTCAGCGCCTTTTATCGTGGCCCGGAGAACAGCCTGCACCGCCAACTGGCCGGCCTGGGCCTGGGCCTGTATCTCAGCCATTATCTGATCTTGCGCCAGCAGGGGCACCTCTGGGCAGAATTTCCCGATTTGGAACGTTCCAGCGGCAGCCTCTTCCACGTCAGCCTGCCGCTTGCGCCCGCTTCCTGATCCCTTTTTCCACCTTGCCAGATAGCTGCTTTGCAGAAGAATGAATAAATATTCGTCATTCTTCACTCTTTAGCCCCCTCTTTCCTGAAAAGATGAACAAAGATTCATCATATTTTGTGACGTATTTCATGGGATTTTCAGTAGAGTCTGGTATGCTTATGCACAGAGAGTGAGGAAGAGCAAAGACGTCTTCCTCAAACGTGTGAGGTGTCAGGGTGGCTGGTGGCGGAGTGTAGGTGGCTGGTGGATGCGTGGGGTGGTCAGGTGGGGTGGCGCTGGTGTGGATGCCGGGGTGGCGGCGCGCAGGTGAGTGATGGTGGGATTGGTGTGTGGATGCGGGCGCAGCGGCGGTGGCTGGCAGTGAGGTGGGGTGGTGGCTTTGTGGTAGAGGGTGGCGATGTGTGAGAGGGTCTGTGAAGGGGAGGTGGCACGGTGCAGGATGAAGGAGTGAAGCGGCGCAACCCGGTTGGTGGTTGGTATTTAGCATGAGGGGTCTGGTACGATGTGACCAGACCCTTTTGCTTTGCGGTTTTGCTTGTAGCGCCGCCGCGTCTTTCGGCGAGCAGGACGAGCCGGCTGGAAGCCAGCGCTACGGGCGGGGCGGTGTGCTACAATGGGAGTGGCGGATGGCCGGCTTAGAAAGGCAGGTGTCGCTCTGCATCTCCCTGTGTTGTTGTTCTTGTTCCTGGTCTTTGTCGCCTCGCTCTTTGGCGGGGTGATTGGCGCGTTGCTTGGGTTGGGTGGGGGTATTATTGTGGTTCCCGCCCTGACGGTCCTCTTCGGCATTGATATTCATTACGCTATTGGCGCCTCGATTGTCTCCGTGATTGCCACCTCCAGCGGCGCGGCGGTGCGCTACGTCCGCGATCACATCAGCAATCTCAGAATTGGGATGTTTCTTGAAGTGGCAACCACCACCGGCGCGATTACCGGCGCGTTTGTTGGCGCGTACCTGGGCGGGCCGACGCTCTTCTTTATTTTCGCGGTTCTCATGCTCTATTCCTGTTATGTGATGTTTCAGCGCGGCAAGATGGAGCAAGCCTCAATGGCTGGCGCACTGGACCCGGAGGTGCTGCGCCGGACGCCGGACGATCAGCGGAGCCTGGGGCGCCGGCTGGCTCGGCGGCTGCGCCTGGATGGTGAGTATTATGACGCCGCCTCAAAACGTAAGATTGCCTATCGCGTGCAGGGTGTGCCGGTGGGCTTTGGTTTGATGTATATCGCCGGCATGGTTTCGGGGCTGCTGGGGGTTGGAGGAGGGATTCTCAAGGTGCCGGCAATGGATATTGCCATGCGCATCCCGATGAAAGCCTCGACCACCACCAGCAATTTTATGATCGGTGTGACGGCAGCGGCCAGCGCGGGAGTCTATTTTTCGCGCGGCGATATTAACCCGCTGATCGCGGCGCCAGTGGCGCTGGGCGTGCTGGCCGGCGCGCTGCTGGGCGCGCAGTTGCTCATCCGCACACGCGGCACGGTCATCCGCCAGATTTTTGTGGTGGTGCTGGTGCTGACGGCTATCGAGATGTTCCTGCGCGCCTTTGGCCTGGGCGTCTAAGGGAGAGGTTTCATGGCTCGTGAAAGAACATCTGCTTCTGGGGGGCAAGAGAACCTGAACAATCCCGTCAAGAATACTGTGCCAACCGAGGAGATTATTGGCTGGATTTTGCGCATCGGCGTGACTGCCAGCGCGATCTGTATTGCGCTGGGGCTGCTGCTGCTGTTCATCACGCAGGCGACCGGGTATCAATCATTCAGCAACGTGGCGAATCTGGTGAGCTATAGTCATGGCGCCGGCGGGCGTTTTCCGACCTCGCCGGGCGATGTCATCTCCGGGGTAGCGCAGCTCAAACCCTACGCGCTGATCGCGCTGGGGCTGCTGCTGCTGATTTTGACGCCAGTGATTCGCGTGGCGGCTTCTATCGTGATCTTTTTGCTGGAGCATGACTACGCCTATGTGCTGATTACGGCGGTGGTGTTGCTGATCCTGGTGGTGAGTTTCCTACTCGGCAAGGCTGGTTAGCCAATCATTTCGCCGTCTGATATGGCGCCCAGGGACACCGCTCCCTGGGCGCCATTCCTTTCCTCTGGACGTCTCAAGAGAGCCAGCCTGTCTGGTGGCATGGTTCTTGCCTTTCTCTCTTCTGTAGAGGCCGGAAAAAACGGTATGCCAGTCCAGGCATAATCCGGCAAGAATTGTTTTAAGCACGGTGCATGGCTATTTTGCACTTTTATCAGAGGAGGAAGAGCATATGACACAGCAAGTTTTGTTAGCTATTGGGAGTGGAAGCTGGGCGTGGGGCTGGATTATTTGGATTATTATTGGTGGTTTGGCTGGCTGGCTGGCCGGAGTGGTCATGCGAGGCGGTGGTTTTGGCATCATTGGCGACATTGTTGTCGGCATCATTGGTGCTATTATTGGCGGGGTGATTCTCAGCGCGCTCTTTGGCGCCGGTACTGGCGGAGTGTTCTGGTCGTTCCTGACGGCCTTTATCGGCGCCTGTATTCTGATCTTTGTGGTGCGCCTGGTTTCCGGGGGACGCACGCGAGGCCGCGCGATCTAAGCGCGCCTCCACCCCTGGAGCCGGCGCTACACGCAGCAGCCCATCCATGAGAGCATCTCTCATGGATGGGCTGCTGCGGTGTCTGGAGTCTGGCGTGTTCTAGGGGTTGTTGTCGTTCTTGACGCTAATCGCAGATGGATCGCTCACCTGTCCATCAGCGGCGCTGGGCGTTTCAGCGGGTGGCATGGGCATATACATCGAGGCCGCAGGCTCGGAGCGCTGCAAATCGACGGTGGGCGGTGCGGCCTGTGGCTGCTGGGGCGCCTGCGCAATGGGCGCGGCGGCCTGGGCTTGCAGTTGCGCCTGGGCCTGGGCCTGCGCTTGCGCCTGGGCGCGCTGCTGATAATAGGCATGCAGCGCGGATTCGGCGGCATGCACGCCGGCGCGGGCAATATCATCATCGCGGCCTGGGGCGTTGCCACCGCTGATGCCAATGGCGCCAACGGTGACGCCATTGGGGCCGCGAATCGGCCAGCCGCCAGGGGCCATGATAAACTTGCCCTGGGTCATGTTTGCCATGCTGGCGGCAAAACCAGGGATACTCTGCGCCCAGCCGCTAATATCAGATGTTGATTGGTTGAACATGACGGCTGAAGTCGCTTTGGCTGTGGAGATGCCGACGGTGGCCCAGGCATAGGGCGCCATCATGCGCTCAAAGGCGACCATATGGCCCGCGCTATCGACGAGGGCGATGCTCACCTGGCAGCCGAGTTCCCGCGCGCGGGCGCGGCTGGCGTCAAGGGCGCGTCTGGCAATATCCAATGTAAGACTCATACTGAAAACAACTCCTTTGGGAGCGCTGCTGGGCGCTCCTCCTTTGATACTGACACCTGCGGCGCATCATTGGCGAGGGCTGCGCCGCCGAGGATAAGTAAAGTTGCTGATGATCACATGCACCTCTGCCGCGCCAATGGATGACCTTTGTTCGCTGGCAAAAGTATACTTCAATGAGCAGGCGCGTGCAAGCATGACCGAGCAGATATTTTTCCCTCAGCTCTCGCCCCCAAGGATTTTTTGCTCTTGACTTCTCCATTTTCTTTTCGCTACTATCTAACCATCTAGTTAGATAGTAGCGAAGAAGAGGTGAACACGATGGCTGAGATAGCTCAAAGAAGAGAACGCGACGCCGATGCCGCGCGCGAAGCCATCTTGACCGCAGCGGAAGAACAATTTGCTCTCAAAGGGTTTGCCGGCGCGCGCGTTGATGAAATTGCCCAGTGTTCAGGCTATAACAAGAGCCTGATCTGTCATCAATACTTCAGGGGCAAAGAAGGGCTGTATGAAGCAGTCATCCGCCGGATGAAGCAGCAGAGCGCTGCCGCATTGGTGGACATTCTGCGGCCAGCCATCAGCGACCCTGATGTGCCTCTCACCGCTGAGATGGTTCAGACATTTCTTACCAAGGCCATCAGGGCACGCTTCGACTATTTGCTCGCGCATGAGACGAACCGCCGCATCCTGGCCTGGGAAGCCGCCGAGGGCTGGAATATGTATTCCCAGATACGCTTTAGCAGGGAGGAGCTAGGTTGTGTAGAGGAGGCTATGGCGTTCATTCGCCGGGCGCAGGGGGCTGGATTTATCCGCCCGGAGCTTGATCCCAGGGTGCTGATTGCGCAGGTGATGGGCAGCGTCTTGAACTATCTGCTGTCGCTCCCAAGTTATCAACTGCTCTTCCCTGAGAGCGATTTCACTTCACCAGAGGCGCTGGCGTGCGCGCGCGAGCAAATTGTTGATTTGATTGTGCAAGGGGTGATGGTTCCCGCCCAGTTTGCCAGAGCGGCTATTTCCTCTTGACCGATTGAGATTGAATGCGATATATCTTGTTATATCGTAAATACCATCCGTAGTGAAAGCAACAGATCAAGGAGACGATTCATGCGATTGGCATATAAGTGGCAGGCGGCGCTTGTCACCGCCCTTGGCCTCTTTATGGCCGTGCTGGATAATACGATTGTGAGCGTCGCGCTGCCACAGATGGCAAAGGCGTTCAATACCGACCTGACGACAATTGCCTGGGTTGCCACCGCCTATTTTCTGGCTCAGGCGGCGGTGATTCCGGTTACTGGCTATCTGAGTGACCGTATTGGCACCAAGACGGTCTTTCTCACCGCGCTGGCACTCTTTACTCTGGGGTCTGGCCTGTGTGCCATCGCGCCCAGCAAAGATCTGTTGATCGCTTTCCGGGTCATTCAGGGTATCGGCGGCGGCGCGCTCTTCCCATTGGTCTTTGCCATTGTCTTCCGCGTCTTCCCACCGACGGAGCGCGGCCCGGCCTCGGCCATTATCAGCGTGCCAGTCTTGCTGGCCCCCGCGTTTGGGCCGACTATCGGCGGCTACCTGACCACGACCTTCGACTGGAGCGCCATCTTTACCGTCAATCTGCCCATCGGGGTTGTTGCGCTGGTGCTTGGTTCACTCGTGCTGCGTGGGCGCAAGGCAGAAAATGAGGCTAATGGCGCGACAGAGATCGAGAAGAAGCGCTTTGATGTGCTGGGGCTGGCCCTGGCAATCGTTGGATTCACCGCGCTTGTCTATGGCATCAGTGAGGCGAGCAACAAGGGCTGGGGCGATACGACGGTGGATGCCTTCCTCATCGCCGGCGGCGTGGTCTTAATCGGCTTTATCATCACCGAGCTGCTGGTCAGTGACCCGGTGCTGGACCTGCGCCTCTTCCTGAACTACACGTTCACGATCTCGAATGTGCTGATGTGGGTGCTGGGCGCGTTCCTCTTTGGCAGCGTCTTCCTCTTGCCGTTCTTCTTTGAGAATCTGCAAGGCAAGACGCCGCTGACGGCGGGCGAGATTTTGATCTCGCAGGGTCTATCGGCAGCGGTAGCGGTAGCGTTTGGTGGGCGGCTGTATAATCGCGTCGGGCCACGCACGCTGGCAACCGTCGGTCTGGTGTTGATTACCATCGGCACCTACGGCCTCACCCAACTGGATGCCTCCACCACCGGCGCCTCGCTCCAGCCCTGGCTGATTGTACGCGGCCTGGGCCTGGGCCTGGCTAATCTGCCGCTGCAAACGCTGGCGCTGTCGGTAGTGAGCAATCGAGCGATGGCGCGCGCTTCCTCGCTGGTCAATGTCACGCGCCAGGTCTTCTCCGCCGTTGGCGTTGCTGTGCTGACGACCTACCTGACCCAACAGGTGAATAGCCATGTCAACGCGGTGAAGACGGCGTTTCAGGGTGCGCCGCTCCAGCAGGCCATTCAGGCGGGGCAGGCAGCATTCAGCGGGCAGCCGCTCCAGCAGGCGCAGGCCACCTGCGTCGCGCAATTGGGCGCGACCAATCCGGGGCTGAAAACCTGCATCCAAAACGCTGGGAAGCAGTTTGTGCAGCACTTTGTACAGAATGCTGGAAAGCAGTATGGTTTGCTGCATGGGCCGCACGCGGCAGCGTTGGGCTTCAACGATACCTTCTTGCTGGTGACGATTGTGTGCGGCGCCGCCGCCGTGCTGGCGCTCTTCGTCGGGCGTGATCCGGCTATCGAGGCCGCCAAGCGCGCCCAAGAGCGCGGCGAAACGGTTGAGCGGGAGCCAGTGGTCATTGGTGAATAGTTGGTGATATTCTATTAGGGCTGCTCAACTGCTGAGCAGCCCTGATTGTTTGCGCGCTTGAGGAGAACAAACATACGACCATTCGTGATCTGGCACAAGAAACGCTACACAAGGTAGAACAGAGGCGCAGCACATGACAACCATCTCTGACAACACGGCATCCGCGCCGCCGCTGGTGTTCCTGGGGCTGGGCAGCAACCTGGGGGACCGGCTGGCGCATCTGCGCGCTGCGCTGGAGGGGCTGAAGCCGGTCTTTCGGGTAGAGCGGGTCTCCTCGGTCTATGAGACTGCTCCGCAGTTAGTGACGGATCAGCCGGCGTTCTATAATCTGGTCTGCGCGGGGGAAACGGACCTTTCCCCGCGTGAACTGCTGCGCTTTTTGAAAGACCTGGAGGCGCGCCTGGGGCGGCAGGCGCGCTTTCGCTATGGGCCGCGTGAGATCGATCTCGACATTCTGCTTTATGGCGCCCAAATTATTATTGATCCTGATTTGAGCATTCCGCATCCGCGTTTGACTGAGCGGGCCTTTGTGTTGGTGCCGCTGGCCGAGCTTGCCCCCGATCTGCTGCATCCGGGGTTGCAGCGCTCCATCCGCGATCTAGCGGCGCTAGTGAGCGGGCAGCCGGTCAAACGCTTGCCTCTTGTTGTTTTTTAACCAGTTTTTGCTCTATACTGCTCTGAGCCAATTTTTTGAACAAAAAACACTTGATTGTTGGTATGTTTTCATGTTATATCTCTTATGTTATAGGACGACTCTGAACTCTGCCAGCGTAGCAGTGCCATGTTGGAATGTGTTCCCGCTTTGAGGACAGAATGGTAACTGAAGCCGGACCCTTGCGGGGGTCGCTTGATGAGTTTGGGTTGATTGAAATTTTGCAGATGATGGGCCTGGGCAATATGACGGGCGCCCTTCACCTGCACCGCGCTGATGGCCGGACTGGCATCATCTATGTGTATGATGGGATGCTTGCCACCTGCACGGAACTCAATACCGATGCGCTCACGCTCGGTCATGTCCTCCAGCAGTTGGGCATGGCAACCGCCGGGCAGCTTGATCATGCCTACGGCTTACAGAAGCAGAACCCCCTGGGTAAACGTATCGGCGAATTGCTGGTTGATTACGGTATTATCACGCCTGAGCAATTACAAGATGCGTTGAAAACCCAGGTACTCTGGACGGTGCGCGAGATGGCGCAGTGGAAAGAGGGCGCTTACGATTTTCTCCCCGGCCAGCACCTCCTCGAAGAAAGTGTTCCCCTGCGTATCGATGTCACCCGCGTTTTGATGGAAGTGCTGCGTTTTACCCAGGAGTGGGAGGAATTGCAGCCTGCTCTACCCGATGGGATGCGTACCCGACTCAAGATGTCTGCTGATATTGCACGCGGCCCCCTGCTCAAATTCGATCCCGCTAGCTGGCGCGCCATTGCGCGGGTGAATACCTACCGCACGATTCGCAACATTGCCTCTGCCATCCGCCAGCCTGAGCTAGATGTGGCGCGGCTGCTGGCGCCGCAGGTGCAGCGCGCGCTGCTGGTGCCAGTGGAAACGGGCAGCCAGCCTGGCCTGCCCGAACCGGCTCAGCGTCTGAGCCTGGAGAGCTTTGATCTCTTCAGCCTGCTCAGCCGGATTGAGCAGGAATGGCTGCGCCGGCGTTCGCCCGCCGAGCAACTGCCCGCGCTGGCGCTGTTTATCAACTGGACGATGCGCAGTCTGGCCGAAACCTGCGCGCAAAACGAGTTGACCCTTTCCCCTGACACGCTGGTTTCCTTGTTAGAGCGCGAAGGGCTGACCCAGATTGATGGGTATGTCTTCAAGGTCAGGGATAATCAGATCGATATTGATGATTTTAGCCAACTCTGCCGCCGCTACCTCGACCCCCGCAGTGGGGCCGTCGCAACGGCGGGTAATTTTTATAACCGGGCCTATGACGTTCTGGAGCAGGCGCTGCGCACGGCCTTTCAAGCCATCAATGCACGTATTGCTTCGCCGCTGGAACGGATGCAAAATCAGGAAGCCTGGGATGCCTTGTTCCTGGGCTTCCAGGGGGAGCATCCCCCCCATTAGCCGCTCTCTAGTACACAAAGGAGCCTCGTCGAACGTGTACATTGTCCCATTTCAGTGAAGGAGGATAGCGCGTATGGGCAATCTAGTCATGGTGATTGATGATTCCTTAACGGTACGCAAGATTATGGAGACCAGTCTGAAACGCGAGGGCTTTGAGGCCATTTCGTTTCCCGATGGACTCCAGGCTATGCAGGCACTCGCTAGAGGAGATGTTCCTGTGCCTGATCTCATTCTGCTTGATGTGGGCCTACCAAAGATGGACGGCTACGAAGTCGCGCGCGCGTTTAAGCAAAAGAATCGTCTGGGAAACACGGTTATCATTATGCTCTCTGGCCGCGATGGTATGATTGACAAATTTCGAGGCCGCCTGGCAGGCGCCAAGGAGTATATCACCAAGCCCTTTAAGCCTGCCGAAGTCATTGCAGTGGTGCGTACACACCTGCCCGAAGAGCGGCGCGTCGCTTTCGCGCAGCGCTACTCTTATTGAGATCAGATCAAAGGGTTGGAGGACGGTTCGATCATGGCACCTGCCCCGAATGGGCGAAAAACGGTCTTGATTGTTGAAGATTCCCCCACCGAGCAGGCCATGATTGCCGACTGCCTGCACGAAGCCGGATACAGCGTGGTTCTGGCTGGGGATGGTGACGAGGTCAACGAAAAGGTACGCAGCGTGGCTATCGACCTCGTCGTGCTTGATTTAATTTTGCCGCGCGTCAACGGCTACGAAGTGTGCCGGGCGCTGCGCAATGACCTACGCACCCAGCATATTCCCATTTTGATGTTGACGCAGCGCAGCAGCGCTCCAGAAGAGTTTTATGGCCGGCGCCTGGGCGCCAATGCTTATTTGAAAAAGCCCTTCAAGCCTGATCTGCTGTTGGCAGAAGTCTACCGCCTGACGGGCATGGCCGGAAAGCGCTCTGAGCCGCTGTGATTTTGTGAGCGCTCAGGGTGGTCACAAACAGGCGCGCATCCCACCACACACAAGGAGATGCGGCCCCTCTGCGGGCCGCTGGCATAGGGCTATGAGCAGCGCAGCAGACGATGCGCGATGGACGCCAGGCGGCCTCTGGATGATTCAGAAAGAGATCACTCCGGCAGGCTCGCAACCGGGCGCTCCAGCACAACCAGAGGCGGCGCTGTCTAGCCAGAAACGGCGCGGCATTGCCGGCCAGGTCGGCGAACACCTGGCCTACCATACGAAACGCCGGAACAGCGCATCTGGCCCGCGCCTGGAGGAGACGCCACTGGCTGCCCCGGCGCCGCTGCCTACCTCCGTTGATGCCCAGACCTTGCTGAGCGAATCAGAACAAGATGCGCTCGCGCGGCTGCACAATAAGGAATCGGCTCCAACGCCTGAAGGCACTCCTTACCTGACCTTCACGCTGGGCAGTGTGAGCTGGGGTCTCCCGCTCGCCTATCTGCGCGAAGTGCTGCCCAACGCGCCGATTATTACTCTCCTGCCGTTTAGCCCGCTCTGGTTGCAGGGTCTCATAAACTTGCGCGGAGATGCCGTAGGTCTGGTGAATCTCAGCGATCTGCTGCTGGACCCTGTTCTTGCTGCTGGCGTCGCCTCTCGCATTGGCGGTGGCGCGCCGGTGGTGGTGGCTGAAAGCGATGGCGTCTCGCTGGCTTTACAGGTGCAGGAGTTGGGGGAAGTTGTCTACCTGCCGGAGAGCGCGTTTCATCGGCTCCCTGCGGCTGAGACCCGCGCCCTGCCTGCCTTCGCGTTGAGCCATTTGCAGGCCGCCTGGACTCCCTCACCCACCGACCCTCCGGTGCTGCTGCTGGACCTGCCACGCCTTATCGCCAGCCTGCTGGAGCAACTGAACGCGAAGGAGGTATCGGGCGATGGATAAATATCTCGCGCATTTTGTCACCGAGATGCGCGGCTACTGCGACCTGCTTGACGTGATTGCCAGCACGCTGCGCGAGCGCGAGGCGAGCGCTTCGACGATCCTGGCTGCGGCGCAGGAGATGCAGCGGCTGGCCCATACCATCACCGGACTGAGCAGTTCGCTGGAATTGGACGATTTCCCCTGGATCGGCGAGGGGCTGGAGGCATGCGCGCTGGGGATTGCCGCCGATCCTGTCGGCGCATATGCTGCCGGCAATCTTGATGCTCTTGCCGGGCTGCTCGACCTGGCTGTGGGCTACCTGCGCCAGCGCGTGGCGGCAATGGAAGCTGCCGGCACATTTCAGACGCGGGCCGGCCAGGATGAGGCGCTGCTTCGCCGGCTTGATGAAACCATCTGGCGCCTGAGCGGCCAATTGAGCCAGGCAGAGCCATCGGAAGAGGGCCAGGTAGCCGATTTGAGCGAAGAAGACCAGGCTATCCTGCGCGCTTTTGCGGAGAGCGATCTGAGCGACGCGCAAGAGGAGCCACCACCAGACAGCGTGCATGCTGATGAGGAAGACACGTCAGGGTCGCCAGACTCGGCTTTGCCTGATGGCGCGCTTCCTGACGATGTCTCGGCTGAGATGCGCCTGCTGTTCCAGGTGGAGACTGAGGATGATCTCCGATTGATGCAGAGCGCTCTGGCACGTTTGGAGATGCCTGAGGATCGCTCCACCGCTGTGCTAGAGATGCGGCGCACTGTCCACAAGATCAAGGGTGCTGCTGCTACGCTTGACTTACAGGTGATCGCCAGCCTGGCGCACTGTTTGGAAGACCTGCTCGATCTGCTGATGGATCGCCGGCTGCCCTATGGATCGCTGGTGCTGGACGCGCTGGTGCATGGCGTCTTTGAGATGGAAACCTCTCTGCAACGGCTCGCTGCCGCCGAGCCAGAGAGCAGCGCGGGATTGGAACGGCTGCGCGCCGTGTATGATCGCCTGCTTGCAGGGGCGGAAAATAACAGCAGTGACCCTTCAGCGACGCAGCCCGATTCACAGCGCCTAGCGCTCGCCACCCGCCAGGCGTCGCTTGCCCCAGTCGAGCCATCCGGCGCCGATGTGGCGGGCGCCCCGCCAGACGCACCATCTGAGCGGAACGACCTGCTGACCGAGCGCGAGCAGACGCTTCGCGTAGACGTCCGCAAGCTCGATCAGATCATGGGCTTGATCAGCGATCTGGCAGCCAACCGGGCTACTACCGGCCAGATGCGCCATGACATTGCGGAGACGCTGGGTGAATTGCGCCGGACGATCAGCCGCATGCACGAGGTTGTCCGCCAGTTGGATGAGGAGGTGGTCAAGCACGCGCTGCGTGGCACGCCCTCCCATCCGCTCCAGCCGGAGCCGGCGCAGGCAGCGAGTTTCGCGCTGCGCGGCACGCCCTCGCGTCCGCAGACCGTCTCGCGTCCGCAGATCGAAGAAGCGGCGCAGCCGCGAACGACGGCGCCGCTCGGCCCACCTTCTCACCCGCTCGGTTCGGCAATTCCCTCGCTGGAAGAGCAGCTTGCCCGACGCGCGGCGCTGGGGCTGGAACGTTTTGATAACGAGCAGAGCCATCTGGTGCGCGTGCTGGGCGAAAGTGTCAACGATGTGACAACGGTGAGTGAAACCCTCCAACGTCTGCTGATCCGCCTGGGAGAACTGGCCGACACCCAGGAGAACCTGACCGGCAACATCCAGCGCGACATTACTCATCTGCGGCTCGTGCCCATCCGCCAGGTGGTGCCCCGCCTGCATCTCACCGTCCGCATGGTGGCCCAGGAGCAAAACAAACAGATCGTGTTCCAAACCAAGGGGGAAACCACCGAGATTGACCGCGACATCATTGAAGCCATCACCAGCCCGCTGGTGCAACTGGTGCGCAATTGCGCTGTGCATGGCATCGAATCGGTGGAAGAGCGGCGCGCGCGAGGCAAGCCCGAAACGGGAACCATCTGGCTGCACGCCTATTACTCCGGTAACGAGGTGAGCATCGAGGTTGGCGATGATGGCAGCGGCATTCACTACCAGCGCCTGGTCGCTGCTGCGCTGGCCGGTGGCAAGATCACGCCGGAAGAGGCCGAGCGCATAACGCCAGAAGAGGCCGTCCATTTGATGCTCCTGCCCAATCTTTCCACCAGCCCGGAGGTGACGACGATCTCCGGGCGCGGGGTGGGTATGGACCTCGTGCGTGCCGCCGTCGAGAAACTCAAGGGTACGCTGCATATTCATAACCGGCCCGGCGAAGGCACTACCTTTCATATACGCCTGCCTATTTCGCTGGGCGTGATGCGCGCGCTCTTTGTGCGTGCTAACCAACAAACCTACGCTATCCCGTTCAGCGCTGTCGAACGCATCTGGCAAGGGGGGCGTCAGACCACCCGGCCCAACATCCGCCTGATCAAGCTTACTGACCTGCTCGGTTTCGGGTCGGCGAGCGCGGAGAGCGGCGATGAAGCGCCGCCAAACAGCGCGCTCTATGTCCCCTTCGGCCACCGGCTCGTCGGGGTGCAGGTTGATGAGGTGTTACAGGAGCGCGAAATTGTGGTCAAGCACCTGCCAGCATATCTGCGCCGTCGGGGCGTGCGGGGCGTAACCCTGAGTTCCACCGGCGAAATGTTGTTGCTGTTGGACTTGCCTGAACTTGTGCATCGTGCAGTGGGCAGTACGCTCTTGAGAGCCGGCGCTGCTGGCGAGAGCGAGGCGCCCCCACAGCCGGCCAAAACGGAGCCGACACCCTCCAGGCTGGTCCAGGCCGAGTCTCCCCCCTCCGAACCGGCCAGGCTCGGCCCGATCAAGATCGACCTGGCAGCACGAGAGCCAGCCCGAAAGGGGATTACGGTGTTGGTGGTCGATGATTCTCAGCCGATGCGCCGCACGCTGGAATGGCAGCTCACGCGGGCCGGTTATCAAGTGCTGTCGGCCAAAGATGGCCTCGACGCGCTGGAGATGATCACGACCAAACAGCGCCCGCATCTGGTGCTGCTCGATATTGAGATGCCGCGCATGGATGGGTATGAACTGCTCTCCCGTCTGCGCAGCCAGCGGCAGTACAGCAGCATGCCCATCGTTATGCTCACCTCGCGCGCCGCCGATAAACACCGCCAGCACGCGATGGAACTGGGCGCCAACGCTTATCTGGTCAAGCCTTGCCCGCACGATGAACTGCTGCAAACGATTGCCGCCCTTACGCGCTAATCGCCAGCCATGCTTCGGCGCTCCAATTCCGCCAGCCCGGCCTCGATGGCCGATTCAGCACCACAGTTGCGTGATGCCTGCCCATTGCTAATGCCATCCAGGCAGCGCCCGCTGGCTGGATCATACATCACTACGCCTGCATCATTCTGGCCGCTGAACCAGCCGCAGGCGCGCAGCGCCAGATCGCGGTAGCGCGCTTCGCCTGTCGCCCGGTAGAGTTCGGCCAGGCCATGCACCAGCGGCGAGAGACAATAGGCGCATTGGCCCTCTTTGACATCGGGAAAGGCATAGAGGAAGCCGGCAGCCAGCGTCGGCTCGATGACCCGCTCCACCGTTTGGGCGCAGGCGCTCAGGTAGGCGGGCCGGCCCAGCCAGGCGCCCGCTGCCGCCAGCGCCGGCAGTTGATGGTAGCCCCAGAGGCCGACGTGTTCCTGGCCGGGCGTATCGCGTAGATAGCCGTCCATGCAGCCCATTAGATCGGCGCACCAGTCCTCCAGCCGTGTCTGCACCAGTTGCCGTGTGCCTGGTGGCAGCCCTGCCCGCAGCAGTTCCAACGCCCCCAGCACCAATATGCTGGTGGTCTTCGCTGCGCGCGCCGTCTCCTCGTGTGTTGGCAGTGGGCAGCGCAGCCAACGCTCCAGCGCCGTTTCATCCCCTAGCACGCGATACGAGCGCGCCAGCGCCCACAGGGCGCGGCTGGTCCACCACAGGCCGCCGGGATAGGAGGTTGCGCCCTTTTTATTGCGCCTGCCACTGGTGTCCAGGATAAAATTGGTGAAGCGCCCATCCTCGCCCTGCATATATTCGACAAAGGCCAGCCAGCGACGCGCCAGATCGCGCCCTGCCGGCTGGCGCTCTTGCTCCCAGGCGCCCAGACCCAGCACCACCGCCCGCGCCACATCGTCCAGACACGAGATGCCCTCCGGCCCGCTTTCTGCCGCCGCGCGTGGGCGATAGACCACCCCGGCGGGGGTCTCTTCCGGCTCGGCGTAAACGGCCAACGCGGCAATCTCGCGGCCACCCGTCGCAAACGTCCAGGTCAACGATGCAAGATGCTCAAACACGCGCTGCGCTGCTCCTTCTCTGTCAGGCAATGGCACACAGAGGGCTGCAAAGCAAGTTCCATGCCTGAGAGAGCAGAGCGTATTTTACCTGCCATTTACCTTGCTCTCCGGTCTATTTACCTGGGCGTGCTAGGCTGTAGAAGACGAGGAAGCGCTGCTTACTCCCGGCGTATCTTGCCTCTGTATCATACAGGGTGGGGGAAACTGTCGGAAATATCAGGTGTTTACCTGATGCCAGGCAGACCGATGGGCGCGTACTATATGCTACAATGGCGGTATGCCGAGAGGATATTCTCATGCCGCTGTGCAGCATGTAGGCACGCGCACGTTCGTCAATAAAGACAGGCAAGCATGATAGGCATTGTTGGACTAGATCATCACCGTGCGCCAATGGCGGTGCGCGAGCGGCTGGCCTTTGCCGGCGAGTCGCTGCGCGAGGCGCTGTTGGCCCTGCGGCGCGCAGAGGCGCTCTCAGAAGTTGTTATCCTCTCCACATGCAATCGCACGGAGATTTATGGCGCCGGCCCATCCTGGCCGGAGGCGCGCCAGGTGATTGAGGCGTTCCTTGCCAGATACTATCTGGCCGGCGGGCCGGCGGCGCCGGGCGCGGCAGAGCGTGCCGCTGCCGGGCCTATGGCTGCCGTTGGGGTGCAAGGGCTGCTCAGCAATTACCTGATGCGGGCGGAAGGGCTGGAGGCAGCCCGGCATCTGTTCCAGGTGGCGGCGGGCCTGCGCTCGATGCAGGTGGGGGAATCGCAGATTCTGGGGCAGGTGAAAGAGGCATTGACGCTGGCCTCGCGTGCCGGGTCGGTGGGCGAAGAACTGCACGCGCTCTTCACAACGGCGCTTCGCCTGGGCAAGCGCGCCCGCAGCGAAACCGATATTGCTCGCGCCGATGTCTCGATAAGCCGGGCGGCGGTTGATCTGGCGCGCGATGCGCTGGGCGGCCTGGCGGGGCGCTCGGTGCTGTTGATTGGCGCGGGCCGCACGAACCAACTGTGCGCGCGTCTGCTGCGCGCCGAGGGGGCAAAGCGGCTGATCTTGGCGAACCGGACAGCGGAAACGGCGCGAGACGTGGCCGATACGTTGGGCGCCGAGGCGGCCTCGCTGAGCGCCCTGACCGACCTGATTCCCCAGGTGCAATTGATTATCAGCGCGACAGCCGCGCCTCATATTGTTCTGCCGGCAGCAGCGGTGGCGCAAGCCTGCCAGGGCCGGCATACACCGCTGGTCATCCTCGATCTGGCGGTGCCACGCGATGTTGAAGAGACAGCAGGGCTGCTGCCATCGGTCTGCCTGTATAATATCGATGCCTTGCAGGGCTATGGCGAACGCTCCGGGCGCGCTGCCGATCTGGAGCGCATGGGGCAGTTGGTCGAGGATGCTGTGCTGGAACTGCACCGCTGGCAGCAGGTGCGCAAGGTGGCCCCAGCCATCGCGGCGCTGCGCCAGCATGTGGATAGCTCGCAGCAGATGGAACTGGCCCGCGCAATGGCGCAGCTTGAACACCTGGATGAGCATGACCGCGAGGTGGTGCGCCAGTTCGGGCAGCGCATGGTCGATAAGATGTTTCATCATCTGGTCAGCCGTGTGCGTACCATTGCCCAGAATGAACCGGCGGATGCGGTGGTTGATCTGATGATGCAGTTGTTT
>CAZFWN010000040.1:0-36068 GCA_964522745.1 uncultured Ktedonobacterales bacterium
CCGGACTCCACCGCAATTCGGCATACCTTTGCAGGCGTGCCGCTTTGGCTTCATCGTCCGTCACATCAGGGGCAACTGACAACTGCCCCGTAGCCATCCAGTCTTGCCGGATGACCAGCGTTCGCAGCGCAATGTTCCTGGCCCCAATCAAATCGGCATGGAGCGTGTAATGATAGCACTGGCAGACAAAGCGCAAGCCCTTCTTGGGGCGATTGTCCGGGCTGGTAAACCCGCATTTCGGGCACGCCTGACTGGTGTAGGCGGCGTCCACCTTCACGCAGAGCGACCCAGCCAGCACCGCCTTGTAGTCCAGGAAGGTGCGCAACTCCGCAAACGCCCACTTGGAGGCGTGTCGGTTGGCTCGGCGCTGCTTCTTGCTCGCCTTCTTGCCGTGCCTGCGCTTGGTGCGGTCTCGGATGCCGGTCAAGTCTTCCAGGCCGATGAAAGCGTGGGGATGGGTGTCCAGGATGTGCTTCGCTATCGTGTGGTTGGTATTCAGCTTCAACCGTCTCTCTCGCTGGCCGAGAGCGATGCGCTTTCTGGTGGCCGAGCGAGTGCCTTTCTGCTGAAGCCTCTTTTGGAGGCGGGCGTAATGGTCTGCTTTGCTGCGTATCTCCTTCCCAGAGTAGAACTGCGCGCCGTTGCTCGTCGTGGCAACAGTGGCAAGATAGCGCTGTCCAACATCGACCCCGACAATCGTGCTATGGGTTTCTGGCGCGGGGTCGGGTGTGTCGATGGTGAGCGAGACCAGCAGATAGAAGCGCTGCTTGCCACGATCATACCAGAGTTTCGCCGCGCCGATGGTGGCTCCCTCATGCAAGAGGGCCACATGACGGCTCCATCCCTGATAGGGGAGGTGCATCCGACCCGCGAGTGTCAAGATGCTCACTTCTTGCCCGCTTCTGAAGGAATAGTCGCGGCCCAGATTATAGGTCAGGGTGGGAGAGACATACTTCGGCGCATCATCCAGGCCCTTGAACCTGTGTATTTGTAAAGGGAGCGAGGCAGACGATGCCCGATGTGCTGCTCACCGTGACATGCAGTATCATGATCGAGCAAGATAGCAGGCTGCTGCTGGTGCAGGAGGCCGACCCGGAGATATATGGCCTGTGGAACCAGCCGGCAGGCCATCTGGAGCCAGGCGAGACCTTTGAGCAGTGCGCGCTGCGCGAGGCGCGTGAAGAGACGGGCTATGATGTCGAACTGACCGGCGTGCAAGGCGTCTATTATAATGTCGCGGCGGGCGATGCCGACATCAACATCTGCTTTCGCGCCCGCCCGCTCGGTGAGGGGCCGCGTCATCCTCTGGAGCCTGATGTGCTGGGAACGCGCTGGTACAGCCGCGAGGAGCTACAAACGTTCCCCCACGATCAACTGCGTCATGCCCGCGCACTGCGCCGCCTGGAGGATTGGCTGGCCGGCAAGGCGTTTCCATTACACGTCATCTCACGCCTGCCGATTCGTTAGGAAACCAGATTTGGCGGCGTCTCGCCGCGCAGGTGTGCCAGAATATTACCGGCGGCGGTGGTTGCCATGCGGGCGCGGGTCTCGTGGGTGGCGCTGCCGATATGCGGCGCCAGCACGACCTGCTCCATCCCCAGCAGCGCCGGATGGATGCGCGGCTCATCCTCGAAGACATCCAGCGCTGCGCCGCGCAACCGCCCGGCCTCCAGAGCCGCCACCAGCGCGGCTTCATCGACGATTGGCCCGCGTGCAGTGTTAATCAGATACGCCTCTGGCTTCATCAACGCCAGCGCCTCGGCATTGAGCAGGTGATGGGTCTGTGGGGTGTAAGGCACATGCAGCGAAACGAAATCGGCGCGGCGCAGGAGGGCTTCCAGCGAGGTGTGGCTGGCTTGAAGGGCGCGTTCTTCGTCTGATGGGAGTGGCTGGTGAGCGGCGTAGAGGATGGACAGGCCAAAGCCCAGCGCCCGGCGCGCTACGGCCCGGCCAATGCGCCCCATGCCCACGATGCCCAGCGTCTTGCCGGTTAGTTCCGCGCCCAGCAGCAGTAATGGCTGCCAGCCGGTGTAGCGCCCGGCGCGGGTGAAGCGATCCGCTTCGGGGATGCGCCGCGCAACGGCCAGCAGCAAGGCAAAGGTGAGATCGGAGGTGGCTTCGGTCAGCACGCCCGGCGTGTTGCTCACCAGCACGCCAAGCAGGCGAGCGGCCTCGACATCGATATTGTTATAGCCCACCGCCATGTTGGCGACCAGCCGCAGCGGTGGTGATCCACTGGCTCCCGCCTCTAACAGAGCGGCATCGATCTGATCGGTGAGCAGGCAGAGCAGGTACTCATGGCCGCCGACGCGGGCCACCAACTCTGCTGGCGTCCAGATCGCTCCTGGCGTAGGGTTGATCTCTATCTGCACGTTCCCGGATGAGCGCAGCAGGTCCAGACCCTCCTGGGGAATCTGCTGGGTCACCAGCACTCGTGGAGGCATCACAACGCTCCTATCGCAAGATTAGCTGGCGCTGATCGCGCCATTCTCACCGTTCTCTTCGGCTGTCCTGGCAGCGCCAGCCGGCTCGCCGACGATCACCAGCGGCTGGCCCTGGTTGACGGCCTGGCCTTGCGCGACCTTGATCTCTTTGACGATACCGCTGCGTGGTGTACTCAGGTCATTCTCCATCTTCATCGCTTCCAGCACTGCGACAGTCTGGCCGCGCTCGACCTGCTCGCCTGGAGAAACAGGGATGCTGACGACCAGGCCCGGCATGGGCGCCTTGATGGAGGCGTCTCCGCTCTCTCTCGCTCCCCCGGCCAGATTTGTCAGCGCCCGCTCTCGCTCGTCTTCCAGCCGCACCTGATAGGGCTGGCCGGCGATCAGCACCTCATAGCGCTGGCCGCCCTCGTCGTCGGCCTCCAGCCGGCGGATGACCACCTCATATGAGCGGTTGTTGATCAACAGGCTGTAGCGTCCCGCCCCGGCGCCTGCCAGTGTGCTACCAATGCGCAACCAATCGACGGCATAGATTGTGCCATCAAGCGCGATCTGACGCTGCTGGCCGTTCTCTTCGACGTTGATGGTGAAGCGCTGGTCTCCTAGGGAAGCGATATAGCGCATAGGCGTCGTGGCTCCTCTTTATCAAAGATACTTAACATAGGAAACGCGGGTTTCAACCGGGTGGAAGCCTTCAGATTCATAGAGCCGGGTGGCGCCTGTCGGACTCTCGGCATCAACATTGAGCCTGGCCGTTTCTGCGCCAGCCGCCTGCAACCGTTGGAGGCCAACGCGCAGCATGGTGCGCCCCAGCCCAATCTTGCGGAAGCCCCGGCGGCTGCCGAGTACCTCGATCCAGCCGTCGTTGCGCCCGCTGCGCCGGTTCTCTTCAGGATAGATACAGCCATAGCAGAAGGCGGCAAAGGAGCCATCTGGCGCAATGGCGATGACATCCAGGTCGCTGCGATAATTGGGGTCGGTGAGTTCGTGGTAAAAATCTTCGATAGGCATCGGGTGGAAGTTCCAATGGTCGATAAACGATTCGTTAAACATGGCAACCCACGCCTCTGCATCAGCCTCACCATTGGTCTGGCGCAGCGTGAATCCGACTGGCAAAACTGGCTCTGGGATCGGCGCTGCCAGCGAGCGGGCCATTGTGAAGAAATAGCGGTCAATGCTGAAGCCCTGCTGATTCAGGAGTGCTATGGGTTCTGCTGCTCTTTCTTGTATGCGCAGATGCAGGGTGATGGGCTTGCCCGCACCCTCTCCCACTTCGCGCAGCGTTGTTTCGGCCCAGGCGAGGATGTGCAAGGCCAGATCGCTGCTGCGCGCGCTGGGCAGCACCTTCCAGGCGACAAGGCGACCATCGACCGTTTCTCCAGAATCAGGTATCCACAGTTTGCCGAAGCCGAGAAGCTTGCGTGTGGCATCTCGCCACAGGCTGAAGTCGCGCTGTTTGTCGAAGATAGGGGAGTCGAAATCAACCCGAAGTTCTTCAACAGAGGCGCCCTCTTCCAACTGATCGACGGCTTCGCAGGCGTTGAATACATCAGCGATGGCTTGCAAGTCGGCTTCGCCTGCGTAGGGTGAGCGTTCTATCGATAAGTCCACAGACTTCTCCGATCATCTCTTGTTATCTCGTGGTTAGTATAGGGGAGTGTTGTTGGTTGGTCAAGTGAGCGCGCCCTTTTTTCGGGCCAGATGCGCTATAATGCTATAAGAGACATCAATGGATCAGTGTTCTGGGCAGGGAGCGGCCTCCTCTCTCGCTTCCTCAGTTGGCAACCCAGAAAGTTTGCAGGTCGGGTGGCGTATGCAGATCGTAAAGCAATCTTTTGTCGGCAGACGTGGGCGCGGCGAGCGCGGCGAAGGCCAGCCAGCGTACAAGCAACAAGAGCGCGCTTTTCCGTCTCCGGCGACGGCGGAAGAGGCCCAGGTAGTCATAACACAGGTGCTGGGCGACTGGGAATTGCGCACACGCAGCGCCCTTTTGAGTCCCTCACCGTTTCCGGGTGGCATTGGTGCGGCGCCTATGCCAGATGCGCTGCTGGTGCGCGAGCGCACCGTCCAGCGGTTGGCAGCCTTGGGGTCGGTGGCATTGGAGCCGCTGCTTCGTTTGCTGCAAGCGGAGCGGGGCAATCTCATGGCGATCCGGCGCGGCGTGATCGCGGCGCTGGCGCTAGGGCGCATGGGCGATGTGCGCGCCATGCCGGCGCTGCTGGCCGCGCTGCGCGATCAGCGCGAGACGTTTGCGCCGGTGCGTGCAGCGGTAGCAGGGGTGCTGGGCCAGTTCAAAGCGGAGGGCGCGGCGACGATCTACGGGCGCACACTGCATCACCAGAACGGCGAGGATTGGCAGGTCGATACGGACCTGCTGGGGACGCTGCGGCTGGAAACCATTGTAGAAGCGCTGATCGGAGCGCTGCGCGATGCGTCGGCGGAGACGCGCGCGGCTGCCGCAGGCGCCTTTATTGACCTCTGCCTGGAAGATGTGCCATCGCAGGTGGCTGCTGCCCCGGCCCCTGCTGCTTCGCCAGCGGACGAAGATCAGCCCTCTGCCCGTGCAACCTTGCGCGCGGCGGTTGGGCCGCTGATTGCGGCGCTCAAAGACCCGGAGGCCAGCGTGCGGGCGAATGCTGCTGCCGCGCTTGGCTGGATTGCTGACTTCCGGGCTACGGCACCCTTAATAAACAGCTTGAAAGATACTGATGCGCGTTGCCGGGGCGCGGCGGCGCAGGCGCTGGGTATGCTGCGCACGCCAGTGGCACTCAAGCCCCTGGCACGCGCGCTGGCCGATCCCAGCAGCGTGGTCCGGGTGCAGGTTGCCGAGGCGTTTGGCGAACTGGCCGATCCGCTGGCTGCTGATTTGCTGCTGGACGTACTCAAAGACGCGCAGGAGCCGCTCCAGGTGCGCGCAGCAGCAGGGCGGGCGTTAGGGCGCCTGCATCTTCCTCAATCGCTCCCGCTTTTGCACGCGCTGCTTGATGCGCCGGAGGCTGGACTGCGCGCGGCGGCCATTGAGGCGCTGGGTCTCTTGGGGTTTGGGCGCAGCTATCGCTGGCTCGTCCCATTCCTCTGGTTTGATCCAGACCCGGCAGTGCGGCACGCGGCAGCCCGCGCCGTTGCCAGGCTCGCCGGTGGCCGGCTGCGACGGGCGCGCTGGCGATTGCGCCTGGCCTGGCGAGTGTCACACCAGGCACGGCTTGAGGCTCTGCTTCTGCTGGAGCAGCAAGGCCGTCAGGATCGCTAAGCTCCTCTGGAAAACACTTCTGAGGGCGACTCCAGGGCAATGGAACTGCTGCGCACCCCGGCGGCTCCATTGGCTGGTGGGCTATCTTCTGTCTCAGACCCCTGCACGCGAAGCAGATAGCCCACCGTTGGCAGGGTGAGCAGAAAGCGTGGGCGCGTGGGGTCTGGCTCGATCTTCCGGCGCAGATGATGGATATGGGTTTTAATCAGGTGCGCTTCAGCGTTCTCATAGCCCCAGATATGCTGAATGATCGTCTCGGCGGAAACGACATGGCCGGCGTTGGACAGCAGAAATTGCAGCAAACGCCCCTCAATAGGCGTGAGCCGGGCGCGCCGGCCATTGCGGGTGACCTCATAACGGGCCAGGTTGACGCTGGTTGGGCCAATTTTGACCAGGGTGGCGCTTGCCTCGCCCAGCATGGCACGAGCGCGCCGCGCCAGCGCCATGATGCGCGCCTGAAGCTGGCGCATGGAGATGGGCTTGCGCAGATAGTCATCGGCGCCCTGCTCCAGCGCGTGTATTTCCTCCTCTTCATAGGTGGGGTCGGTCAGTACCAGGATCATGCCGCTTTGTGCTTGTCGTAACTGGCGGCAGAAATCGACCCCACCAGCACCCGGCAGGTTCAGATCGATCACGGCAAGATCAGGCGTTTCCACAAGCCAGCGCTTGAGCGCTTCTTTGGCATCATAGGCAATGAGTGTTTGGTGGCCTCGGCTGCCGAGCCAATAGGCCACAATGCTGACGAACTCACGATCAGGATCGGCGATGAGCATCTTCATGGATAGACCGCACTCCTTACTCCGCGTGCTTTGCCGAAGGGGCGCTAACAACAACCCATCGTAGCTCCCCAGATTCTAGCCGTAGAAAGGAACGTGCGCTGTGACCAATTTTACGGAGAGGTTGTGAGCTTGCAGACGCCTGGGCATTCCGATAGCCCGCAATAAGAAACAGAAGAAAGAAGGTTGAGGATTTTCTGCCAGCTTTTGGGCTTGTGTATGGCTTGCGAACAGGATATACTGGCGGAACGATAGTGTCGTGCTGGCAGGAGGTCAATCAAACAATGAAGTATCATCTGCCTATCTGGTGGACGGTCTGGTGGATAGGAGCAATGCTGCTCACACTCGGCCTGATCCTGCTGAATGTCGTTCGGCGGCAGCGCCTCGCGCGCGCTGGGGAGAAGCCAGAGCCAGCTTCGCTGCCTTCGTTGCGCGAAGACCTGCTCTGGGGCATGCTTGTGCTGCTCGGCGGCGCGGTAGGTATGGGTGTTATTTTATGGTTGCTGGAAGGATTTCATACCGCCCGTGCGCTGCTGGCGGCGGTGGTCCTTGGCTTTGTGATGCTCTTTGGCGTGGCGATGCTTTTGAGGAATGGATTGGCGCCGACGGATGTACTGCCCCTGGATGCCCCAGCATCAGAAACAGCGGAGGCTGCTGACGAGAGCGCGTTGGAGGAGATAGCTTATGAGCAGCAGCGGCTGCGTCTGGGGTCCGGGCCATTAGGCTAAGACTCTCCCCGTCCCGGCGCTCAGGCGTGGTGAGACTCTAGCGCCCCAACGATCTGCCTGAGAAGCTCTTGATTGCCTGCGGCCAGCACCCGGTAGCCGGTGGTGAAATCCACCGGGCCGAGGGGCTGGCCGCGCTCGTTTGTAAATAGGCCGCCTGCCTCCTGAATGATCAGCGCCGGAGCCAAGAAATTTTCAGGTGTCAGCCGGCAGCGCAGGTCGATATAGCCCTCGAACGCGCCCTGCGCAACGTAGCAAAGGTCGAGCGTGGTGGCACCCAGCCGCCGGATGGTGGATGCCTGGCCGACCAGTTCCCAGATGGTCCCCGGCAAGGAGGGCAAGCGTGAGTCATCTTCATCACCAGGCTGGCCTGGCAGGTGGACCCGGCCAAAATTGATGGAGAGCATGGCCCGGCGCAGTTCACTAATGGGCGAGCTATGAATCGGGCGGCCATTCAACAAGGCGCCCCTGCCCCGGCTGGCGCTGTAGGCCCAGCCGGTGAAAATATCGCCGACAAAGGCATGTTCGACCAGCGCCGGGTCCAGGACGGGCGCATCGCCTGGAAAGACAGCAACAGCAAAGCCCACCACTCGCACGCCGCGCTTGAAATTGTTACTACCGTCGCACGGGTCAATCACCAGCGTATATTGCGGCGCGCCCTCACCAATATGCAGCTCGCCTGATTCTTCGCTAAGGACGCGAAACGGGGGCAGATGGGTCCGCGCATAGGCCATCGCGATCCGCTCGGCCTCGGCATCAAAGGCGCGGGTGGCCTCGCCTTTGGGATTGGTGCCCACACGCTCCAGGCTGTTCAACCCCTCGCCGAGCAGATACCGGCGGACCTCTTCAAACATGCCACGCAGGATGTGCTGCATCGCTGCCTCATCGTGTGCTGGCCCAAAAGTCCCACTTGGCGCGGCCTGTGCTGTCGAGTCATTGGCAGAAGGCGGGATGGATCTGCCGGGCGTATGGTCTTCTGGTGGCATAAGAGGTGCAATTCCTTTCAAGCACAACCGCTAAAGCGAACCCTTCCTGGCAATGGTGTATGGGAACGTCTTGCCTTTGTACTATAGCACACGCCTGGATGGCCTGGGGCGCCTGCCTTTTGGCTGGAGACGTGACGAATCGGCAAGCTGATGCGTTCTACTTACGTGGACCGGCTGCAAGGCCGGTCACCTGTTGGTAGAGATGGATCGTCGTAAGGGGCATGTAGGTGGGAGCTGAGCGTGCAGCGTTGCACGCTCAGGAAACCGAGGAGCAACGTTTGCCCTGGTTGTCCCTGCAACGACTGGGGCTTTTTTATGATAAGAACGACTTTGTAGGCAGGAGGAGAAGCACCTTGGGTTTACTCATGCAAGGAGAGCGCATCCAGCAGCTTGAGCGTCTGCGCGGGGTTGCCCGGCGTTTGACAGAGACTCCGGCGCCCCAGGCCACTTCGGCTGGCGACACCACGAAAAAGCCAGGCTGGTTGCTCCTTTTATTTGATGTGTGCTGCCTGGCAGGGGTCTTGCTCTTGACCGTGAACATTTCCTGGGTCTATGATCGCTTGCCATCGGGCGACCCGGATGAGTATCATAACTACGCGATGCTATTCTGGAATCATGTACCCCACTTCCATGACTTCCCGAAAGAGTATCCACCGCTCTCACTGATCCCGTTCTCGCTGACGCTCTTCCCTTCTGATAACGTCCACTTCTATTGGGTCTTTGCCGGGTGGATGGCGCTGCTGGTATGTGTCTCCTATGTCTGGTTGGCGCGCGTGGTGTCGCGCAAGAAGGCGCTGATCTACGCGCTCTATCTGGTGGTGGGCGCGATGGGCACGCTGCTGATGCGCTTTGATTTATGGCCGGCGCTGGCAACGCTGGGCGCGCTGATGCTGGCGGAGCGCAAGCACTATACCGGGGCGTATGCCTTGCTGGCGATTGGCGTGCTGCTTAAGATTTATCCAGGCTTTTTAGTGCCAGTGGTGATGGCCTTTCAGTGGCGCGACTATTGGGGCGTGCCTGTGGCCCTGCCTGGTGCTGGGCGGGCTGGCCGGCGGCTCACACGGCGTGAGCGGCTGGCGGCGCGCTGGGTAGCACTCGTTGGCCGGAGCAGAGCGGAGCGCCGGGTGCTGCTCGCCCACCTCTGGCAATGTGCTGTGCCAGTGTTCGGCGGCGCCCTGCTGTGTGTGTTGGTGGTGGCACTGGGCTTCAGCGTGCCAGCCTCGCTCAACTGGCAGGGGACGATCTCAACCTTCAGGTATAATGTAATTCGCCCGATTCAGATCGAGTCGGTGCCGGCTTCGCTGCTCTGGGTGGGAACGTTCTTTGGCTTTCCGGCGCACCCCAACGATTCGTTTGTCTCGCTGAATCTCGTGGGGCCGCTGGATGTCTATCTCAAAAGTCTGTCGATGTACGCGCTGGTGGGCGGGATGTTGTTTGTCTCCTGGCGGGTGCTGCGTGGAAAATTGACGCTGGGCGAGGCATTTGTAGCGACCATCGCGCTGGTGCTGGTCTCCAATAAGCTGCTCAGCCCACAGTATCTTATGTGGATTCTGCCGCTGGTGGCCTATGTCGAGGGCTTTGACCTGCTCTGGCTGGTCATCTGCGCGCTGACGACGCTGATCTTCCCGTTCATCTATCAGACGCGCCACCCCATTCTGGCGGTGCCTACTAATTCGGCCTTCCTGCCAACCATCGCGTTGCGCAATGCCTTGCTGGTGATTGCAACGGTGAAGGCGGTGAGAGGCGGGCGCGCCCGGCAGGATACAAAGGGAGATCATAGGGAAGCGGAGGTTCACCTGGAGCGCTTCTCTCGCGCGCCGGCTGCACGCAAGGTGCCCTCGGTGACGCTCAATGCAAGCGAGCGCGCCTCGTATGAGCAGCCGGAATGGCTGCTGTCATCTTCTCTTTGAGCGCTGAGAGATGCAGGGAGGCGGCAGGTGCTTCTGAAGCATCTGCCGCCTCCCTGCATCTCTCACTTCTTCTTTTTGCCACTGGGGGGACGTGGACCTGGCGGCTTGCTGCCATTGTTGGGGCCAGCCTGGCGGGTTTCGCGGTGAGGTGTTGCTTGCCCGCCGCTTTGCGCCGCCCGCGAGGCGGCGGATTTCGGCGTGGCTGGCCGGCGTGGCGCCGCCTTGGAGGGTGGCTGCGCCGGCGGGGTTTCTGGCTTTTGGGTGGGAGCGCTGGGCTGCTCGGTGGTCTGCCGTTCTCGCTCCATCTCTTCGGCAGCCTGCGCCTCGGTGGCCGCCAGCACTTCGCTGGTCTGGGCCGTCTGGTCAGATGGCGGCGCGAGAGGCGCGGCTGCGCCAGACTGTGCCTCCGGCGGCTCACCGGGCAGCGTCAGGTCTGCCTGGTTCACTGCCTCTGGCGAGACTTCGCCCAGGGCGGCGGCCTGCGCTTCTGGCGATGACTCAGCGGCCAGTCGGATAGTAGCAGGTGGCGTTTCATCGGTTGGCGCTTCGACATAGCTGGCTGCCGCCTCTACGCTTTCCGCCAGGGGAGGTGTTGGCGCCACTTCGGCCTCTGGCGTGGCTGGCGTGGCCGGCGGCGTTTCGTCGGTTGGCGTCTCAATAGAACTGGCTGCCGCCGCCGGTGGCTCGGCCAGGCCCGATGCCGTTGTAGCTGTGGGCTGCACCGGAAGTTCGGCCTCAGCCACTTCTGGCGGTGTGACCTGGATGGCGGGAGTCTCAGCCGGAGGCGCTTCGTTGACCGGCGCTGCTGCCTGAGGCGTTTGGGCGCTTTCCACCGTTTGCGCCAGGCGCGTTGGATCGACTAACTCTGGCGGCGCCAGGAACCAGGCGCGCAGCAGTTCGTTGATCTCGCCGGGCTGCTCGTCTTGTACCGCGTTGCCGGCACTGGAGATGAGTTCCAGCCGCGCGCGTGGATTGAGCCGGCGCAGCGCCTCGGCATGCAGCGGTTCGTTGATGGCATCCTGCTCGCCCCAGACCAGCAGCACCGGCTGCTGAAGCCGCGAGTAGTCATCAGATACGTCTCTATCCAACTTGCCGGTCATAAATGCCAGCGGGGCGTAGCGCGCGCCGTATTGATGCGTGGTAGCGAAGAGATAACGCACCAGATCAGGCGTCACCTGCTCGCTGTTGGCATAGCTCTGGCGAGCGATGAAGAGCGAGAGCGCCGATTTCGTCGTCAGGAAGGCATAGGGCACCTGGCCGGCGATGGTCTGGCTGGCCCGCTGCCAGGCGCCGCGCAGGGCGGCGGTTGGTCTGCTCTGCCCATCCCCTCCATCTGTCGCGCCGGTGACGATGCCGCTGGGGCTGATGAAGATCAGTCGGCTGAAAAGCTGCGGGTCGAGATAGGCGGCGCGGGTGCTGAAGGCCGCGCTCTGGCCGCGCGCGACAATCAGGGCGGGTCGGCCAATGATCTCGCGGGCAAAGTCTGTAATCAACGTGACGTAGAGATCGGCGTTGTAATCAATGGCGGGTCGGTCAGACAGCCCAAATCCCAGCAGGTCTGGTGCGTAAACGCGGAATTCCTCGCTGAGCGCGCTAAAATTGCGCCGCCACTCAAACGACGAGGCGCTCAGGTGAACGCCGTGCAGCAGCAGAATGGGCGGCGCGCTGGCCGGGCCACGCACTTTGTAGAAGATGTCGCCCTGGCGGAAACGAAAGATGCGGCTCTCGCCTTCCAGCGCGCTCTCCAAGGGCTGCGGGGTTGCCAGCACGCTTCTGGCAGTGACGGCCAGCGCGCCGCCGGCGACGACCACGCCGGCCAGCGCGGCTCCCCGCGCAACTGATCGTAATAGTCCCATACGGTGATTGTTCCTTTCCGGGCAGCAAGGTCTCTATCGTGGGCGCTGCGCGCCTTTGCTGGATTGGTATGTCATGGGGGCAACATCATGAATCCAGCAAGTCTTGTACCAGCCGCCTTTGAGCAGGAGCGCTTTCCTTGTAGCGCCGGCTTCCAGCCGGCCCGTACCAGCTGGCAAGTCGCACCCGTTGGCAGAAGGCGGGGACGCTGCCGGCGCTACAAGCGGCAGTCCCCATGTATCGTATGATCGTGGTAATTGGGGTCGGTTTCTAAAAGCATGCCTCAGCTTCGACCACCTGATAGCCGCGCTCTTTGAGAACCTGCATCAGTTGGTCGCAGTGGGCGCGGTCCCGCGTCTCCAGCGTGAGGATGACTTCCACCTGCTGAATGGGGATATGCGAACTCAGGCGGTGATGGTTGACATCAAGGACATTAACGCCCTGATCGGCGATCACCTGCAAGAGCCGCAGCAGTTCGCCGGGCCGGTCTGGCAGCAAGGTGTGCAGAGCCAGGAAGCGCCCGGCGGCAGAGAGGCCATGCTGGATAAAGCGGCTGACCAGATTAATATCGATGTTGCCGCCGCTGAGCGGGCAGATAACCGTGTGGCCCTTGACATCGATCAGGCCGCTGAGCAGGGCGGCGACGCCAATGGCTCCCGCGCCTTCGACCAGGAACTTGCAGCGCTCCAGCAGCAACAGGACGGCGTTGATGATCTGCTCGTCGCTGATGAGCAGCACATCATCGACCAGTTCTTTGATGATCGGGAAGGTGATCTGGCCGGGGCGCTTGACGGCGATGCCATCGGCGATGGTGCTGATGGCCGGCAGGCTGACGATCTCGCCGGAATCCAGCGAGGCGCGGCACGAGCCGGAGCCGCTGGCCTGCACGCCGATGATACGAATATCGGGCTTGAGCGATTTGGCCGCGACGGCGATGCCGGAGATCAGGCCGCCGCCGCCGATGGGCACGATCAGCGTATCCGCGTCGGGCTGCTCGTTGAGCATCTCCAGCGCCAGCGTGCCCTGCCCGGCGATCACATCGACGTCATCAAAGGCGGGGATATAGGTGGCGCCGGTCTCGCGCTGCACCTCCATGCAGCGGGCGTAGGCGTCATCATAGGTGTCGCCATGCAGCACGACCTCGGCGCCATAGCTTTGCGTGGCGGTGACTTTCGCCAATGGGGCAAAGCGCGGCATAAAGATCGTGCAGGGGACGCCGGCGTCTCTGGCGGCAATGGCGACGCCCTGCGCGTGGTTGCCGGCGGAGGCGGTAATCACCCCATGCTGGCGCTGCTCGGCGCTGAGGCGCGACATCTTATAGGTGGCGCCGCGAATCTTAAACGAGCCGGAGCGTTGCAGCATCTCGGCTTTCAGATAAACATCGGCGCCAGTCATCGCGCTAAAGGTGCGCGAATGCACCAGCGGCGTCTGGGCAATGTGGCTGCGCAGGGCATCGCGGGCGCGCCAGATGTCGGAGATGCTCACCGGCAGCGCGCCGAGGCGCTCGCCTTTGGTCGCCTTGGGCGCCCGCGCTGCCGCCGAGCGCGCTGCTCTTGTGCTGGTGGCGCTGTTGGTGGTCGCCGCGCTGGTCGCAGGTTCTTCAGAGGCGTCAGCATTGGGAATGCCGGTAGGGGTGGCAAGATTGGCAGCGCCACTGGCAGTGGATGTGGGCGTGGGGTTGGGCCTGGTCATGTCAATGGTCATACGGCTTCCTCCTCGATACATGGGCGGGCCGAGTGTGCAGGTGTCTGGAAAAACACAGGTATCTTAGCACACCCTTGCACAATTCGCACCGGGAGGTTGTATCGCGGAGAAAGCTTCTATCCTTATCGCCCGCCTCTTTTTAAGCATCAGTAAAATAATCAAAGTCTAACTTTTTGATCTCATAAGAAGAGACTTTCGCAACCCCAACATCGAAATCAATCATTAGCTGAGCAAGCTGCTGCCCATCAATAAGCACGATTTTATTGGCAATTATTGAAGCAAAGTTGCTAGCCTCTTTTGAAAAAGTGGAAGTTGTAATAAAGATGCCCTTAGTAGCATGCTGCCCCTGTAATGCTCCAGCGAATTTGTGAATTTCTGGACTGCCTACAGTCCCTTCCCATCTTTTTGCCTGGATATAAATGACATCCAAGCCTAGCCGATCTTCTTTGATAATTCCGTCTATTCCCCCGTCATTTGTCTTCCCTACTGCCGCCCCTGCATCTTTTCTTGATCCGCCATATCCCATCTTTACTAAAAGCTCGACAACCAATCGCTCGAAGAAAGTTGGCGAGGAACTTTTAACGCGGCCCAACAATTCCTGAGCTAAGCCTTGCCTTATTCTCTGATAGCTAGCCTCCAGTAGTTCCTGGGGGTCTTGTGGGGAGCTTGGATCTAATTCGGCGAGAGGAATTGTCTCTTTATCTTTTTGGGTTTCTCCCTGTAAAAATTGCACAAATTCGGGAAATTGCTCCAGGAACTTGTTATTAATTTTGGGGGGACTCTGCTGTAAGACTGACAGACCGCGCTGAGTAATCTTAAAATATGATCTTCTTGGACTCTCGAGAAGCCCAGCTTTTCCTAGATATGTTCGTGCCCAACCGACTCTATTATCAAAAACTTCTTGCTGCCCGCTTGGAAGCAATGCCTTTCTTTCTTCTTCAGATAATTTGAAGGTTAGAGCAAGAGCCTCTATGGCTTCTCGTAGGGAGTGTTCCTCTTGGTCAGATGCCAACTTGAGTAGAGGCAGCATAGCGCTTTGAAAGTCAGGAATATTCATCTCTTCACCCTCATAATGTTCTAAAGATAGCCTGGTGTTTGGCGAGAGTATAGCATGAGTTAGGCATACTGGCAACGTTTTTAGAGAAAATGGCGTGACGGAGTAGGGGGTATGAGAAGTTTTCCGGCAGTCCCCTTGCCACTTTGTGTTGATATGCCTGGTTGGCTTCGTGGCGGGTGAGGAGGGCAGCGGAGAGCCAGGCGCGGGCGCAGTGGTGGTGTTCCGGATCAAGCTGGTATTATCTGGTGATGTGTGGTAGTATGTGGGAAATAGTGGGGATGTAAGGGAGAGAAGGCGCTCTTGAAGGGAAAGGAGAGACAGAGTATGGAGGAGCAATCGGAGTATGTGACGGCGGCGGAGGCGCTGGAGTTGCTCGATGTTTCAGAAGGCAAGCTGACGGCAATGCTCAAAAGCGGCGAGCTTCCCTGGCGCTCGAACCCTAGGAACAAACGGGTCAAGCTGATCAAACGCGCCGACATTGAGGCGTGGCTGGCCGAGGCGCCGCTCCCCGCGAAGCGGGAGATCAGCGAGCAGAAAGCGAGGTATCAGGTGGCTCAAGAGGTCGTGGCGCCCTGGGCTGAGGTTGTGCCCAACGCGCCCTATCCTATGACGGCTGAAGATATAGCGCGCCTGCCAGAAGATGGCTGGCATTATGAGTTAGTGGATGGGAGGCTGGTACGCATGCCACCACCGGGCGGGGAGCATGGCTCTGTGACGCTGAAATTGGGCGCGGCGCTGTTGATGTATGTGAGCGCGCGCCAATTGGGATGGGTACTGGCGGCTGGAACCGGCTTTCTGCTGGCAGCGCCTGGGATGACGCACCAGATAGAACTCGCCCCTGATGTCTCATTCGTGAGGACAGAGCGCGTGCCCCCGCGCCATACGGAGGCATATCGCGCCCTCTGGACGCTGGCGCCTGATCTCGTCGCCGAGGTGGCTTCCCCCAACCAGTACCGGCCTGAGATGGCTGAAAAAGTGCGCCTCTGGTTGCATGCCGGTGTCCGGCTGGTCTGGATGGTCTGGCCCAAATATAGCCAGGTGGACCTCTGGCTCCCTGGTCATGAGGACGTGGTTCGGACCTTGAATAGCAATGAGGCGTTGGATGGGCTGGATATTGTGCCTGGTTTCTCCTATTCGCTCGCGGACCTCTTTGCTTAGAATCCCTCCAGCAATCCCCTCGCTACGTCGCGTTGGTGGGCCTGGTTGGCTTCGTAGCGGGCGAGGAGGTCGGGGGAGAGGCGAGCGCGGGCGGCGGGCCAGGTGAGCGGCTCGCCGGGGGTGAGGATAGCGCCGTCAAGGATGTCGCCCAGGAAGCAGGTCATGTCGCCGGCGTCAAGCTGGCCGACGACGCGGGCCTCCACATAGCTGAGCGTGTCGAGCAGGATGGGCGCGCCGGTCAGGCGCGTCTCCCAGTGCAGGCCGGCCAGTTTGTCGCCGTCGCGCCCGGAGCGCAGCCCGAGCTGCTCGATCAGATTGAGGTGTTGCTCGCCGAGCAGGTGCAGGGCGAAGACGCCGCTGGCGGCGAGCAGATGGTGGGTATAGTTGGCTTTCCAGATGTCGATCAGGATGCGCGGGCGCTCGCGCAGAATGCTGGCGTTGAGCGCCGACACGGCGATCTGGCCGTTGGCCTGACCGCCGTGCGCGGTGGTGATGGCGACCATCGGCGCCCACAACTGGCTAGTGATGTGCTGAATTATCTGCTCATCCATAGAGAAACTCGCCACCTAATCATGCAGTGTGCCGCCCTTGCGCCGGATCAGTTTGAGAACATAATCATAAAGTCCATCAAAGGGATCGACGAGTGGCCGGGAGGCCGGGATGGGTTTTCCTGCGCGCAGCAGACCCACTATCGCCTCCAGAAAGTGCGCGACCTGCGCGTAGTCGGGGTCGCGTGCCATATCCTTGCGGAAGGCTTCGATCTTATCGGCCATGCGCTGGCGGCGCTGGGCGCCCCGCTGGCCTTTGGTGAGCATGACCAGCACGCTCTGCTCTGCGACGTCGCCCAGCAGTTCGGCCAGGTCGTTGGCTTGCGCGTCGATCAGCGTCCTATCAGCGTGGGGCGGCAGATCGTGCGGCAGGCCGGTGAGCGCCGGCAAGCGCGGATCGGTCCCATCGGCGAGCGCTTTGGCTCGGGCGTGTGGCGTCGCAGAGCCGTTCTGGCCGGTATGGGGCGCAGACGCGCGTGGGCGCGTGGCGCGCTTGCCTGCCGGCGCCTCAGTTGACGCGGCGGGCGCCGCTTCGCCCTCTGTTGTTGGCTCTGGCTGGCTCGCGCTGGCCGGGCGCGCTTCGGCTGCACTTGCGATGGGCGCGGTGGCTGGTGCTTCAAGGGTGGGTACGGGTGTCGGGGCAGCAGTCTCTGGCTGAATGGGTGTGTCGGCTGGGGCAGGCGGGGCGGGAAGATCACGCGCGGCTTCGGCGGTGGCCGCTTCTAGAGTCTGCCGGCGTGCCGTTGGCCGCCAGATGCCGCTCACCAGGAAAGCAGCGACAATAAGAAGCGCCAGGCCGGCGCCAAGCACCTCGGCGGCCAGCGTGGCAGGCAGGGTCGAGAAAAAGATAAGTCCGGTTGCCAGCGTTGCCAGTCCCAACAACAACGCCACCAGTCCCAGCCAGAAACGCGCCGGGGATCGTGATTCTTTCACTTTGATGTCTTTCTTTGCGGGCGCAGAGTGAACCGTTTCCTCCGTTTCATCGGGCAGCACCAGGCTCGCGCTGCCCGCGTGATCGGGGTCGTGCTGGCTCAGCATCACGTACACCTCCAGGGAAAAATGCGAACGTTCCTTCAGTATTATCCTACCATGCCGGGCTGAGCAGAACAAGTGCCGCCAGGCAGCCTGACGGGCTAGCCCTTGCTTCTATGCACTTTCCCCTGCAATGTTCTTGCCGCCACTACACGCAGCGCGCGCTGGCATCTTGCCGGCGCTACAAGCAACGCCCATCCACTGCAACGATTTTTCTGCATAGAACCAAAAACACCAGGATTACGATACGATACTATTGCGTTTCTTAAATTCTTCTGGTATACTTTGATCGAGAAATGAAACGGATACGTTTCGTATTGAAATAAGGAGAATACCACGATGAAGAACAATCGCTATCTTGTTGCCTTGGTAGCCGCGCTGGGGCTGATTCCCGTCGTGCTGGACACCACTATTGTGACCGTTGCCCTCACGCCCATTCGCACTGATTTGCAAACCGACGTCAATACGGTGCAGTGGATCGTTACCGGCTTCTTTCTGGCAAGCGCCGCCGTCGTGGCCGTTGGCGGCTATCTGGCAAACCGCTTCGGGCGCAAGCGCATGTTTATTCTGGGCATTACGGTCTTCACGCTTGGATCGGTCCTCTGCGGCGTATCGCCCGGCATCGGCTGGCTGATCGCCTTCCGCGTGCTGCAAGGCATCGGCGGCGGAATCTTGCTGCCCATCGGCCCGGCGCTGGCCTTCGACGCCTTTGCGCAGGAGGAGCGCGCCAGGGCAAGCGCGGTAGTGGCCGTGCCGGTCTTGCTGGCTCCCGTCTTTGGTCCGATTCTGGGCGGCTGGCTCAATGATACCTTTGTCTGGCACAGCCTCTTCTTCGTCAATCTGCCGGTTGGTATTATCGCGGTGGCTGCGGCGTTCGTGGTGCTGCCAGGCGACAAGCCGGGCGAGGCACGCGGTGTGCGCTTTGATTACATCGGGCTGGCGCTCTCGACCATCGGCATCATAGCCGTCGTCTACGCGCTCAAGCTGGTGACACAAACTAATCCCGATACGGTGACGAAGGCCAATCCCGCCGGCGACCTCTACGGCTGGGGCTACTGGCTGGTCTGGCTGCTGCTGGGCGCTGGCGTGGTAGTGCTGGGCATCTTCGCCTTCTCGGCGCTGCGCCTCAGCCATGATCCCGCGCTGGACCTGCGACAGCTTGGGCGGCGCGATTTCCTGGTGAGCAGCCTCTTCACCTGGGGCACCGCCATCATCTCGTTTGGCTTGCTGGTGCTGGTGCCGCTCTACTTTGAGGCAGTGCGGTTGCCCACTCTCTCCGCGCTCGATACCGGTCTGGCGTTGGTGCCGCTCGGCCTGGGCACGCTGCTTGGAACGGTAGTCTCTGCCGCGCTCTATCGCGCCATCGGCCCGCGCTGGGTCATCATGCTCGCGGCGGCGCTGGGATCATTGAGCGCCTGGATGCTCGCTCAAGCTATCCATCCGACGGCAACGGCCAGCCAGCTTCTCGCGGCGGTGCGGACGCACACGGCAGTCCAGGCGGTGGCCGGCGCTGATGACCTGCGCTGGGGGCTGCTCCTGGTTGGGCTGAGCTTCGCCATGATTAATGTGCCGGTGCAGACGCTGGCGCTCGAAGCTCTGAAGGGCGAGGCGCTTGCCAAAGCCTCATCGCTCTTTCTCTCGACCAAGCTGATCTTCTCCTCCGTCGGCGTTGCCATCATCACGACGGTCCTGCTGGATCGCACGCGCAGCCAGGTCACCGATCTTGCCAGCCAATTTCAGGCCCAGCTTCCAGGCTCCGGCCTCAATCTGGGCGATCCCAGGGTGCTGGCGGCGCTGCGGGCGATGGAGGCGCAGATTCCCGTCCAGGCAGGTACCTGGGCCATCCAGAGCATCTTCTGGCTGATCTTCTGGGCTTCGCTCGCGCTCATCGTGCTGGCGCTGCTGTTGCCCGGACGCAAGCGCCCGATGGCCGCCTTGACGGAGGAGTCTGGCGCGGCTACACTGACGGGAAAGGAGCAGGAGGAGGCAACGCAGATTTCATGACCGTCTCAAACGATGCGATACGCAAGCCTGGGCGCCCACGCAGCGCCCAGGCACATCAGGCGATTTTACGGGCCACGCTTGAAGAACTGGCCGAGGTTGGTGTTGAGGCAATGAGCATTGAGGGGGTTGCGGCTCGCGCCGGGGTGGGCAAAACGACGATCTACCGGCGTTGGCCCTCGAAGGAGGAACTCATCAAGGCTGCCATAGGCGTCATCCATATCCAGACCCCGATCCCTGATACAGGCCGCCTGCGCGATGACGTGTTTCTCCTGGTACGAAATACCCTAGAGGCCGGCGCCAGGTATCCGCTCCTTCCGAAACTCTTTTTCCGTGCCCTGAGTGAACTCAAGGACAAGCCGGAAATCCTTGCAGCCTTGCAGGCGCAGATGATTGGGCCACGCTTCCAACAGCTCTTTGCCATGATCGAGCTTGCTAAGGCGCGTGGCGAAATGCGCCCGGACCTCGATGCGTTTGTTGCGCTAGGCATTATGATGGGGCCAATCATATCTCTATGGCTGCTTCCTGGGATTATTCCAGTTGCTCAGCCCCCTACTGATCTGATCGAACAGATCGTTGAGGGCATCCTGCGGGGCATCGCCACGCAGTAGGGCGTAAGGATGTGCAGTAGAATGTTCGATAAGAAGCACCCCAGGCCAAAGCGCGCCTGGCCGCAGGCAGCGTGTGCCCTTCAGCTAGCGCTGATTGCGTTCTTTGCCCTCGCCGGAAGTTTCCTCCTGGTGGTCTACCTCGCTGCCCCATCAATCTATGTACAGGTATTGCTCGGACATGAGGCTGCTGCCGATGCGCGTCCCGCGTATGTCACGGCATTCATGGTGGCTATCCTGCTTTTTGTCGCGCTGCTGGGCGTAGGGGTGCAGCGGCGCTGGCGCTGGGTCTTCTGGGGGGTGCTGGTAGCTTTTAATGCCGAGATCATTGCCATTCCCATTGATATCTTACAGCTTGCCGGAGTCATGTCGCTTATGTATCCGGTCTGGTATACCATCGTCCGCCTGGTGGTATCTATTCTTCAGATAGCCATCGGCGGATGGATGATCTGGCTGTATCGTCGCTGCGGGGTGTGGGCGCTGGGCGGCAGGAACATGAGCAAATAGCTTCGCGTCTAAAGCGCGCCCCTTCGGGGGCACATACCCGTTTGCCCCTCTCCGTGCGGTTGTAGTAGAATAGAAAGCGTATCGAGCAGCATTGCGCTTCGGCTGGCCGGATATGCAAGCGAGAATCGCTCCAGCATGTAGTGACCAGACGGCCAGAGAGGCTACTACGAGTGGAGGCGGGCAATGGACTATCTGGATTTCGACCTGGAAGTTGAGGCGGCAGGCGGGCGTGACTATCGTATAGCCGCGCGCTCGCCGGAGGGCGACACGCGCCAGCCCATGCAGTTCCCCTTTGGCAAGCTGGAGCTTGAGAACCATCTGCTCAAGCTGCAAAACGCCCTGCTGAAATCGGGCGGCCTGCATCGTGATGCCGTCCTCTCGAAGGAAGGGCAGGCCGTGCAGGACTTTGGGGGCAGCCTCTTTGAGACGCTGCTGAGCGGCAATGTGCGCGCCCTCTACGACGCCTGCCGCACGAGAGCGTCGCAGGAGGGCCGGCCTGGCGTGCGCCTGCGCCTGCGCATCCAGGCGCCAGAACTGGCCGCGCTGCCCTGGGAGTATCTCTTCGACTCGCGCCGGGGCGAGTATCTCTGCCTCTCGCGGCGCACGCCGCTGGTACGCCATTTCGAAGTGGCCCAGCCCGTCCTGCCGCTCAAGATCACGCCGCCGCTGCGTATCCTGGCGATGGTCGCCAGCCCCAACGATCAGCCTGAGCTGAATGTGAAGAATGAGGAGGGCGCCACGCACCTGCTGGGCGCGACGCAGCTAGCCTTGCTGCTGGCGAATCACGACCCGCTGCGGCTGGCACTCCTCAACGCCTGCGAGGGCGCCACCAGCAACCAGCGCGACCTGTTTTCCAGCACGGCGGCCACGCTGGTGAAGCACGGCATTCCTGGGGTGCTGGCGATGCAATACGCCATTAGTGACAGCGCCGCCATTGAATGCAGCCGCGCCTTCTATAAGGCGCTGGTCGGTGGGCTGCCGGTGGACTCGGCGCTGGTCGAGGCGCGCACCGCGCTCCATGTCGGGGTGAACAATTCGCTGGAATGGGGTACGCCCGTTCTCTTCATGCGCGCCCCAGGCAGCGTGCTGTTTGATCTGCCCCCACTCGCACCAGCGCCGGTGCCACCGCCGGCCACGCCGCTAGCCCTGCTGCAAGAGACACCCCTACCGTTGGCGGTCACGTCGCCGCCAGTCGCGCCAGCCAAAGCCGAAGGTCACGTCAGCGCCAGCCGCGCCGCAGGAAGCGCCGCGAAAGCCGCGCCAGCGCCTACCAAGACCGCAGAGCAATGGGTGGAGGAGGGAATGAAGCACTGGGCAGCGTTTGGCTATCCAGAAGCGCTGGCGGCCTTTGAGCAGGCGATCCAGCTTGAGCCTGGCAATGCAGCGGCTCAATTGGGCAAGGGGAATACATTAGGGAGTCTCGGACGCTCTGAGGAAGCACGCGCTGTCTATAAGCATGCCCTCCAACTTGCCCCCAAAGATGCAGTCGCTTATTATCACAAGGGCATTGCGCTCAAGGCCCTCGAGCGCGAAGAGGAGGCGCTGGCCGCCTTTGACCTCGCCCTCCAACTCGACCCCACCTCTGGAACCGCCTACGACAGCAAAGGTCGTGCGCTCGAACAGTTAGGGAGAAAGGCTGAGGCTGAGCAAGCCTTCCAGAAAGCGCGAGAGCTTGGCTACACGAGATAACTTTCTGGCTCAGTTTCATCTCGAAGGGTTGCATGAGGAAGGTTTGGCTCGCCCCGAACCCACCAGCCGGGCAGCATATGTGGAAATAAACGGTACAAGCACCGCTCCAGGGATTGGCCCTGCTTGCCAGCGGTTCCGGTGCCCCACGAGGACGCCCCCAAACCTCGCCCCTGCCGGCTGGAAGCCGGCGGTACAGGTCCGCCCCCAGTCCCACTCGCCGGCAGGGATGCCGGCGCTACAAGCGGCGGTTCCCTTATGTGGGAAGAGCTACTTCAAGCGCTCAGTTTGACAGCGCAGCGTTGCACTCCATATAATGCGCCCGGACCTGTCGAAACGAAAAACATCCGGCAATACAGAGAAGAAGGAACGGACGCATGACTATGGGCGATGATACGGTCATACAGGATATTGTGGCCCGCGAGATTCTGGATTCGCGGGGCAATCCGACGGTGGAGGTGATAGTGATGCTGCTGGGCGGCGCGGTGGGCGTGGCTGGCGTGCCCTCCGGCGCGTCTACCGGCGCGCACGAGGCCGTCGAACTGCGCGATGGCGACAAGCGCCGCTATGGTGGCAAAGGCGTACTCAACGCCGTCAAGAACGTCAATGAGGAGATCAACGAAGCGATCACCGGCCTGGATGCGCTCAATCAGGTGGCGATTGACCAGGCGATGATTGAACTGGATGGCACGCCCAACAAGGGCAAGCTGGGCGCCAACGCCATCCTGGGCGCCTCGCTGGCGGTGGCAAAAGCGGCGGCTGCCGCGCTTGATCTGTCACTCTATCGCTACCTGGGCGGTGTCAGCGCCACTACGCTGCCGGTGCCGATGATGAATATCCTCAACGGTGGCAAGCATGCCGAAAACTCCACCGATCTGCAAGAGTTTATGGTGCTGCCGACGGGCGCGTCGTCGATGGCCGAGGCGGTGCGCATGTGCGCCGAGGTCTATCAGGCGCTCAAGAAGGTGCTGCATGATCGCAAGCTCAACACCAACGTCGGTGATGAGGGCGGCTTTGCGCCCTCGCTTGGCTCCAACCGCGAGGCGCTGGAGGTTATCCTGGCGGCCATTGAGGCGGCGGGCTATCAGCCGGGGAAGGACATCCATATGGGTATGGACCCGGCGGCCAGCGAGTTCTACGAGAACGGCAAGTATGTGCTGGCTCGCGAGGGGCGCACGCTGAGCGCGAGCGAGATGGTCAGCCTGTATGAGCAGTGGGTGGGCGAGTATCCCATTATCAGCATCGAGGATGGGCTGGCCGAAGACGATTGGGAGGGCTGGGCGGAACTGACCCGCCGCCTGGGCGGCAAGATTCAGCTTGTGGGCGACGATCTCTTTGTGACCAACACCGAGCGGCTGGGTCGGGGCATCAAAGAGGGGGTCGCCAATTCGATTCTGATTAAGCTGAATCAGATCGGCTCGCTGACCGAGACGCTGGCGGCCATCGAGATGGCGAAGCGGGCGCGCTATACCGCCGTCGTCTCGCATCGCTCCGGCGAAACGGAGGATACGACCATTGCTGATCTGGTCGTGGCAACCAACGCCGGGCAAATCAAGACCGGCGCGCCGGCGCGCAGCGAGCGCGTGGCGAAATACAACCGGCTAATGGCGATTGAGCAGGAGCTAGGCCGCGCCGCGCACTATGCCGGGATAGCAGCCTTCTATAACATCCGCCGGTAACGCCATCATCCGCTTGTAGCGCCGGCTTCCAGCCGGCCCGTCCAGTTCGGGCGCTCTAAACGCTGGTAGGAAGATGCCACCGCCTGCCTGTAGCCTGCAGCGCCGGTGGTCGTTCCAGCCATCGGTGGCATGCCGGCCTGCTCGTGCGAAGGGTAGGCAGTTCCGCTGGCGTTCGGGGGGGCCGGCGTCCCGCGCCTGCGCTACGCAGGCAGCGCGCTTCTCTTTGCCAGTAGTCCAGCCAGCCAACTGGTACGGCGGGCGAGACGCCCGCGCTATAGGCGACGGGCCGGAACGTTCACGGCGCTACATCCCCGCCCACACTTCAACGCGAGTTGGTAGAAGATGCCCCCAACTATCAGAGGAGTATCCCTGCGTGTTGCTGCGCCCGCGCCAGAATCTCCTCAACCACTGCGGTTTTCGCATCGGCGTAGTTTTGCATGTACTTCCAGTCCTTGCGCACAAGCTCTCGCTTGGTGCGCTCGTACAGCAGGCGATCAGCTTCATTGCGGCGCAACCAGTTGCGGAAGAGCAGCACACGGTCGATCTCCGGACAGCCCAACGAATAGACATGCAGGTTGATGTCTATGTCTGGCCCCTTGAACATGCGGTGTTCGTACCAGTCCGGCTCTCGGACCTGCAACACATAGGCGGCGGCCTCCAAAGCTGGGACGTAGCTCGCCTCGTCTGCTGAGTTCGCTACCACCAGCAGCATGTCAATTTTCGGCTTGGCAGCGAGCTTTGGCACCGAGGTCGAACCGATGTGTTCGAGCAGCAGCACCCGGTCGCCAAGCGCGGCCCGAACCCGCTCGGCCTCGCGCTCAAAGAGGCCAGGCCAGGCGGGGTCGTAATCGACGATAGCGATAGGCCCGGCTAGTGGCTTGAGTTCCCCGACCTGGATAGACTCAATCTGCTCCTCGGTCATTGGGACGTGCGCAGCTGCCTGAGCCTGCTCTGCTGCTGCTCCGCTGCCCTCTTGCAGTGTGTCTGCGTCAGTGTTGTCGCTCCCAGGCATAAGCATCTCCTTTCGATCTCCACGTACATTTCGCGCTTGAAGCATTGAGAGTATATCCGAAGGGTCTGCAAAAAACATCGGCCAATTGGCCGATGCGCCTCTCTTGATCAGTGAGCTATAATACTGAAGGTAAGTAAGTCAGGAATGAACCCTCATAACACCTGCCGCTTCCTTAGTAGAGATGGCGCCCCAACATTGCCCCTCGCGCCGACTGTATTCGGCGAAGCTACAGATTTATGCTGATGCTCAAGCAGATCATAGGGAACATACAATGATACATCAGTCGCCAGATTTGCCCGACCTCAACGACCTTCAGATTCGCCGCGCCACGCCGGCTGATGGCGCTGCCGTACAGCAGTTTGTGTTTGCAACCCTCCGCTCCTATGGAATCGAGCCAGACCCCGATGGCCTCGATGCCGATGTGGTCGCGTTTGGCACGGCGGGAGATGGGCCGGTGCTGGAGTGGGTGGCTGATCTTGCCGGCACTCCGGTTGGGTCAGTGGTACTTACGCTCGCTGGAAACTCTGAAGCCAAACTCTCAAAGCTGTTTGTCAATGCGTCCTATCGGGGGCGTGGCATTGGGCGCCGGCTGCTGCTGCACGCGATGGCAGAGGCGCGGGCGCGAGGCTGGCGGCGCCTGCATCTGGAAACGCGCGCGGCCTATCGTGAGGCGGTGCGGCTCTATGAGGCCACCGGCTGGCAGCGCGGCCCTGATCTTCCCCCTGGCTATGGCCCGGACCGCACCTATTTTCTCGATCTTTCGGCGCCTGCGCAGGCGCCGGGGGAGGACCAGTCCCGATGACACAGCATGGCGCAAGCTTGCAGGGCTTAACCGCCGAGCAAGTGCTGGCGGGCGGCTATGATAAAGCCGTCGTTGGCGTCGGAGCGACTGAATATCATGGCCCTCATCTGCCCTATGGCGCGGATACGCTGGTGGCGCATGAACTGGCCTTGCGCGTGGCGGCGCGGCTGGAGGGTATGCTGGTGCTGCCGCCTGTTGCCTATGGGATGAGCTGGCATCATCTCTCGTTCCCCTGGACCCTTTCGGTGCGGCCCGAAACGCTCGCGCACCTGATCTATGATGTGGCGGCCAGCCTGCACGCGCACCAGATCACGAAACTGCTGGTGATTACAGCGCACGATGGCAATGCTGCGCCAGTCGAAATCGCAGCGCGTCGGGCGCATCACGACCTGGGCATGCACCTGGCGGTCATGTTCGGCTGGCAGCGACGGGCACAGCAGGTGCTGGCAGCGCAGGGCGTTGCTGTTGATCTGAATCATGGCGGCCAGTCTGAGACATCCGCAGTCGCGGCGATAGCTCCTGAACTGGTGCGCCTGCCAGCAGCGGCTGATTTTCCCGGTGAGCCGTTTGATCTGCCCATTCAGGTCTTCGGCGCGTATGGAGAACTGGCCGCAGCCGGCTATGCCGGCGCTGCGGCCACAGGCAGCGCTGAGGACGGCGAGCGCATCCTCCAGGCTGCCGTCGATCACGTCGTCCCCTTTTTAGCTGCGCTCGACCAGCATGGCTGGCAGCCGGGCGCGTGGATGCAGACCTGGCGTTAGAGCTTCGCCAGTGTGGCGATACGTGGTATCCGATCAACCATAACAAAGGCTATAGGGCTGCCAATGATGCTGAGGTGGCAGAGGACGGCAAGGAGAGTCCAGAGCGCGCTGAGCCACCAGCCGATGAAGATAAAGTAGAGGACGCGGAGAACGATATTGGTCTGCTTTGGTGAGACCCGACGGCTCTCCAATTTGCCTTTGCTATCCTCGAACACTTCTAGTTCTCTGCTGCGTGCTTTCAGGGTCATGATCGTAGGCAAGCGATCAACAAGAAAGAAGGTGATCGGAATGCCAATGACCGTCACAGCACAGATAGCACTGAGTATGAGAACTCCGATGCCAATATACCAGCCAGCGAGCAGAAACCAGAGGAAGCGCAGGATGATATTGGGGCTTTTGGCCTCGTTGATAACGACTTGTTGTCCCATGAATGTTGTGTAATCCTCCTTCTAGAGAGTATACGAATAATAATGGCCGCCGGTAGTATCCTCTACTGGCGGCGCCATTCTGTCAATTACCTGCTTGGAAGGGGTCTGCGCTCTCCTGTGCGCCATGCAAGCGTTGCAGGGCCGCAGCGGCAGAGCGGCGTACCTCTCCATTCGCATCCCGAAGGCAGGGAGTCAAGGGCACAATGGCGCGTGTATCACCAAGTTGCCCCAGCGCGCCAGCAGCTTCACTGCGCACCCAGAAGTGCTGATCCTTGAGGCAGGCGATCAACGGCTCAACTGCACGTACATCCCGCAGCTTGCCCAGCGCCTCTGCGGCAGTTCCACGCAGTGCATAATGATAGCTCTTGAGGCAGGCGATCAACGGCTCAACTGCACGGGTATCACCCAACTTTCCCAATGACCAGGCAGCTTTGAAGGAGAGAGTGCTATCGTCGTATCGAAGGCAGGCGATCAACGGCTCAACAGCCCTGGCATCGCCTATCTCGCCCAGTTCATGTGCGGCTGCTTCATGTCCTCCCTCCTCCTGGTCCTGGAGAAAGGCAATCAAGCGCTCGATGGCTTGCGGATCGCCCAGCCGTCCCAATGCCCCCGTAGCTGCTACGCGCACCTGCCTATCCTGGTCCTGGAGGGCCGCTCGTAACGGCGTAATCGCTTGCGGCTCTCCCAGCTTGCCGAGCGCGCGCGCAGCGGCACCACGTACATTGCTCACCTCGTCCTGGAGGGCGGCAACCAGGAGCGGGAGGACGCGGGCACCACCAAGCTGCCCCAGGGATTCAATCGTGTAGTAGCGTACCTGCCAGTCTTGATCCTGGAGGCGAGCGATGAGCGGCTCGGCAGCGCGTTCATCCCTCAGCGCCTGTAACGCCAGCACCACTGCCCGGCGTACCGATACGATGTGATCTCCAAGGCACCCGATCAACGGCTCAACGGCTCGACGATCCGCAAGTCGCCCCAAGACAGTAGCGGTGGCAGTGCGCACCTCGCTCTGCTGATCTTGAAGACAGGCGATGAGTGGTTCAACGGCCTGTGGATCTCCAATCTGTGCCAGCGCCCCGGCGGCGGCTTCACGTACCTTTTGCTGCTGGTCCTGGAGACACGCGATCAGGGGGTTCACGGCACGTGGATCACTCATTTCTCCCAAGGCTATTGCTGCGGCCATACGTGCCCACCCATCGGAATCCTGGAGAAGAACCCCTATCAGGGATTCGACTGCCTGCCTATCGCCAAGCGCCCCCAGAGATTTAGCCGCTGCCCGCCGCTTGCGGGCATCCGGTGATTGCAAGTGTGCAACGGCTTGATGTAGTGGGTTCTTAGGCATGGGTCTCTCCTGGGGGGCGATCAGAAACGGACGCCCTGGCATTTGCTTTCGCGTGCTGTTAGTTTAGTGGCTATGTTGGGATGTCCTTGTGGTTGCCGGTGGGAATGTGTCTATGTTCTTGCCGGCGGAGTAAGCAGCAAGGTGTGTCTGGAGCGCCGGCCTTGGGAGCCAACGAGGCACTCTCAGAGGCCGGCGATCCAAGTCCTTATTTATTGAAGATAGTCCAGCGCGGCGCGCACCATCACTTCGACGCCGACGGGCAGGCCAGCCTCGTCGATCTTGAAGCGCGCGCTGTGGTGCGGCGCGTCGCAACCGGTGGCCTTGTTTTGCGTGCCGACGAGGAAATAGCAGCCGGGGATAGCGTCAAGGAAGAGGGCCATGTCGTCGGCGCCAGTGGTCAACTGATCGTCGCGCACGTTCTGCTCGCCAACCGCCTCGGCTGCTGCCCGCTGCACCAGCCGCGCCATGCCAGCGTCGCTGACGCAGGGTGGGCAGCCGCTTTCGATCTCCACCGTTGCAGTGGCGCGCAGGCCAGTCGCCACATGCTGCGCCAGTTCTTGAATGCGCGCTGCCAGGTGGTTGCGGTCTGTATGGGCAAAGGCGCGGAAGGTGCCCTGCAAGATGACTTCATCGGGGATGATATTCATCGCGGTGCCGCCATGAAAGCTGCCAATAGTCACCACGCCGGGATTGAAGGGCGAAAGCTCGCGGCTGACCAGCGATTGCAGGGCCACGACAATCTCTGAGCCGGCCAGAATAGGGTCCACCGTTTGATGGGGCATGGCGCCGTGCCCGCCGCTGCCGCGTATATGGATAGTGAAGGCATCGGCGCTGGCGAAGGTCGGGCCGGGGCGCACGCTCACCAGTCCAGCGGGCATATTGTTCCACAGGTGCAGGGCGATCACCGCGTCCACATCGGGGTTCTTGAGCGCGCCATCGTCGATCATCGGCTGGGCGCCGCCGATGCGCTCCTCGGCTGGCTGGAAGAGGAAGCTGATATTGCCGCGCAACTGCTCGCGCTGCTGGGCTAGAATATCGGCGACGGTCAGGCCGATAGCCACGTGGCCGTCGTGCCCGCAGGCGTGCATCTTGCCCGGCACTTTCGACTTGAAGGGCAGATCGTTCTCTTCCAGCACGGGCAGGCCATCAATATCGGCGCGGATCGCCAGTGTCTTGCCCGGCTGGCCGCCGCGCAGCACGCCGACCACGCCGGTCTTGCCGATGCCGGTGCGAACTTCCAGCCCGCTGGCGCTGAGGCGCTCGGCAATGATGCCGGCGGTGCGAGTCTCTTCCATTGCCAGTTCGGGGTACTGGTGCAAATCGCGTCGCAACTCGATCAAGCTGCTGTGACGTTCGGCAATCGCCCGCTTGATGTCCATAAAGGCCGCTCCTTTGCGAAGAACAGGAAGTTGTAGAAGGTTGGGGTCTCATTTTAGCACGCGATCAAAGGCATGGCGCAGCGCCCAGGCGCGCTCATCCACGTCGCTGAGCAGCGGCAGTTCGGACAGTCCTTTTTTAAGCGTATCCAGCGCGCGTGCCTGGCCCGCAAAGCCCCGACTTACCTGGGCGTTGACGAGGGTAAGCGCGGTTGCCAGATAGAGCCGGGCGCAGCCGGCAATATCGCCGCGATTATAGCGCGGCGCGCCAACCGAGATCGCCGCTTCAAGGACAGTAAGGATTTCTTCAAGGGAGGCAATAGAGGTAATATCAGGCAGTTCCAGGATGGTCTGCAAGTGTTCCTGAAATTCGGTGAGCGCCGGAGCCGCGCCAATAGCCTCCACCAGTGGGCGGCTGCGCTGAGCAGCGAACAGCGGACGCGAGGCGGTGATCGAGGGCATAGGGCCAGATTGCCGCTCGGCCAGTGGGCGCAGCAGCGTCAGCGCCGCCCTAGACCAGCCTGGCTGGGCCTCGCCCGGCGCTTCGAGAAGTAGTGTTAGCACCTGGCAGGTATGCAAATAGAGGGTCTGACGCTCAGTGGGGCCGCGCAGTTGCTCTGCCCGCGCCATTATGCCCTGAATCGTTGTTTTCAGCGATTGAAGCTGCATAGATACGCCTTATCTTCCGAACAAGAACACAGTAGAGCAAATCTTTGCTAGACAATAGCATATCAAGGTGAGCGCGAGCCAAAAACAGGACTTTCTTACTGCCTTGGAAGTCTGAGAACCCTGGCAACGGCTTGCTCTAAGGCGGCATAGAGTTCTTCGTAGAGCCGTTGTCGAAGCTGCCTCATTTCTTTGCGGGAATAGTGGCCGGCAGGGAGAGCGCCGCGCACTTCAATGCCGGTTGGCCGGTGCTGAAGCACCAGTTCAGCGCCAGAAAGCATGATAGCTCGTGAGTAGCGCGTTTTCTTGCGGTGACCACTATGAGCGCTTGAGCCACTGTAGGTGACCTCAGATGGGTCTAGCTTGAAGGTGCTCATGCCCATTTCCTCTTCGTGCCGTGCATTTCAACTATGTAACTGCTCCCAGACCAGGCGATGCGCCGGCACGCGAAAGCGTCCCCAATCATCCCAATAGCTGGTGATCTCAGGGTCGTAGCGATGCTCCAGCTGGTTGAGGTGTTCGATCAGACCTGGCAGGTCGGCAAGCTCAATCTCTCGAAACGCCTCCAACTGCTCTCCAGGATCGTTGACCTGTAAGACGCCGCCGGTTTCTTCCAGCAGGAAAATGAAGGTGGCAAAGCGCGGCCCGGCCTCTGTGCGATAGACGAGCGCGCCCAAAAAGCGCAGCAGTGTGGTGGTGAGGTTGGTTTCCTCCTGAATTTCGCGCTGGAGGGCGCCCAGGATGGATTCGCCTGGATCGATGCCGCCGGTGGGCAGGCGAAAGGCGCCGTCGGGGTAGAAGCTCTTTTTCATGGTCAGCAGGCATCCATTCGGGCGGCGAATAACCATGCAGACCTCGCAGGTGCGCGGGGTATCGCGAAAGAGATAGCTATTGCCATCCATGCTAACGGTTTCAAACCGGGCCGGACCATAGTGCTGGGCCAGGTCATCAATTTCAGCCTGTATGGCGGGAGAAAGCCAATCAAACATGAGGTTAGTATCCCTTTCTTTGAGAGCAGAAGAATGCCTACTCTGCCCACTCTGCCTGGGGTGGGGAGTCCGCGAAGGTGGCCCTCCAAGTTAGCGCCGGTCAAACTGGCGCGCCAGCGCAGCCAGGCTTATGTGTACCATCGTTGGGCGCCCGTGGCAGCAGCTATAGCGGGCATCCACCTGCTCCAACTGGCCGATCAGGGCGCGCATCTCTTCAAGCGAGAGGGCATCGCCGGCTTTGATCGCTGCTTTGCAGGCGACGTTTGCCAGCGCGTGTTCTTCCCAGGTTTCGCTGTGGCCGCCCCCAGTCTCTTGATAGCCGGCTATCTCCAACAATAATACACGCAATTCATCGCTGCCGGCCAGTATTTTTTTTGCCAGCGGCCCCGGCACGGCACGTACCAGCAGCGTGGCTGGGCCGAAGGGTTCGAGATCAAAGCCAATGGCGCGCAGCGCCTCTAGCCGGTCCTCGATGGCCTCGCGCTCGCGTGGCGCGCATTCCAGCAGCAGCGCGTTGAGCAGCAGTTGGCTGGTGGCAGCGCGTGTCTTCAACTCGGCAACCATCTCTTCTAGCAGGATGCGCTCGTGCGCAGCGTGCTGGTCAAGAATATACAATCCGTCCGGGCCTTCGGTCAGCAGATAGCTCTGGGCAAGCTGGCCCAGTACGCGCAGCGGTGGTAGCCGCCCGGTGGTCTGAAACTGCTCGTGCGCGCCGGGTGTGGGCAGGGTAAACCCGGCAGCGCCACCTCTGGTGCGCTCGCCGCGCTCCCAGGGCGCCTGCGTTGGTGTGCCCGATCTGCCGGTCCAGTCCCTGGGCGCCAGGCCCCAGAGTGGCCCCTGCGCAAAGGTGGGTTGGGCCGGTGGCGCTCTGAAGGGCATCGTTGGCGCGCCTGATGCTGGATGGCCGGCTTCGCTCTGCTGGTCGCTCGTTTCTTCAGGCAGACCAGCACCAGGCGCCTCTGGAGCGAGACTGTCATTTACTGCTGGCTCACCAAGCCAGTCGGCAGGCGAGAAGGCTCTATCAGCCAGGTGGGGCGCCTCGCTGATCTCCAGCAGGGCGGCGCGGACAGCCCGCTGCACGCTGGCGTAGACCTGGCGCTCGCGCAGAAACTTAACCTCCGTTTTGGCCGGATGCACATTCACATCCAACAGCCCTGGGTCAAGCTGGATGTTCAGCACGGCGATGGGATGGCGCCCCGCCAGCAGCAGCGAGTGATAGGCTTCTTCGACAGCAAAGTTGAGCGTGCGGCTCTGCACCCAGCGCCGATTCACAAAGAACGAAAGATACTGCCGGCTGGATTTATAGCAACCTGGCCGGCTGATGTAGCCGGAGACCTGCGGCGGCGGATAGCGCTCATCCTGGTCAGGGCGCGGCTCAGACTGCGCTTCGATCATCTGGTCCGCGATCTCCAGGCCGTAGATGGCCACTAGCGCGCTCAGCAGGTTGCCGTCGCCTCCGGTGCTGAAGACCTGCCGGCCCTCGCTGGAGACGTTAAAGCGGACCTCTGGATAGGCCAGCGCGTATTGTTGCAGCAGGTGCAGGCAATGGCCGGCTTCGGTGCTGCGGCTTTTGAGAAACTTCAGGCGTGCCGGCACGCTAGCAAAGAGGTCGCGCACCAGCACGGTTGTGCCGGCGGGTGCGCCAGCCTTGCTGACGCTGCCCAGGGCGCCATTCTGGACGCTGATCGCTGCGCCAACCTCGCTAGTCGCCGGGCGGCTGGTCAGGGTCAGGTCCGAGACAGCGGCGATGCTTGCCAGCGCCTCGCCGCGAAAGCCCAGCGTGCGAATGCGCTCCAGATCGTCCAGCGCCTGAATTTTGCTGGTGGCGTGGCGTGCCAGGGCCAACGCTAGCTCGTCGGCGGGGATGCCGCGCCCGTTGTCGCTCACGCGAATCAGGCGCAGCCCGCCATCCAGCAGGTCAACGCGGATGCTCGTCGCGCCGGCGTCAATAGCATTCTCCAGCAGTTCTTTGACGACTGAAGCGGGCCGCTCGACCACCTCGCCGGCGGCGATCTTGGCGGCAACATCGGTTGGCAACAAAGCGATGGGCACGGACCATCCTCCCGATAATCAAAATGAGCCTGTCACTGGTAGCGCCGGCTTCCAACCGGCCTCCGTTTCAACCAGAGGAGGTATGCCAGCTAGTGTGGCACCCCATTCCGGCTCCCAGAAACATATGGGCACCCGGCGAGATACCAGCGCCAGTCAAGTTCAGTTCCCCTGCTAATGCCAATGCGGGTGGAAGTGGCGATCACCGCCTCTGGCGGCAACCCTGGCTCGTCATCCAACCAGAGGGTCTCGCCGGTCAGGGGCAGACCGTTTTCGGCCAGTGTCAGCCCCAGCGCGGCGCAGACGCGGCCAGGCCCACGCGCCAGATCACGCAGCGGCATGGCTTCCCCACGCCGCCGGCGTATCAGGTCGAGGCCCACTGTTGGCTGAATGGCGCGAATCAGCACTGCGGCGCCTATGCCCTCCGGCTCGGTGCTGATATTGAGCATCCAGTGCATGCCGTAGCTGAAGTAGATATAGGCATAGCCGGGCGGTCCGTACATAATCCGGGTGCGCGGCGTGGGCCGGCGGTGGCCGTGCGCCGCTGGATCGATGGCCGAGATATAACCCTCCGTCTCGACAATCACGCCGCCGCAGACGCCCTCCGGCGTCGCGTGCAGCACCGTCTTGCCTAGCAAGGCGCGGGCCAGTTCCAGCGTGGGTTGCTCATAAAACGTCTGGGGAAGCCTGGCGATAGCGACACCTCGCAAGTAGAAATGCTGTTCTATTATAGCACAGGGGCAGATGGAGCCATGTGCCCATTGGCAAGCCACCAATGGGCACATGGCTCCGCGCATTACGTGGGTTCACCAACAAGCGAGCCAAACAAAGGAAATAGCATGTTGTGTGCCCGTCTGCACACTCTCGTATCTGCAACATAGATTGCTTATTGGTATTTTTAAATTAGCAGATTTGCTCTATTGGCTTATCTTGTCTTGTTGTACACAAGACGATTATAGAAGTTAAGACGCAAACTTCTATAATCGAATATTTACCCAATCTACACCAATTCACTCTGGTGTTCACATAGATTTATTCGGTATACTTCTAGTAGGTGTGAGCGCGTCTGCGCTCGCCAGTTACGGATGGGTTCATTTAGCCTCAGAACACATGCCCACTCAATGGAGGGGAAAATTATGTCGCGTGTTGCCTCAAAGTGGCGCCTCCCAGTGATCGCCACCTGTCTTTTCGTGCTGCTCAGCCTCCTTTTCTTGACCACCTATGCCAAAGGGCGCGCCGCCAGCGCTCCCATCCCGGTGAGCATTGACAACATCAAGGGCGCATTCTACTCCAATCCCAACAACAGCGGGGCATTTGACCCGTCGGTTCTTTCAGGCTCGGCGCCCTCCCAGTCATTTCCGGTGATTGACTTCAACCCTCCTACCAGCGCTGGTATTGGGTGTTCTACCACTGTGAACCCAAATACTCGCCCATTCACCGATGTAGTGCCCAACCCAGGGGGCGGCGGCACCTGTTCTACTGTGGCAACCGGACAGGGGGGAACGCCGAACAACCCTGTGAACTTTCAGGCGGTCTTCACTGCCAATCTGACGATAGGCGCAATGGGGGATGTCACCTTCAACTTTTTCTCCGATGATGGGTGGATTCTCTCCAGTGGGCCGGAACAGGCATCCAATGGGAGTGCCCAACCCAAGTATTCCTCTGGCTCCCTGGTGAATCCCCCTGCCAAGAACAGCAGTGGGAACAGTGTTGGGTATGTAACCGGCTTTCTTGTGGTTGGCGCGTTCAATCAGCCAAGCGCGCCAACCCAGACCACTGTTACTGTTCACTACCCCAGCGCTGGAACCTATCCCATTGAGATAGATTACACCGAGTGCTGTTTCGGCGCGCTTTCGCTGGTCCTGGGCACCAGCGCGGGCAACCCCATTACCCCCCAGATGCCGGCTCGCCCCATCATCTTCATTCCTGGGATCATTAGCTCGTATCTGGCGAACCTCCCAGCGGAAAAAACTCCATCACAAGAAGTCTGGCCGCAAGCGCAAACCCTGGCAGACTGCATCAGTGTCTTCAACACCGCCAAGCAAGCGAAATGCGATATGGAGGCACTGCAATATCTGCAATTGGCGCCTGATGGAAGTTCGCCTAGCCAGCCTGGGGCCAAATGGAACGTTGATGTCGCTAACGGCACAAACCGTCCACTGATTGGAACTCTTGGCGGCGCCTTTGATGCCCTCTCAGTAAAGGGGGAGCCTACTGTACACTTCTACGATGTGACCGCATATAATCTTGAGCAGAGCGGCTATGCTCTTGCTTTGTCCGATGCCGATCTGAAAGCCTGTGCCGCCACCAAAAAATGCTTTATTCCCGTCGGCGTCGATTGGCGCAAAGGGGCTGATTTCAATGCGGCCCGTGTCCTGACGGTGATTGATCACGTCCTCGCGCTCACCGGAGCTGATAAGGTCAATATTCTGGCGCACTCCCAGGGTGGATTGATTGCGAGCGCCCTGGTCAAATTGCCAGGATCAGTCAACATGATCCAAGGCGTGCCTGTTGGGAAGGTGGGTCGGGTGGTCACAATGGGGACACCCTATCTGGGAGCCACCAAATTCTTGACGCAGGTGGTCTTCCAAGCCCCTTGTGAGCTTCCAGTCTCTGAGTTTGGGATTACAGGATGTCTGCTCGATCCAAGCGTCTTGCAAAAGCTCGCCAGGAACTTCCCCGGCGCGCTGGAACTGCTTCCTTCGGCGCAATACTTTAACG
>CAZFWN010000041.1:0-12221 GCA_964522745.1 uncultured Ktedonobacterales bacterium
CCAGAATTGGGGCGATAGCATGGCTGGTGATTTTTACACCAGTCATGCTGCCGTTGATTTAGTTGAACGCACGCCTACGCATCGTGCTTGTCAACAGTGTAGTCAATCTTGCAGCAAAAGTCAAGGGTTTTTGGCCCATCTGGGCACAAAGAGGACTTTTAGGGGCCGCCTGCGCAGGCTAGGACGCATGCTGTCCTGGACCCAGTCCGCGCCGGACGTGTCCTCATCACCCGCCGGCCTGCGCTTTGGCGAGCGCCACAATAGCCCGCACGTATTCCATCTGCGAGAAGAGCAGCGGCGTGTTACCCAGAAACGTGCTGGTGCGCGGATCGACCTCCTCGGCAAACAGCCCCAGATCGCCAGCAATCGCTTCCGCCCGGCTCAGCAGTTCGTCTGCTGCCTGGCTCTGTCCCTGCATAATATAGGTGGTTGCCAGCCAGAAGGTACAGGGCAAAAATGCCCCCTCAAACTCACCCATCGGCAGGCTCGAATCCTCATAGCCCGGCGTCTCGGCGGGATGAAAGCGATAGACAAAGCCATCGATAGAGAGCGACTCCACAATGCGCCGCACCATCGAAACCACGCGCGGATGTTTGGCCGGCAAAAAGCCCAGCACCGGGATCAGCAGCGTCGAGGCATCCAGTCCCTCACCATCGTAATGCTGGCGAAACGACCCCAGCCGCTCGGACCAGCCGCGCTCCATCACCTCAGCGTGAATCTCGCTCATCACCTGCCGCCACAGCGCGATCTCCGCCTGGTGCCCCGTCCGCTGCGCGATCTTGATCGCCCGATCTAGCGTCACCCAATCCATCACCTTGCTGCTCACATAGTGCGCCTGTGCCGGCAGTTCCCAGATGCCGCTGTCTGGCGCACGCCAGGTAGCAACGGTATTAGCCGCAATCTTCTTGATCAACTGCCAATAGTCCTCGCGCCAGGAACCGCCCTCCGCCAGATGCAGCTCGGCGCAATCCACCAGATAGCCCAGCGAGCCGCGCTGCTGCTGCAAATAGGCACGATTGCCCTCGCGCACCGGCTGCGAGCCACGATAGCCGGCCAGATCGGGCAGATCGTGCTGCTCCAGGTCCATCCCACCGCTCAGCCCATAGGCCACTTGCAGCGGCGCGTCGGTCAATGACCCCAGCCCACACAGCCAGTCCAGATAGCGCGTCGCCGTATCGGTATCGCCCAGCAGTGAGAGCGCCGCCAGCGACAGCGAGGCATCGCGCACCCAGGCAAAGCGATAATCATAGTTGCGGCTGCCGCCCAGCCGCTCTGGCAGCGAAGTCGTTGGCGCGGCCACCAGCGAGCCATCCGGCGCGTAGCTCAGCAGATGCAGCACCAGCGCCGAGCGCCGCGCCTGCGCCTGGCGCGGCCCCTGATAGGTCAGATTGCCCAGGCAGTTCTGCCAGTACGTCATCGCCGCCCGCAACGCCAGATACGCCTTCTCCTCGTTCCACTCCTCCGGCGCGCCGCCATAGCTCAGCACCGCCCAGGCATCCTCGCCCGCGTGCAGCCGGAAGAACGCATGCGCGCCCGTCGGATCGACCTGCACAGGCCGGCTGGCCCACAGGCCCAGCCGGTGGCTGCCCACGCGCATCTGTAACCCCTGTGGCACATGCAGCACCGACGCCGCCCGCCGGAAATCCGTGCGCGGGCGAATCAGCAGCCCGCAGGCCACCTCGCCTCGCGTGCAGCGCAGATGGCGCAGCACCACCCGCTGATCCTCAACCTCCCTGGGCCGCTCATCCTCCGGCCAGGCCATCGCGTCCGTTAGCTCCAACGCATAGCCATCGGCGCTCCAGGTTGTCACCAGCGCGGCGCTCTCCTCCAGATAGCGCTGCTGCCCCAGCGCCGGCGCCACCGGGCCAACGCGCCAGAAGCCCCCCTGGCCGGCATCCAGCAGCACACTGAACAGGCTCGACCCATCGTAATCTGGCAGGCAGAGCCAGTCCAGCGTACCATCGGCGGCCACCAGCGCCGCCGTGCGCCGGTCCCCAATCACCCCATGCCGCTCAATCGGCGGATACGGAATAAATGGCAGCCGCTCAATCATCCGATCATTTCCCCAACAGCCGCCGCAGCGCCGCACGCGCCTCTGGCAGAACCAGCGGCAGGCTGCCAAGCGTCGCCGCGCTAGTCAGCAGACACCAGGAGCAGTACGTATGCAGCTTGCGCGCCTGCATCACCACCTGAAAACCCGCCAGCGCCGTGTCCAAACCTACCTTGGCCGCCAGTGCCAGCGGAATCCAGGGGCGCTCCTGCGCCCGATTGGGGCCGCCCATCGCCGCCAGCGCCATCGTCGCCGCGTAGCTGCCCAGCCCCAGAAAGGCATCGGGCGTCTCCAGCCAGCGATACGCCTCCTCCGAGCGATTGACCTTCCCGGCGTTAAAACGGGGCAGCGGCGGCTCCGGCAGCCGCTTAATCAGCCCCATCTGATACAGGCTAATCAAGCTCAGCGCAGTCGTCGCCATCAGCGACAGCCCAATCACCACGCGCCGCTGTGCTAAGAAGCGCCCCGACCCCTCGCGCAGTTGATAGCTTAGCATCGCCGGCTGCCGCGTCTCCACTTCGATAAATTGTTTGTTGAAGACCTCGCGTTTGATCGTCGGAAGTTTCATGCGCGTCCTTTCATCAGCGCCACGCCGGCAGCGCCGAGCGCCGCCACGCCCGCCAGCGTCAGCGCCGTCAGGCCGCGATGCGTATTGGCCCACGCCTGATAGCTGCGCGTATGCGCCCTGTCGCCGAATTCACCGTGCGCGCCATACGTGCCGGGCGCCGGCTCCCACAGGTTATCCGGGCGATTGGCCGGCAGCGGCTTATCCGCCTGCTGGCTCTTGTAGCCGGTCTTTGCCAGATACCAATCGCCCAGCCACGCGGCCAGCTTATTGCCGGTGATAACAATCGCCGTCGAGCCGCCCACATCGATCCGGCGCCGCCTGTGATGCGCCGCCCAATAGACCACCCGCGCCGCCACTTCTGGCTGATAGATCGGCGGCACCGGCTGCGGCTGGCGCGACAGGCGGGTCTTGACCCAGTTGAACTGCGGCGTATTCATCGCCGGCATCTGCACCATCGTCACACTGACATTGCTCTTATCGTGCAGCAGTTCGCTGTGCAGCGAATCGGCAAAGCCCTGGATGGCATGCTTCGCTGCGCAGTACGCCGATTGCAGCGGAATGCCACGATAGGCCAGAGCCGAGCCAATCAGCACAATCTTGCCGTGATCACGCGGCAGCATCCGCTTGAGCGCCGCCTGCACGCCATACACCTGGCCAAGATACGTCACCTCCGTCACCCGCCGATACTCCTCCGGCTGCATCTCCTTCACCGGCGACATCACGCCCACCATCGCGTCATTGATCCAGATGTCGATGGGGCCAAACTCGCGCTCTACCTCTGCCGCTGCTCGCTCCACCTGCTCAAAGTCGGCAACATCCGTCGGCAGCACCAGCGCCTTGCCGCCCAGGCGCTCCACCTCCTGGCGCGCCTCCTCCAGCCGCTCGCGCCCACGCGCCAGCAGCCCAATCTTCGCACCATGCCGCGCAAACTCATTGGCAATAGCCCGCCCCAGCCCGGCGGACGCGCCGGTAATCACCACCACCTCAGGGGTCTTTCCATTTTTCATCGTCGATGCACTCGCTCCTTTCTTTTCCTCGCTCTGCGATAGTTCTGTACCACTCAAGCTTCTTTGCAAGTCTGACGCCAGCGCAGCAGAGATGTGCCAGCAAACGCATGTACCTACTTGTAGCGCTGGCTTCCAGCCGGCGCGTGGCAGGGTCGGAACGACAGAGATAGCAGGCAACAGAAGCGTCCGCCGCTTGAGCGTGGGGACTATAATGAAGGTGATACAAGCAGTTGGCGAGAGCATCGTCCACGTCGGCCAGCAGATTGCAGAAGCTCCGATAGGCGAGGCCATCAAAAGCGAACTGATCGGACTTCTAAGACTACTGGCTGGTATCCAATTGAAAGCGGAGAAGATACAGGCAGCATTCAGGAGGCATCCTATGATCAACGAACTCTGGAAACACTCCAGCACTGCCCAGGAACTTATCTCCGAAGGGCGTTATGAATGGCTCACCAGCAGAGTGCCTTTCAACGGCCAATGGTGGGTCATCGGCTCGCAGAAGCTCGCCCAGCCCAGCCGACGGTTAAAAACTCCCGTCGGCTGGGCTGGGCGTTTCTCACGATTACGTGGGCAGCGCATCAATGTTGCGCCCGCGTTGTTTAAGGAGCGCGAGAGCCTGCGAGCGAATCAGCAAGCCCCGGTCGTATTGGCGCAGGAGTTCCGTCTGCCGTTCAAGCTCTTCAGCCGTTAATTGCTCCTGCGTGCGCCGGGCGCGCAGCTGGCGAAGTCCCTCGTCTGCCTCACGCGCTAACGTATTGCGCGATGCCTGCCGCAGCGCCTCATCATCCATCTGTGCCAGCGCGTCGAGCAACTCAGCCAGGTCAGTCCGCCTTCCTGCATCTGCGGCTACCGATGCCGAGAGCGTATTGACAACTTCCGCCTCAACGCTGCGGTGCGCTGCTTCTGCGCGCTGCTTGAGGCGGTGATAGAGGTCATCTGAAATGTTGAGGATCAGCGTTTGCTGAGCCATAGAGTCACCTCGCTTTCCCCTCTATTATACCCGTTTTGGCGCGGGCAGGGGGCCGACCTGCCGTCTGTACCGCCGGCATCCCTGCCGGCAGGGAGGGCATGTCGCTTCCACTCAGTCCACGAAGGCGGACTTCGCGTCCCCTTGGGGGACTTCAGGCGCGGTTTTAACCACCAGCCGGCTACCGGCGGCCAAGCAAGCCAGCAAAACCAACAACGAAGAGCGCCAGCAGCGAGAGGACGTAGAGCCACGCGGCGGGGCGCTCCCAATGGACCTCGCCCAGATACCGCGCCAGCGCGATGGACTCTAGCAGCGCGCCAACCACCAACCCGATCAGAGAAATTTTCAGCCGGCTTCGGTCATTCTCCCAGGCTAGCACCCCGATAAGCGTTGCCATCGTCATCAGCACCGAGGCCACCACCCGCGCCGTCAGCGGCGTCAGGTTCCAGGGCCAGAGTGACAAAACACCCTGCGGCGCCAGAAAGAGTCCAGCGCTCACGGCGACAATGCCGAGCGTCACCAGCGCCAGCGCAGCCCGCTGCCAGGGCGCCAGCGGTGCCCCACGCGCCGTCGCCGTACCCGGCGCGCGCATCTGCCGCAGCAGCAGGACCACCATCACTGGCGGCAGCCCGATATAGACCGCCAGCCAGACCAGCGCAAAGCCGATAGCTGGCCCATCGGCAGCTTTCAAATGGAAGCGGTCCAGGTGCAGCAAGGTCGTTATCAAGATGAGCAGCGTAAAGACGCCGGCGCCCAAAAAGATGGAGCGTGCCCCCGCCCAGGTGCGCTCACGCGCAGCCAGAAAGACCCCAAGCGCGCCAGTCCAGAACGCAGCCCCCAGAAAGGCAGCCATGAGCGGAGGAACAATTGTCCAGGCAAAATAACGATCTGTCTGCTCGCTCAGCACAAATAATTGTATGCCCGCAATGCCGGCCAGGATACCCGCGATCACAAAGAGCCAGCGCATCGAGGCGATCTGCGGCTGCACGGCAGGAGACGGCGCCATCTTCATATCTCACCCTCCAAAAATCATATCCAGCAGCTTTTACTCTATCCCTGGCAAGGCAGAGGGCACATCCGCAGGATTACCCATCTTTCTACCCCTTGACGCCCGCCCTCTCTCATGGTATAAACATGACAATTCAGTCAGGTTTCCAACGCTCAGCAGAGCGCATAGCAGAAAGGTTGGCGCGACATGGCGCATGCGTCATTCTTGCCCGGTATCTCCTCACAGACCGTCAAAACCCCCCGCCTGGCAACGCACGTTCTCAGCAGCGGCCCACAGGAGGGCGAACCCATCGTCTTTGTACATGGCAATGTCTCTTCCTCCCTCTTTTGGGAAGAGACCATGCTGGCGCTGCCCGCCGGCTATCGCGCCCTTGCTCTGGACCTGCGCGGCTTCGGCGACTCCGAGACCGCGCCGGTGGATGCCACACGCGGCCTGCGCGACTTCAGCGACGACCTGCACGCGCTGGTCGAGACGCTGGGGCTGGATAGCTTCCATCTAGTTGGCTGGTCGATGGGCGGCGGCATCGGCATGCAATATCTCATCGACTATCCAGGGCGTGTTCGCTCGTTTACCATGATCTCACCCATGTCGCCCTATGGCTTTGGCGGCACCAAAGACGCCGCTGGCACGCCCTGCTGGCCCGATTTCGCCGGCAGCGGTGGCGGCACGGCTAACCCCGAATTCGTCAAGCTGCTGGCCGAGGGGGACCGCAGCAGCGACTCGCCTAATTCGCCGCGCAACGTCATGCTCCAGTTTTACTTTAAGCCGCCCTTCCGCCCGGCCCCTGAGCGCGAAGAGGTCTTTGTCAGCAGCATGCTCTCCACGAAATGCACCGATGGCAACTACCCTGGCAACCTGACGCCCTCCGCTAACTGGCCGAATGTGGCGCCCGGCGCCCAGGGCGTAAACAACTGCATCTCGCCACAGTTCTGCGATCTGAGCGCCTTCGGGCAAGTGCAGAGCGGTCCGCCGGTCCTCTGGATTCGCGGCGCAGACGATCAGATTGTCTCGGATATGGCGCTGCTGGACTTCGGCACTCTGGGGCAGATAGGCGCCGTTCCCGGCTGGCCTGGCGCTGAGGCGTTCCCGCCGCAGCCCATGTGGCAGCAGATACGCGGTGTGCTGGATGCCTATACCGCCAGCGGCAACACCTATCGAGAGGTCGCCTTTGCCGACACCGGCCACTCGCCACAGATCGAGCGTCCTGACGATTTCCGGCGCGAGTTCTTCGGATTCCTTGCCGCAAGCTAGCGGGCGAAGAATGGGCCATACACAGCAACCTAGCTAACCTTAACCAGGAGGAACCGATGGCAATACAGCCAGTGCGCGATACGTTTGTCACCGCCGGAGCGCTCAGGCTCCATGAGGTCCAGTGGGGTGAACAGGGAACCGCCGTTGTCTGCGTACATGGCATCACGGCCAACGCCTTCTGTTTTCAGGCTCTGGCCGATCACCTGGCCCCTGACCACCGCGTGTTTGCCTATGACCTGCGCGGGCGCGGTGATAGTGATCAACCAGCGCGGGGCTATGGCGTCCCGGCGCATGCTGACGACCTGGCCGCTTTTATCGATGCCCTGGGAGTGCAGCGGCCAGTGGTGATCGGCCATTCCCTGGGCGCCTTTATTGCCCTCTATTTTGCCGCCCATTACCCCGATAAGCTGAGCAAACTGGTCTTGCTTGATGGCGGCGCGACGCTTCCCTGGAAGAGCGCGGCAGACCAGCCGGCCTGGTTGACCGCCTCGATCAACCGCCTGGGAACCTCTGTTCCCTCCTTTGAACTCTACACCCAACGCCTGAAAGCAGCCCCCTTCCTGGCGCCCCACTGGAATGCGTATCTCGATCTCTATTACCAGCATGATGTCCGTCAGCAGCCCGACGGCTCGGTGATTGGCAAGTGTTCTCGGGAGGCGTGCCTGGAAGATGAGCAATCGCTGCATGCCGAGGGCGCGCCAGAACCGCAGTGGGCGCGGGTGGCTGTTCCCACCCTCCTGCTCAGAGCGGGTCTGTGGCTGATTGCTGAGGATGACCAGATCATGACACCAGACGCCGCCGCTGCTGCCCAGCAGGCCATAGCAAACTGTCGCCTGGTGAATTTTCCCACGCTGAACCACTATTCGCTTCTTTTTGGCGCGGAGCCTGGTCCCTTTGAGGCTATCCACGCCTTTCTTGCCGAGGGGTAAGCACGGCGACGAGGAGGGCGCAGACATGGAGCAGAGGCTATCCGGCCCGGCGATTGGCATCGTCAGCTTTGCCACCTTTCTGCCGGAGCAGGTGCAGGACGCCGCCTTTATCGCCAGCGAGAGCGGCATCCCTGAGGAGGTCATCGTTCACAAGCTGGGCATTCGCAAGAAGCACCGCGCCGGTTACGCCGACCAGACCAGCGCGATGGCGGTGGCCGCCGCGCGCCGCGCCCTGGAGCGCGCCAACTGCGATCCCCTGGAGCTTGACCTGATCCTCTATTCCGGCAGCATGCACAAAGACTTCTATGTCTGGTCTGCCGCCAGCCGCATCCACTATCTGCTGGGCGCGAAGAACGCCTACGCCTTCGAGTTGGCCGCGCTCTGTACCACCAATGTGCTGGCGCTCAAGGTCGCCCGCGACCTGATGACCGCCGATCCCCGCCTGCGCACCGTGCTGATCTGCGGCGGCCACCGCACCGCCGACCTCATCAACTTCAAAGACCCCTCTTCCCGCTTCCTGTATAATCTCTCTGACGGCGGCAGCGCCATCCTGCTGCGCCGCGACCATCCGCGCAACCGCGTGCTTGGTTCCTCCTTTCTGACTGATGGCTCGCAGTCCGAAAACGTGATCATTCCGGCAGGCGGCACGCGCCACCCGGCCTCACCAGAGACGCTGGCCGCCGGCCAGCACACCTTTACCGTGCCCGACCCGCCGGCGCTCAAGGAAACGATGGACCGTATCTCTGAAGCGTATTTCATTCAGGTTGTGCGCCAGGCTGTTGAGGCCAGCGGCGCGCAGCCGGATGAGATCAACTTTCTGGCGCTCAATCATATGAAGCCCAGCATGCACCGCCATATCCTGAGCCAGTTGGGGCTGCACGAGGAGCAATCGGTCTATCTCGCAGACTACGGCCATATCGGCGCGCCCGATCAGGTATTGGCGCTGGAACTGGCCGAGCAGGCCGACAAACTCCACGATGGCGATCTGGTCGTGCTGGCAAGCGCCGGCCTCGGCTTCACCTGGGGCGCCACCTCCGTGCTATGGGGAGCGCCGGATCATTCATGAGGAAGAGGTATACAAGGGAGGTCGCAGTACGACAGCTTCAGTGTCGGCTGGTGGTAGAATAAGGGAGACGAAAGCGAGGTGTACCTATGAGCCAGCAAACGCTTATCTTGAGCCTTCCAGACGATCTCTATCAGCGTATCAAGCAGCATGCAGAGCAATCAGGCCGCACGTTAGAAGAGGAGGCCGAAAGAGTGCTGGCGGAGGGCATACCGGCGGATGAGCAGATGACTCCTGAGCTTGAGCGGATGCTGGCCTCGCTGGCGCTGCTTGATGATGCCGCATTGTGGCAAGCAGCACGTAACGATCTGGCTCGTGAGGCTGCTGAGGAAATCCGCCGACTGCGCGCCAGGCGCGAGCGCAAAGGGCTAAGTGATGCTGAAAAGCAGCGATTCTCTGATCTGCTGTATCAATACGATAAAGGGATCTTGATCCGTGCAGAGGCCGTTGTACAGCTCAAAGAGCGCGGGTATGATGTGGATGTCTTGCTCCAGAAGCCATGAGCAAGACACACATTCCGAAAGCCCTACGTCGCCGAGTAGCTGAACGAGGACTCTATCGCTGCGAGTATTGTCTCACCCAGGAAGAAGTGACTGGGGACGAGATGGATGTAGATCATATCCTTCCAGAAACGTTAGGGGGACCGACAACAGCAGAAAACCTTTGCCTTGCTTGCACAAAATGCAACGAGTACAAGGGCGATCAGGCAATAGCTAATGACCCACTTACGGGTGAGCTTGTATCGCTGTTTAACCCCCGGCAGCAGCATTGGAACGATCATTTTGCTTGGGCGCCAGAAGGAGATACCGTTCGAGGTCTGACACCAACAGGGCGAGCAACGGTGGAGGCGTTGAAGTTGAATCGAGAAAGGCTGGTCCGAGCGCGTGGGAAATGGGTAAAGGTAGGTTGGCACCCACCAAAAGAGTAATGGAGGCAACCACTATGCTCGTTGGAGATTGGCTCGCCAAACGCGAATTACTCACCCCAGATAAGGTCGCGCTGATCGACGCGGCAACGGGCGAGCGCCGCACCTATCGGGAATGGAACGCCCGCGCCAACGCAGTCGCCCATCTGCTGCGCCATGACCTGGGCATCAAGAAAGGGGATCGCGTGGCCGTGCTGGCGGCCAACAGCCCGGAGTATCTCGACCTGCTCTTTGCAGTCGGCAAGCTGGGCGCGATCCTGGTGCCACTCAACTGGCGGCTGACCGTTCGTGAGTTGGAGGGACTGCTCCACGACTGCGCTCCCGCTGTGCTATGTCACGATGAGATCTATGCCGCCAATGCCCGGCAGGCCGCCGGGCTGGTGGGCATCCCAACGATCCCCCTCCCCACCCCTGCCGGCTGGAAGCCGGCGCTACAAGTTCCCACCCCTGCCGGCGGGGATGCCGGCGGTACAGCCCCGCCCGTCATGACGCCTGATCTGACGCTGGAAGACCCATTCCTTATATTGTATACCTCTGGCACGACGGGCGTGCCCAAGGGCGCGGTCCTTTCGCACCGCATGGTCACCTGGAACTGCGTCAACACCGAAGTAAGTTGGGACTTGTGGGGCACGGACATTACCCCGACCTTTGCGCCCTTCTTCCACAGCGGCGGCATCAATGTGCTGACCCTGCCGCTGGTGCATAAGGGCGGAACAGTCGTGCTGCTGCGCAACTCGGACCCCGGCGCCGTGCTGGAGTGCATCGAGCGCGAGCGCTGCACCATCGTCTTTGCTGTGCCTACCGTCTTTCAGATGATGCTGGAGCATCCGCGCTTCGCCGAGAGCGATCTCTCGTCAGTGCGCTTCTGTGTCACCGGCGGCTCGTCCTGCCCAATTCCCATCATCGAAGGCTACTTCAAGCGTGGGCTGACCTTCCGCCAGGGCTACGGCATGACCGAGGTGGGCGTCAACTGCTTCAGCCTGGCGCCGGAGGACGCCTTGCGCAAGGCCGGCTCGGTGGGCCGGCCCGTCTTCCACTCCGAGGCGCGCATCGTCGATGAATACGATCAAGAGGTAGGCATCGATGCCGTAGGGGAGTTGGTCCTGGCCGGGCCACACGTCTGCTCCGGCTACTGGAACCGGCCAGAGGCCACCGCCGAGGTCTTGCGCGATGGCTGGTTTCATACCGGCGACCTGGCCCGCCGCGACGCCGAGGGCTACTATTATATCGTCGGGCGCAAGAAAGACCTGCTCATCTCCGGCGGCGAGAACATCTATCCAGCGGAGATCGAGGGGCTGCTGGCGACGCACCCCAAGATCACCGAGGCGGCCATTATCGGCGTCTCCGATCCCAAATGGGGCGAGGTAGGCCGGGCGGTAGTTGTCGTCCGGCCCGGCGAGACGCTCACCGCCGAGGAGGTGCTGGCCTTCTGCGATGGCAAGCTGGCGCGCTATAAAATCCCCAAATCAGTCGTCTTCGCGCCCATCCTGCCGCGCAACGCGATGGGCAAGGTTCTCAAAGCCGATCTGCGCGCCCAGTTCGGCTGAGACGGGTTGCGCCTCCGTCTCTTTTGGGGTATAGAGCCAGCGATAGCGTTTCTCGGCTTTGCGAATCAGCAGGCCACCGATCAGGACACACAGACCATAGCCGATGCCAATAGCGAAGAGCGGATAGCGGAAGTTCCAGCCGTAGAGCAAGCTGAAGCCATTTGCCCCAACGAACCCTCCAAGCAGCCCGAAGGCCGAGTATAAGCCCATAATGCGGGCGCGCGCCTGGCTGCTGGCTGCTATCGCCACATGCGAATCGACTGCCGGCTGGATAAAGGCGTAGAGCGTGCCATGCACCAGCCAGAGTCCCGCCACCAGGAAGAACCAGTTTGCGAAGCCATAGATAATATAGAACGGCACCTGGCTCAAGCCAAAGACGAGCATCATCGTCGAACGCCGTCGTCTATCCGCGATGCGCCCGGCGATAGGCGCGAGGATAATCACGGGAGTTGCCCAGAACATATAGGAAATCCCAATCCAGGTCACCGAAGCGCCCAGATGGTCGTGCATCCACAGGGGCACCAGCGTTACATCAAAGCCCGCATAAAGCCAGTCTCCAAAGGCCAGCAGATAGCCGGCAAACAAGGGTATGGTGAACAGGGCGCGCAGCCTGACCGGCGCGGTTTCTTCGCGCTGCTGTCGCTTCGCCTGTGGCCGGATCATCACCAGCACCAGCAGCAGCGCCACCAGCCGGAAGAGGGCCGCGCCAATAAACGGGGGCGTGTAGCCCAGGCCGGCGACCAGGCCACCGAGCGCCGGTCCCAGGAGGAAGCCGGTGTTGAAAAAGGCGTTAAAGATGCCATAGGCTGCACCGCGTTTTTCTGCGGGCACCGCGTCAGCGATCAGCGCCCGCGCAGAGGGCAGAAAGGCGGCGGCTACCGCGCCCTCGGCGAAGCGCAGCGCCA
>CAZFWN010000041.1:12321-20343 GCA_964522745.1 uncultured Ktedonobacterales bacterium
CGCGCAGAGGGCAGAAAGGCGGCGGCTACCGCGCCCTCGGCGAAGCGCAGCGCCACAAAGAGAACCGGGTTGGCAATAAAGAGGTAGATCAGCGAGAGCGCCGCCTGCCCCAGCAGGCTGCACATCATCATCGGCTTGCGGCCCCAGCGATCTGCCAACCAGCCGCTTGGATACTGAAATAAGAAATTCGAGACCAGATAGGCCGAGGCCATTGCCCCGATGATCGCCAGCGTGGCCCCCTGAGACTGCGCGTACAACACGCGCACCGGCACCACCATGCCAATGCCAATATAGGCCGCGCACACGGCTATCGAAACCGCGAGCAACGCCCGGTTGCGCAACATAGCAATGTCCCCTCTAGCGAATGCTTTGTCTGCTTCAGAGTATACCGCGCAGCAGTATTTCTGGCCCTGTCCAAAAGGCTAGAAACATCCTCCATTTGTGCTTGACACAATGGGGCAGCAACGCTAGAATAGACAACAGAGCAGCAAAGTGCCCGGTGTACTTCGGCGCGCTGCATGTGGTCTTGCAGGTAAAGAGGAGACGTTGATGGACGAGACGCAGGCGCCATCGCCATTTCTCTCGCGCCCCCCATTTGTCGGGCGGGAGAGCGAACGCCACGCCTATCACCTGTTTTTGAGTCTTGAAGACGGCCCCTGGCTGCTGCTGATCTCCGGTCAGAGCGGCAACGGCAAAAGCACCCTGCTCCAGCGGCTGAAAGCTGAGACCTCTAGTCCTTTTCAAGCCCGCCTGCTGGACTTCAACGCCACGCAGCTTCAGAGCAACATTCTGCATCTCGCAGCGGAAATCAGCCAGGCGCTGCGGCCAATCACCCCTGCCTCCGACTTCCAGGAGTTCTGGCAGGAATATAAGCAGGGCAGGGACCGCCTGACGCAAATGCCTAACGCCCTGTACCAGCAATTCCAGGCAGGCGCCGGCTCATCCACTCAAAACGTCGCGCTCTCTATGAACGTCAATGACGGAATGAATAACGTGCGCCGGGAGGTACTCGATCAGGTGACGCTGGCGCTGCTGCGCCTGGCAAGTACTGCGCAGGAGACGCCCATCGTCCTGCTGCTGGATACCTGCGAGCGCCTGGATGAGCCAGCCGGCCAGGAGGTGAGAGCATGGCTGTTCAGAGACCTGCTGCCCGGTCTGCGCGGGCAATTGGGCGAGCGGCTGCGCGTCGTGGCCGCCGGGCGCGAACGCCTGAGTACGCCCTACGCCTCCGGCGAGACGCATCATCTGCCGCTGGGCCTGCTCTCTGCGATAGAGTTAGACAGCTATCTGCAACATCTGGGCATGCAGGACACCACGCTGCGCCAGGCTGTCTATGGCATGACGCGCGGCCACCCGCTCTGCGTCACCTTCGTTGCTGAGGTCTGGCAGAAATCCGGCCAGCGCGCCTTCACCAGCGCCGATCTGCCCTCCTTTCGGGGGCAGTTCAGTAACCGCGCCGTGACCGAATGGGTGACTGAGCGCATCCTTGACCGCATGCAGCCTCCCTATCAAGAGTTGGTCAAATATGGGGTGCTGCTGCGCAGCTTCGATCTGCCGCTCTTGCGCCGCGTGTTTCCTGAGCTGCTGGACGCTCAGGATAGTACCTTTCAGCACTTGATTCACTACAGCTTTATCTACCCAATCCACTCACCGGGGAGCGGACGCTATGCCTTTCACGGGCTGCTGCGTCAGGTGTTGGCAGGCCACATCCGCAGCCAGCTTTCCGAGCAGTGGCGGCTCTATCACGAGCGGGCGCTTCAGGTGTGGAAAGAACACACCGAACAGGTCGCCGGAAATGCCTTGCCCATGCCTGACTATTTCTATCATCTGCTCGCAGCCAATGAGGAGCAAGGCGCCCAGGAGTGGGAGGCGGCGTTTTATGTCGCGGCCATGACCGATGAGCGCGATTACGCCGGGCGACTGCTCCAGGCCGCCGATCAGGAGACGCTCGACCTCCAGCCGGCCTCCAGGGCGATGCTGGCCTATCACCAGGGGCGCTTCCTCTACGCCAGAGAGCAAGGGCAGGCGGCCATCGCCAGCTATCAACAGGCACTTGATCTCTTCCGCGCCCTCAACAAGCCGATTGGCGAGGCGATTACGCTGCTGGGCCTGGCCGATGTCTTCTCTCGCCAGAACGAGGCCGACGCCGCCCAGGACCGCTACCAGCAGGCGCTGGCGCTGGCCCGCCAGCACGGCCACCGGCTCGTCGCGGCCAACGCGCTCAAGGGCCTGGGCGCCATCAGCGAATTCAAGAACGAGCGCGACAGCGCTGGTGAGCGCTACCGCCAGGCGCTGACCATCTTTCAGGAGGAGGACGAGCCATTTGGCGAGGCCGAGGTACGCAAAGCGCTGGGCGACATTCTTCAGTATCGCAACCAACCAGCCGAGGCGCTCACCCACTACCGCCAGGCACTCGCCCTCTATCGCCAGATCGGCAGCCGCACCGGCGAAGCCAATATCTTGCAGATGATCGGCACCGTGCTGCACGCCGCGCAACGGGACGATGCCCTGGCCAACTATCAGCAGGCGTTGACCATCTACCACGAGCTTGGCATCCTGGCCGGCGAAGCCAGTATCCTCCGGCTGATCGGCATTACCCTCGCGCAGCGCGGGCAGCACGATGAGGCTCTGGCCCACTATCAGCAGGCGCTTCAGGTGTTCCGCCAGATCGGCAGCCGGCTCCCAGAGGGGGAAACGCTGCGCAGTATCGCCGAACTGCTGGCCGCGCGCCAGCAGGTAGACGAGGCGCTCTCCCTCTGTCGGCAGGCGCTCTCGATTGCTCGCCAGATCGGCTTCCGGCAAAGCGAGTGCTATGCCCTCGGCACGCTGGGCGATCTGCTCAATGCTCGCGGCGAGACGGCTGAGGCTCTGACCTGCTATCAAGACGCCTATGTGATTGCTCGCCAGATCGAAGACCGGCTGGGGTTGTTCATCGCCCGCAAGGGCATTGGCGATGTGCAGCGGCTGCGCAAACAGTATTCCGCCGCGCTGGTCAGCTATCGAGACGTCCTGGCACTCTCGCGCCAGATTCATCATCTGCAAGGGCAGGCCACCGCGCTGGCCTTCATCGGCGATGTCTTCTTTGCCATGCAGCAGTTTGAAGACGCCCTGCTCCACTATCAGGAAGCGCTCCCGCTGTTGCAGCGGCTGGGACTGCGCCCGGCTGAACTGGCTGCCCATCAGGCGATAGGCCGTATCTACCTGATTCGCCAGCAGCTTGAGGAAGCGCTGAGCAGCTTCCAACGCGCCTTTGCCCTGGCCGACGAGTCCGACAGCCGCGCCGGCCAGGCCGGCGCGCAGTTCGGCATGGGCAGCGTCCGCGTGGAACAAGGCGACGCGGAATCTGGCTTGAGAGACCTGAACAAGAGCCTGACGCTCTTTCACGAGCTACAGGACCAGAACGGCGAGGCCGAGGTGCTGGTTACCATCGGCAACGGCCTGCTCCTTCGTCAGGACGCCAATGCAGCGCTCGCGCACTACCGACAAGCGTTGGACCTCTTCCGCAAGATGGACAACGCGGCGGGCCAGGCCAGGGCGCACTCAGGCATCGCCAGCATCTTCCTTGCGCGTGAAGAGTATGAGGAGGCGCTCGATCATTACCAGCAGTCGCTGGCGCTGTTTGAGCAGATAGGCGATGGCTTTGGAACAGCCCAGGTCTATCTGGCTATCGGCAAGCTGCTGACCTTCTCTGACGATCTGGAGGAAGCGCTGGACTGCTACGAGCAGGCCCGCCAGATATTCCAGCGCCTCAACGCCGTGCAGCGCGAGGTGGAATGCTTGCTGGGCATGACCTACGCGCTGATCGGGTGCGAGAAAGGTGAGCAGGCGCTTGACCTGCTGACCCAGACTATTCAGCGCGCCCAGCAGGCCCAGGACGCCGCCGCCCAGGCGCGGATGCTGTGGGCGCGCAGCCGCGTCTATCATGAAACGGGCCAGCCCGCGCTCGCTATACAGGACGCCGAAACCGCGCTCGCGCTGGCCGAGCGCTTCAATCTGTCCAGTATCAGCGACATTTCCGAACTGATGGCCGAACTGCGTGCTGCCGCCAATTAAACAGCACAGAAAAGAGGATGCTATGGACCCGACATTGATTGCCCTGGCGATGACCGCGCTGAGTACCTTCTTTGGCAAAGCCATCGAGGGCGCCGCCACCAAAGCTGGCGAAGTGACTGTAGAGCAGGCCCAGCGCGCTTTTGAAGCCATCAAAGAGCGCTTCCACAAAGAACACGATGATGGTAAAGCAAGCCGGGCGCTCACCGCAATGGCCGATGACCCGGACACCAGCGAAACCGTCCAGGTCAAGCTTGAGCGCATTTTAACAGCCGACCCTGAATTTGTCCTGCGGCTCCAGCAGATCCTTCAGCCGGCCCATTCGCGCCAGGCCATCCATCTGGGCAAAGACTCTGTGACCGAGGATGTTGATATGCTGGATCGCACGGGCGCTGCCCACCAGCAGCTTGTGACCGAAGAGCGAGCGCAGGCCAGTCGCATCAGAATACAGGCTGAATAACTACTGGGAGAGGAGGGATGCGCGATGGCAGCTAGCATAAAAGTCCTATGCCGGCGTGTTGCTCTTGCAAACGGGCCGGCGCTGTGGTAGACTATCGATACGCGCTTGATGTGCAGGCGTGTATGAACTGAATCGCGAAACGGCGGTGTGGGGGTGTTAGTACCACCATCCCACACCAATCACCCCAAACCTGCGCTAAACAGGAGTGGGGCTGGGGCGTATTGTACCCAAAAACGCCCTCAGCGGCCACCCCTGAACCTCCGGCATCGTGCCGGGCGTTCGCGGGGTGGCCGTTTTGTTATCCGGCGCGAGCAGGGGTGACTCGCCGCCAGCAGCATGCTGTTGGAGGTCTTTAATGTTCACCCTGCCCACTTCGACCACTTCGACCACCCCTGCCGGCAGGGATGCCGGCGCTCCACCCCCCGCCCAGGCCGGCTGGAAGCCAGCGTTACCCGCAACGCATGCCGCGCTGCCGGCATTACCGGCGCTGCCGTCGCTGGGGCCGTCGCCGGAACTCTCGCCCGTCGAAGCGATGCGTCTGGCGCTGGAGACGGGCGCCGCCCCCAGCCTGGACGTACTGGCCGGCCTGCCCGCCGGCGAAGAGGTCTCCTGCTGGTGCTGCCTGTATGGCTCGCTGGAAAGCCTGCCCTGGTCCGAGATTCCCCATCCGGTGGATGCGGCCCCGTCAGGTGGGCCGCTGCCACCGTTGCCCTTCGCGCCCGAACTCATCGCCTCGTTGGGGGAGGCTGCGCTGCCAAGACTGCGACGCTTCACGCTGCTGGAGACGCGGCTGACCATCGAGGCGCTGGAGGCACTGCGGCTGGAGGGCGTGAGCAAGGGGCAGATGGCGGTGTTTCAGGCGCGCTGTGCGCGCTTAGGCCAATTGTATCAGGCGTGGGCGCGGCAAGCGGGAGCGGGACTGGGGCTGACCCTCTTCAAGGGCTATCTGCGCCTGGCGCGGCATACCTTTTCCAGTGTCGTGTCTGGGCTGGTCTGGGCCATGACCAACAAGTGAGGAGCCTTGCTTGTAGCGCCGGCTTCCAGCCGGCGCATAAAAATATTGCCTCTTGACTGGCGATTCAGACTGCTCTATACTCAATGCCAAAGAGCAAGATGGCGTACTCGCGCTCGATGAAGGAGTTGAAGATGAATTGTGTTCACTGCCAGGCTCCTCTCAGGGATGGGGCCACCTTTTGCACCAATTGCGGCTCGCTGGTAACCGTCTCAGCCCCCGCAGGTCCACCCGCGCAGTCAGGTCCGGCGCTTGATCCGACGATTGCGGTGCCCCGCCCGTCCAGCCAACCCGCGTATCCGCCGCCAGCCTATCCACCCATGCAGGCGCCGCCAGCCACAAGCGGCCCGGCAGCGCCCGGCCCATTCCCCTCTGGCACCTGGAATATGCCAACGGTGGCCGGCTCCGGCCCGATGGGCAGCATGCCGACGGTAGCAAGCTCCGGCCCGATGGGCAGCATGCCGACGATGCCCGGAACCGGCCCAACCGGCGCCCCTGGGAGCGGCGCCATGAATATGCCCACCTCCATCAGCGCGCCTGGCTCCCAACCGGCGCTCTACCCGCCCACAGCATATGGGCAGGCGCCGGGCGTCTACACCGGCTATGGGGCGCCGCCCCCACCCACTGGCGATCCCTGGCTCGCGCAGCCGCTCGCGCCACCGCCGGTGCCTGGGCTGATCCGATTCTTCGGGGCCGATGCCGACGCGCTAAGTGCCCGCCCGGCCAACGGGCTGCAAGCGATGCTGCTGCGCAATGTCGCGCACAGATATGTCGTCAGCAAATGGTTTAGCGCCGCGCTGGGCGCGGTGGTCGCGGTGGTCGTCGGGCTGCTGCTCACGCTGATCGCCCAGGCGCTGTGGGGCACAACGCTGGGCGATCTGGTCAACGTGGGCGGCACTACCTCCTCGGCGGCACAGAGCAGCATCACTGCCGTCACCACCTATATGAAGGCGCTGCTCAATTCCAGTGTCTTTACCCTGTTCGCGCTGGAACACCATGTCGCCCTGACGGCGCATTACACCACTGTGACAAACAGCGAGAGCCTGGGACTGGATGCTACGTTGTCGCTGCCGTTCCTGGGGTTGCTCCTCGTGCCGGCCCTGGCGTTGACGCTGGGCGGCTATGTGGCCGCCTCCAGCGATTTTCAACGCTCGGCGCGCTACAGCATCGCGCGCGGCGCCCTGATGGGTCCGTTCTACGCTATCATCCTGTTCTTTGTGGCCCTGCTGACCCCCAGCACAGTGGATGCCAGTACACTGTCAAACACGCTGGGCCTGGGAGCCAGCGGATCGCTGACGATCACGCCCTCGGCGCTGCAAGCTGGACTGTATGGCCTGCTGTGGGGGACGCTCTTTGGCGCGCTGGGCGGCTGGATGCAGTTGCAGGGCCGCGCCACCCTGGCAGCGGCGCTGCCGACGCTTCAGGCGATCCGGCGCTCGCGGGTGGCCGGCGCTTTTGCCGGGGCCGGCGCGGCCCTAGTCTGCGGACTGCTGCTTTTTCTGGCCGTTGAGTTTGCCCTGCTGATCTTCGCCGGCACCACTGCCGCCGGCCTTGCCCCGGTGCAGACAACCGGGCAGCCGAGCAGCAGTGCCCTGAGCAGCAGCCTCACCGATGGCTGGGCCGTGCTGCGGCTGGTCTTCGCCTTTGGGCCAGCCGGGGCGATCAGCCTCTTTGCCCTGGGCGCTGGCGCTCCCTATGAGTACACAACTGTCGCGCCGACAGGCCCAGGCGTCGCCAGCACCTCCCAAACCAGCAATTTCGGCCTGATAAACGCGACCCACGCTCCTCCCAGCCCGCTCTTCTACTTGCTGATGCTGGCAACAGCCTTCTGCTATCTGGTCGGCGGACGGGTCGCAGCGCGCGTCGCCCAGGCCAAAAAAGCAAACGATGGCTTTATGGCCGGCGCGGCGATGGCCGTGCCGCTCTGCCTGCTGGTGGCGCTGGCCGGCCTGATCGCTTCGCCCGCTTTCTCGCTGACGCAGTCGTTCGGCAGTGATACCATCACCACCGGCGTCAGCGCCGGTCCCTCGTTTGGTGGCACACTGCTGGCCGTCTTGATCGGCGGGGGCATCGTTGGAGGTATTGGCGGCGCGCTGGCGGTTGAACTGCCCCGGCTGGGCGGTGTGCCGCGACTGCTGCTGCTGCCCTTCCGCCCCATCGGCATGCTGCTCGCCAGGTTGTTTGATCGCCTCACGGCGCGGCCTGCCGGCCAGCAGCAAAGCGAGGCCGCCCGCTGGCTCTATGACGCGGTGCTGGCCGCCGTCGTGCTGGGGGTGATCGTGCTGATCCTCTACCCGCTGAGCAGCGCGCTGGCGGGCGTTCTCTCGTTCCCGGTGCTGCTGGGCATCAACGCCTGGGCAGCGGCGCTGCTGGCAGGGCTGCCGCTGCTCTACCTGACCGGGGCGCTGGTCACGGCCTTCTCAAGCCCGGCGCCGCTGCCCACCGGCGCGCTCGCAGGCGCCGCAGGCTTTGCCGGGGTAGGCTCAATGCCCATGCCAGG
>CAZFWN010000041.1:20443-24158 GCA_964522745.1 uncultured Ktedonobacterales bacterium
CCAGCAATGAGCCGCCAACCACCCGCTGAAAGGAGCAGGAGCCATGTATCAGAATCCCATGCCATCCTACGCGCCGCCAGCCGCGCCGCCCAGCGGACCAGCGCCGATGTTTGCCCCGCCCCAGGGGCGGCGCGGGCTGCGTTTTGCCGCGCTGATTGCCGCTACCCTGGTGGTGATCGTGCTGATCGTTTCCGTCGCGCCCAACAGCGTCAGCAAAGCGCGCACCGTTGCCTATCCGAAGCCCATCCTGGGGCAGATCACCTTTACCGATAGCTCCAACTCCAGCGGCACGACCCTGCACAGCGGCGACACGCTGACCTTCAGCGTTGCGGTCATCGCCGGCAACGACCTGACCTATAGCTGGGATTTTGGCGACGGCTCCAGCGGGAGCGGCGCCCATCCCACGCATACCTATCAGGGCTACGCGCAGCAGCTTGGGGTATCAGTCCAGGTCAGCGACCCCATCAGTCAAAGGGCCATCGCGCGTCCTCTCACTCTCAGTGTGCTGCCGCCGCCGCCAACGGCAGCCTTCACCATTGACTATACGAATTCACGGTGCTATTCGTACTATTATAATGAGTGTTTTGTCTACGTTGATGCCTCCAATTCCTCGGAGAGCGCGCCACAGGTGCGGATCACCTATAACTGGAACTGGGGCGATGGCACCACTGAGAACGGTGACTACTATTCACAGGCCCGCCATACCTACCCTGATCAGGCGGCAAGCTATACTATCACCCTGACCGTCAGCGATCAATTCAACCAGACGGCAACAGCCTCGCAGGTATATTCCATCACCAACCCATAGCCACGCGGCGGGGCGCCGCACATTAAAATCTGCTGAGAGTTTAGGGACCGGCCCGCCAGCGTCTTGCCGCGCTGGCGGGCTTCCGCATATAATGGCAAGGTGAGCATTGTCGCGGGGAGGCAGGCATCGTGGAACAGCAAGCAAAACCGCTCAGCGGACAAACGATCCTGGTTGTCGATGACGAGCAGAATATCATCGACTTCATCAGGCTCGGCCTGCGCTACGAAGGCGCGCGCGTCGAAGCCGCGATGGATGGCTTCGCGGCGCTGGAGGCTGCCCGGCGCATCAAGCCCAACCTGATCGTGCTGGACATCATGCTGCCCGGCATCGATGGCCTGGAGGTCTGCCGCCGGCTGCGGGCACAGGAATTTACCGCCGACATCCCGATCCTGATGCTGACGGCCAAAGACGATGTGCGGGACCGGGTGGCCGGCCTGGAGACGGGCGCCGATGACTACCTGACCAAGCCATTCAGCTTCGAGGAGCTGCTGGCGCGGGTCAAGGCCATCCTGCGCCGGCAGCAGCGCAGCGCGCCCAGCGCGCCAGAAGCCCCAGGCAAGCGCGTCCTGCGCGTAGCCGACCTGGAACTGAACGAGGCTACCCGCGAGATCACGCGGGCGGGCCGGCTGATCGACCCGCTGACGGCCACCGAATACAACCTGCTGCACCTGTTTATGACGCATCCGCGCCAGGTGCTAGACCGCCAGACGATCCTGAGCCGCGTCTGGGGCTACGACTTTATGGGCGAGACCAATATCATCGAAGTCTATGTGCGCTACCTGCGCGAGAAGCTTGAGGATGATCCCAGCCAGCCCAAATATATCCAGACGGTGCGCGGCGTGGGGTACGTGCTGAAGCCTGGCGCCAGCGGTTAAAGAGTATTTCATCGGAAAGAGATCGAGAGAGAGACTATGCCAACGCGCCAGCCCTCGCGCGCGCTTCGCCCATCGCCGCCGTCGCGGCCCCTTCAGCCACCTGCGCGCTCTGGCGTCGTCGGATCGCAGCCCCCGCACCGCCCGCCCCCCAGAGGCCGCTTCAGCTTCCTGCGCTCGCTGCGCTGGCGGCTGGCGCTCGTTTTTGTTGGCTTCCTGACGCTCGCCATGCTGCTGCTGGGCGCGTTTTTGTTCCTGACCATCCGCCCCTACCTGCGCGGCGAGGCGTTGACGCGGCTGGAAGATACCTCGATCAAGCAATACATCGCGCACCGCGACGCTTTCAACAGCGGCATGCAGGTGCATCTCGGCCAGGTGACGCCGGCCTTTGAAGAGACCATCGGCAGCGCCATCAGCGGGCTGACCGATGTGCAGCAAGTGCTGCTGATCGATCCCAACACCGGCCAGGTCATTGCCGGACAGCCCGCCAGCCAGATCGGCCAGCCCCCGTCCTACTACGAACCGGGGCGATTGGTGCTGCAACGCAAGCTGAACACCACCAACCTGCCACCCACGACTACGTATCAGCCGCCCGGTTCTGGCCTGGGCGTGATGCTAATGGCGATTCCTTGTCGATACTGCGCGGCTCCAACCAGCGCCAAGCACTTTGCCATCGTGGAGGTCGTGACCAACTTTACCAGCGTCAATACCGTCATCAACCGGCTGATGCTCTATGTGGCTATCGGCCTGGGGTTGTTGATCGTGATCGCGGCGCTGGTCGGCGTGCCGCTGATGCGCCAGGCGCTCCGCCCGCTGACGACCATGACCACTACCGCCCAGGCCATCGCCAGAGGCGACCTGAGCCAGCGGGTCAATCTGCCCCACAGCGGGGATGAGATTGGCGAACTGTCCTCGTCGTTTGATGAGATGATCGAGCGCATCCAGGCGGCCTTTGCGGCGCAGCAGGAATCCGAGGTGCATATGCGCCAGTTTGTGGCCGACGCCTCGCACGAACTACGTACTCCATTGACCTCGCTGCGCGGCTTTACCGATGTCTTGCTGCGCGGAGCCAAGGACGACCCAGAAACGGCGGACCATGTGCTGCACGCCATGCAGCGCGAATGCGAGCGCATGTCGCGGCTGGTGCATGATCTGCTGACCCTGGCGCGGCTGGACGCCGGGCGGCAGTTGACGCTGCAACAATTCGATCTGGTCGAACTGGTGGGCGAGGCCGTCGATCAGGCGCGCATCCTGGCCGGCGAGCGGATGGTTCTGATGCACTCCGACGCCGGCAGTCAGTTGTTGATAAGCGGCGATCAGGATAAGATCAAGCAAGTGCTGCTGATTCTGCTGGACAACGCGCTGAAGTATGGCAAGCAGGGGCCAGAAGGCTGGGTGCGCATACAGGTCAGCCGCTCAGCCGACACGGCGCAGATGCTCGTCAGCGACAATGGACGCGGCATCAACCCTGAAGACCTGCCACATATCTTCGAGCGCTTTTATCGCGCCGACAAGACGCGCTCGCGCAGCGGCTATACCAACCAGATGCAGGCGCTTGCCGGCCCATCCAGCAGCACCGGCGTATTGAAAGCCATGAACGCCGGCGGCTCCGGGCTGGGCCTTTCCATCGCCCAGGCCATCGTGCAGGCGCACGGCGGCTCTATCTGGGCGCAAAGCCAGATCGGCCAGGGCACCAAGTTCACCATCCGCCTGCCCCGCCGCCCCGACAAAAACGCCTGATAGCGTTTTAAGAAACCACCTCCGTGTCATAGCGGGCCATCAACTCAGCTCTCTGTTGCTGGCTGGGAGAAGCTGGTGCTTGAAAGAGCTGGCTCAATTCCTCAAAGTAGTCCAGATAGCGCCGAGGCGTCACGATGCCGAGGAAACGAGCGGGCTTCTCCGCTGGATTGATAAACGTATGCGCGACCCCCCTGGGCACCATCAGGAAGGTTCCCGGACCGGCCCGCACGCTTTCCGTGCCCACCAGAAACTCCAGTTCGCCTTCGAGGACGTAAAAGCCCTCTTCATGCGCGTG
>CAZFWN010000041.1:24258-35281 GCA_964522745.1 uncultured Ktedonobacterales bacterium
CCACCAGAAACTCCAGTTCGCCTTCGAGGACGTAAAAGCCCTCTTCATGCGCGTGCAAGCCTCATGTCTTCGCTCACTTCATGAGGACTGGAGAGAGGGGATGAGCCGTGTAGTGATTGAGTTTTCACCTTGCATCTACGGTGCCAGAAGATGCTGAAGTACGGAAACCGTGCCTCAGGGATTCCCGTACTTCAGCACAAAAGTAGCGATGAGATTGTCTGCTTGCTTCTCGAAAGAAGTGCTTAGTGTGATGACCAGAGACACCGTTGTTTGAATGTATCCCACGCTTCAGTGTGGAGCTGCCGTTTTCGGGCAGGTATGAGATGCTGTCCGCTTCCTATTGCAGCGGTGTCGTTGGGGGCGCCTGGTTGGAGCCTTGCGGCGGCTCTGGTGGATAGCTGTTGCCGCCCTCCTGGTAGGTGCCCAGCGCGGGCTGCTGCGGCTGCTGGGGCGCCTGGTAGATGGGCTGATAGGTGGGCTGCTGTGGCTGGTTCGCGGCCAGGAACGCCGACCCGGCCAGCATGCTGGTGATCGGGTTCAAGAGCGCGCCCAGGATCATCGACAGCGCGATGGGCAGCAGAATCCAGGGCCAGAAGCCAACCAGGAAGCACAGCGCCAGCCCCAACAGCCAGACCATGCCCATGATGCCGCTGTAGATGCCCCTGGGATGATAGGTGCTGACGGAGCCGATCAGTGCAGAGAAGGCCAGGCCAACGAAGAGCAGTACCAGGAACAGCCTGCCTCCTCCACCTGAGAGAAAAGCCAGCAGCATGAAAAGGAGGAAGATACCGCCCGCCAACCCACGCAGCGGATTTTGCCGCCGATACCTGCGGCGATACATCCGAGGATCATCTTGATACATAGTACGCTCCTTCATGGATAGACCGTCATGGACGTCCGTTGAATGCCTCCTCCACCAGTATACTTGATCTGCTTGCAGGGTGCCAGACAGACCACCCCTCGTCAAGATGCTATAATGCTGAACGGTACGAAGCAGACCTGCCGCCCGCACATCAGCGGCTCGTTCTGCGGAGCAGAGCGAACCGCGCTCGAAGAAAGGCCATCATGGAGACACAATCCGTAGCGGATGCGACCACACCCGCCAGTGAGCCAAAGCGCCAGGTGGTGCTGCGCACCGAGCGGCTGAGCAAACAGTTTGGCAAGCTAACCGCCGTGCAAAACCTCAGCCTGGAAGTGCAGCGCGGCGATGTTTTTGGCCTGCTGGGGCCAAACGGCTCCGGTAAGACGACCACACTGCGCATGCTGCTGGGGCTGATCTGGCCCAGCGAGGGCGAGATTTTTCTCTTTGGCGTCCCGATGACCGACGATCTCCAGCGCCGCCGGGCGCTGCAACGCATCGGCGCGATTGTCGAGCAGCCCGCGTTTTATCCCTATCTCTCTGGACGCGAGAATCTGCGCGGCGTAGCAACGTTTGCCGGGCTGGATGACAGCGCAGCCACACGCGCGCGCATCGAGGAGGTGCTGGGGCAGGTCGGGCTGGCGCCACGCGCCGGCGATGCCTACAAGAGATATTCGCTGGGCATGAAGCAGCGCCTGGGCATCGCGGCGGCCCTGCTCACCAAGCCAGAGATGATCATCCTTGACGAGCCAACCAACGGGCTAGACCCCGCCGGCATGGTCGAGGTGCGCGCGCTGATTGGCGAACTGGCGCGGCGCGGCATCACTGTGCTGCTCTCCAGCCACCTCTTGCACGAGGTGCAGCAGGTCTGCACGCGGGTAGCGATCCTCAAGCAAGGCGCGCTGCTGGCGCAAGGCGAGGTGGCGCAATTGCTGGCCGCGCAGGGCGGCACACAGTTGGCCTTCGATGACCCGGACCTGCTGCCCAGGGCGATCAGCGTGCTGCAAGAGGCGCAGCATGGGATCGCGCCCTGGATTCGCGGCACACGCTATATCCAGCCGGAGCCGGGCGCGTGGATGCCGCCGGGCGGCTGGCTGCTGTTGGTGGACGCGCCAGCGGATCGCGCTGCCGCTGTCAACGGCTTGCTGGCAGCGCAGGGCATCTACGCCGCCGAGGTGCGACGACGCGAGGCCAGCCTGGAACACTACTTCCTGGCGCTGACCGGCAGCGCGCCTACGCCGCCGGCAGTGGCGCCAGCCGCGCCGGTCTTTGCCGCGCCAGGCATGTTCGAGTCCGCGCCGCCGTTCGCGCCGCCATACATCCCGCAAGGAGGGCAGCAGGAATGATCCCAACCCTTTCTGAGCAACCGACCTATACGATGCTGCCCACCGGCAGTTGGCTGGCCCATACCTGGCGGCTGACACGCTGGACGCTGCGGCTGGCGCGCCGCCGGCTGATGAGCAAGATTCTGGCGAGCATTCTGCTGGTCGGCTTTTTGCTCGTCGTCGCCATCCTGCTTCTGGGTCTGGTCTCGCTGCGCGCCGCCAGTTCGGCTCAGATTGGCTGCCAGCCAACGCCGATGAGCATCAATACGCCCGTACCCAATAGCACGCCTACCACTGATCAGAATCCGACGCCCTGTACGACCACCACAACGACAACCCAGGAGCAGCAGGGGCTAGCGAGCGCCGATCAGCAGTTCGCGCAACTGCTGACCTTTCCGCATAATCTGGAAGCCATTGGTGGCTATACGACGTTCATGGGCGCCATCCTGCTCTGCATCCTGGCCGGCGCGCTGATCGGCAATGAATACAGCTTTGGCACCCAGCGGCTGGCGCTCTCGCGCGGCATCAGTCGGGCACAACTCATCGTTAGCCAGGTCTCGGCGCTGGCGCTGCTGGCGCTGATCGTCTCCGGCGCCATGATGCTGCTGGCGCTGCTCTTTGGCCTGACGCTTGGCCCGCTGGTGGGCGGCGTCATTCCGGCGATTGATCTGGCCGGCCTGGGCCAACTGCTGCTCTACTGGCTGGTGTTGGCACTTAATCTGCTGGCCTATGCGTTGATCGCGCTGCTCCTGGGGACGCTGGGCCGCTCGACGGCAGCAGGCATCGCCGGCTCGCTGGGCTATATTATCTTTGAGTTGATCGCGCTGCCGATCATGGCCGCCCTTGCCGTCGTGATAGGCGGAGGTGTTGGGCAGTCCATGCTCGTATTGCATCAGTCGCTGCTGGGGCCGAATCTTGCAGCGCTGCTAGCGGGCGTAGCGCAGTCGCCGCTGGACCTGGGCGGCAGCAACAATGGGAACCAGGGGCTAACCATCATTCCGCCCGCTCAGGGCTTGCTCGTCTCGCTGCTCTACTGCGCGGCGTTGATCGGCCTGAGCTACTGGGTGGTGCGCAAGCGCGATGTCACCAGTTAGCAACCGCCCGCACGAAAGGAAAACAGCATGCACAATCGCTCTCTTGAGATAGCTGATACGTTGGAGACGCTGGCTCAGCGAGCGGCGCGGCACTTCTACGAGGCTGCCGAGGCCGCGATTGCCGACCCCCAGCGGGGCCGCTTCCTGGTGGCGCTCTCTGGCGGCTCCACGCCGCGCGCGCTGCACAAAGAACTGGTCGAGCATTATCGTGATCTGATTCCCTGGGAGCGTGTGCAGGTCTTCTGGAGCGATGAGCGCTGCGTGCCGCCGGACCACCCCGACAGCAACTATCGCATGGCCCGCGAGACCCTGCTGACGCAGGTGCCGCTGCCGTCGGAGAATATCCACCGCATGCCCGGCGAGCGCGGCGACTATGACGCTGCCGCCGCCGACTATGAACAAGAGATGCGCCAGGTCTTTGGCCTGCCGCCGGATGTCCTCCTGCGCTTCGATCTGATCTTGCTCGGCATGGGGCCAGATGGGCACACGGCCTCGCTCTTCCCAGGCACGGCAGCGCTGCACGAAACGACCCGGCTGATCGCGCCCAACTGGGTGCCCAAGCTCAACGCCGAGCGCATGACCTTCACCTATCCGCTCTTGAACGGCGCCCGGCAAGTGCTATTCCTGGCGGCAGGAGCCGAGAAGGCCGAGGCGCTGCGCGATGTCATCAGCGGCCAGTGCAAGATCGAGGAGCGCCCATCCGCCGGCGTGCGCACCAGCGAAGGTCAGGTCATCTGGCTGGTAGACCGCGCAGCGGCCAGCCTGCTCGATGAGGACAGTGCCTGTTGAGTGCGCCACCACGTTGGAATCTGCCCGGTTACACGTGTCCTCGATCACACATACCCTACAGCCCACAACGTATCGCCAGGAAAGCTCTAGGAGCAGATACCCCCCGTATCCGTACCAGCCGGTATGCCGGTGCAGAGCTGGTTCTTTGTGACATAGCCGTCTGCTAGAACGGTGGAAGAGATATTGCTCTTATCAACCACAATCGGTGTCAACAAGATTGAGGGAATTTCGCCTCCGCTCTGAACCTGCTGCTGCCCGTTGATCAGCGAGGAGGTGGCAGCACCTTTGCTGAGCGCTGCCACCAGTTGTGCAGTTGCCTGGGCTTCTTTCGAGATCTGCTTGTAGACTGTCATGGACTGCGTGCCCTCAAGGATGCGCTGGAGACCGAACACCGTGGCATCCTGGCCGGTAACGAGAACCCTGCCTGCCAGTCCTTGCGCCTGAAGCGCCTGGATAACTGCGCCACCCAGGTCATCGTTGGCAGAGAGTACGATCTGGACGTTGTTGTTGTTGGCGGTCAGCGCCGCTTCCATCTCCGTCTCACCAGTTGGTGGGTCCCAGTTCGGGGTAAACTGCTCGTAAACTTTGTTCAACGTGCCGGCCATAATGAGGGGATCAAGGACCAGGTGCGCACCGTTCGCAAAGAGCGTGGCGTTATTGTCGGTCGGTGAGCCGTCGATGAACACAATGTTGTTGTGCCCGGTGCTGACATGTTGTTGATAGTGGTCAACAATGTACTGGCCCTGAAGTTTCCCAACTGCCACGCCGTCAAAGGAGACGTAGTAGTTCAGATCATTGCTCTGAATGAGACGGTCGTAGGCGATCACTGGCACATGTTGTTGCTGGGCGAGGGTAACAATCGCAGCCGCAGCGCTGCTGTCGTGCGCCGCAACAACCAGGATACAGTCACCATTGGTCAGGTCGGCTTGAGCCTGACTCTGCTGGGTGTCAGCGCTGCCATTGGCGTTGGAATAATCAATGGTTGCGCCGGGCAATGCCTGGGTAATAGCGGCAGAGAGCAGCGGATGATCGTATCGCTCCCATCGTGGCGAGGAATTCGACTCTGGCAGGAGGACACCGATCTTCTTGCAACCCTGAGGCTTATTGACACCAGTGGTTGGCGTGACCCCCCTGCCAAAGAGCGAGGCCAATGGTCCCTGGTGATTGGCTCCAAGCACCCCCAGACCGCTCCCCACTACGATGAGGACCAGCACGACGGAGAGGACAGCCACCCACCCCACCCGGCGGCGCGACGGGGGCGGCAACGTTGGAGGCAGGCCCCCTGGCTCGCCGCGCATCGTCGGAGGCACAGGCGTGGCGCCAGGAGGAGCCACCGCGCGCAGGGTCTCGTTGCCTCGCGCCGGATCCAACCACGCCTGCGGCGTGCTGGGGGTGCTTGTGGGCACCGGGGTGGGCGATGCCCACCCACCAGGAGTGGCCGGCGTGAGCTGCGTTGGGGCATCGTGGATCGACGGAGTGGGCGCTTCTGGCGACGTCAGGCGCGTCGGGGCATCGTAGATCAACGGGGTTGACGCCCCTGGCGTGTTCGGCGCTGGCTGTCCCGATGCGGGCGGAGCGGAGACCGGCTGCCTCCCTGGCGGCGTCGGCAGGCGCGTGGCGAGGGCATCGGGAGCCGTCTGGAACGTTGTTGGCGCGGCCTCCGGGCGGGCGGCCTGTTCCAGCGCGGTGGCAAAGGCGCGCACACTGCCAAAGCGCTCCCTGGGATCCTTCGCTAAGGCCGTCAGCACCACCTGCTCGACGGCTGCCGGCAGCGTGGGCACCTTCTCCCGTAGCGGGGGCGGTGGCGTCAGTATCTGCTGGGTGGCTACCTCAATTGGACCTCCTCGAAAGGGACGCTCGCCGGTCAGCCACTCATAGACCACTACTCCCAACGAATACAGATCGCTCGCCGGACGCGGCTTCCCTTGTAATTGCTCTGGGGCCATATACGCTGCCGTGCCTGCTACCCCTTCAGTCCGCTGCTGACTGGTGTTCTGCGCGACGGTGGCAATGCCAAAGTCGGTGAGCAAGACTTCATTATTACGCCCTAGCAGCAGGTTTTCCGGCTTCACGTCCCGATGAATCAGCTTCTGTTCATGGGCATAGTGCAGCGCCTCGGCCACCTGCCGGACGAGGGGCAACACGGTGGCGAGGGGGAGGGGGGTACGAGCGAGCAGTCGCGTGCGCAGCGAGCCATTGGGGGCGTAGTCCAGCACCAGAAACGGCGTGCTGCCTTCCACCCCGAAATCGAGGAGGCGGATAATGTGGGGATGCACCAGTGTGGCAAGTGTGCGCGCTTCGGTGCGGAAGGCTGCGATGTCTTCCGGGGTAGCCAGGTTCGTATGCAGCACTTTAATGGCGGCCTGGCTGCCCAGATGGACATGCTCACCCAGATACACCTCGGCAAAGCCCCCACTGCCCAGCAGGCGGAGCAGCCGATACTGCCCAAGCTGCTGACCGACGCGATCAGCCATTGCATCCCTCCTGGTCCCACCTGCTTTCGCCTGGTCTGCGGGGACTGATGTTGCATCGATAGACTGTTCCTATGTATACTAAGAACTGTATACTAAGAACGGTTGAAAATGGGGCAAGTAACAGACAGGCGAGGAGAGAGAAGGTAGGAAGCTACTTGCCAGGAAGTGTGAGTAGCTGACGTGGTGAGGATACTGCGTGTTGCAGTTTGGTTTTGAAAGGCAAAAAAGCAGGATGTTGCAGACCGTCTCAACGCCCACTACATCTAAAGCGGCGGGTGTCGCCTCCTGGTGGCGCGCACCACGCACGCAGTTGCTCCTCTGTCTCACCCTCGCCCTGGCTGTGCGGCTCATTGTATTGGCGCGCGCACATGGGATGCTGGAGGGCGATGAGGCAGTGTTGGGCATTCAGGCGGAACGCCTCTTACGTGGCGACCTGCCTATCTACTTTCCCCAGCAGAACTACATGGGTAGTTGGGATGCTTACCTCCTGGCGCCGCTGATCGCGCTGTTCGGACCATCAGCGCTGGTGCTGCATCTGGTGACAACTGTTGAATCCCTCCTGCTCGTGCCCCTCCTGGGCGCATTAGCCGTCCGGCTCTCTGGGGAACGAGCGCGCCTGCCAGCGATGCTGCTCGCGGCACTCCCTCCACTCTTCGTGTCAGCGACGGAAATTCATGCCCTGGGCGGCTATGTCGAGACACTGGTGCTGGGCACAGCATTTTTGCTGGTGCTGACGCATGTAGCTGAGCGCTGGGCAGATGGCCGGTCCACCATACGGCTCTGGCCGCTGGCCGGATTCCTTGCTGGCCTGGGCTTCTGGATTGACCCACTGATCATCTGTTTTCTGCTGGCCGGGGCGCTCTGGCTGGCCCCGCTGGCACTGGCGCGGTTGCAGCGCGGGTACGCAGAAGGGATTGCCTGGTGGAAAGCGGTAGCACTGCGCGCCGGCTTGTTCCTTACCGCGCTGCTGCTGGGTGCTGGGCCAACGCTCATCTATGCCTTCCAGCATCAGTTTGTAAATTACACCTTCTTTTTTGCTGGCTCCGGGGCGCGTGGTCTGCGGCTGGATGTCCTGGGCTATGCGATGACCGTCGCCTTGCGCCATGTCGTAGGCTTTGACAATCCCTGGCTGCCTCCTATTGGGCGGGGCACGCTGTTTTCCCGCGCCCTCGGCAGCCTGGTGGTGCTGCTGGCGCTCGCAGCGCTGGGATACACGCTGCTCTGGCTGATTCGGCGCGTGCCCACACGAGCGAAGCGCGGGCAGGATATAGCAGCCGGGTCGATGCTCCAGTGGTGGAACGGAGCGTGCGCGCCTCTTCTGCTCCTGGTCACCCTCCTGCTGTACTGGCGCGGTCCGGCGGCGGGCGGCTGGGTAGCGCTCTCCACGACGGATCGCTACGCGGTCCCGGCCACCATCGCTGTGAGCCTTATGCTGGCCGGGCTGCTGGCCGCGTTCCCCCTCCCTGAGCGGCTGATTCGTTGGCAGGCTTCTCTGGCACTGCCGGTGCTGCTAGCAGTGCTGCTGGTGGGCTGCCTGGTGCCCTACTTTACCACCTATGGGGAGGCGACGCTGCAATCACCGTATACCGATGTGACCTATCCTGTACATGGCAGCGCGCTGCTGGGCTACCTGGAACAGCATCATATTCACGCGGTCTGGACCAATTTGTGGATCGGCCAGGTACTCATGTATCTTTCTGATGAGCAGATCATCTGCGCCGATGAGGTAGCCCAGGTCTATCCCGGCGCGGAGCCGCGCTTCCCAGAGACGGCAGCCGAAGTAGCTCAAGCGGACCGGGCGAGCTTCGTCATCCGCGCAGACCCGGCGCGTGGAGAGCCGCTCGTGGCTCAGGCGCTGGATGCCTTGCACATCACCTATGTAAGCTGGCACACGGAGAACTACTGGATAATAACGCCACTCTCGCGCACGGTCCAACCACAGGAGATACTGACGGCGCTGAAGGCGGATTACTGACGCGCAAGAAACACGCTTGATTGGGCCGCTCGTCTGTGCTATAGTGGTGCTTGAAACAACCTCTTGACAGTGCGTGAGTATCGAAATCAGCGGGATGATCGGCAGCATGTTCAGCAAAACGATCAGGGCCGGCGCTGGCCCTGATGTCTCCATTCCTCTATCGTCGAATCAGCAGCAGCCAGACGCCAGGTCTGGATAGCTGCGCGTTGTCTTCACGCGAGGCAAACGCCCGCCAGACCGAATATGGTCTGGCGGGCGTTTTTTTATGAAAGGGAACATTATGACCATTCTGTTTTTGGTGCGCGGGCTGCTGATCGGCCTGTCGATTGCCGCGCCGGTGGGGCCGATTGGCGTGCTGTGCATCCGGCGGACGCTGGCCGCCGGGCGGCTCACTGGCTTTGTCTCCGGCCTGGGCGCGGCCACCGCCGACGCCTTCTATGGCAGCGTGGCCGGCTTTGGGCTGACGGCCATCTCCAGCCTGCTGATCGAGCAGCGCTTCTGGCTGCGCCTGCTCGGCGGACTCTTTCTCTGTTATCTTGGCATCAGGACGCTGCTGGCGCGGCCCGCTGAGCAGGCGGCTTCGGCCAGCAGCACCAGCCTGGCCGGAGCCTACGCCTCGACGCTGGCGCTGACCATTACCAACCCAGCGACGATTCTGTCCTTTGTTGCCATCTTTGCCGGGCTGGGCATTGCCAGCACCGGGGGCAACTATCTCGCGTCGGGCGTACTGGTGCTGGGCGTCTTTCTTGGCTCGGCCTGCTGGTGGTTCTTATTGAGCAGCGGCATCAGCCTCTTTCGAGCCAAAGTGGGCACGCGCCAACTGCGCTGGGTCAACCGGCTCTCCGGCGGCATCATCCTGGCCTTTGGTGTGCTGGCACTGCTCTCGCTGGCTGATACATAATGCAGGCGGATGGGTCAATACATCAACCATGCAACAGTGAGCGCGCCGTCGGCGAGAGCCTCAAGACCACTGGAGCGGCTTTGAGATGACGCGCCACTGGTTCCCAGAGTGTATCCTGCCATACCTGAGACCGGGCAAGCGCAGCCACGTACTCGTCGTATGTCGCTTGATTCCGAAAGCGCGAGAACCAGACAAATACCTGCTCGCCCTCGCGCACAGGCAGGGCCGGAAAGTTGTTCGCGCTCCCCTCCGTCACGAACGAGGCCAGGATCGAAGCCCCGCTCTCGGTCAGCACCGGCGCGAGGGCGGCCTCGAAAAAGTCAGGAAAGTCGGCCTCTACAGGCGCGTCAAAGGACAAGATGGTAGCGACCACCAGCCCCGGAGGAATCTCCTCGGCGCCAGGTGGGGGCCGATCTCTGGGGTCAAGGAAAAACCCAGATGCCGGACGCGCCGGGCGCAGTAAGAGGACGTTATCGGAATCAATCATCGTAGCATTCGCCGCTTCGCGGTGTTCTTGCCACACCGGCCCCTCAAAGTAGAAGGTCTGCAATGCTTCAGCGCGGCTGAGCATATCAGAAAAGCCTCTCAGCCAGACAAAACGGTTCGGATCATCCAGGTCTCTAAATTGCCCGATCACCTTCATTCCCAGCGCTTCCTGGCTCTCGATGAATGCTCGATCAAAGAGTTCGATCAGCACGTCCCGCTGTCCTGGATGCAGCGTGTACTGTCTGAGTTCCACAATGGGACTGTAGCTCTGCTTCGACGGCCCAGACCTCGCTGGTTCCGAATGCTCAGTCTTGCGAATGTTCATGCTGCTCCTCCTGAGATCTAGTGAATTGCATAATCCAGTTGGTTTCCCAGGTTCGCCCACCATCCGCTGAAAACGCCTGCTCCCAGCGACACGAGGTTTCGGTAATCTCGGACCAGATAAAGCGACAAAAGATGCTCTTGCCCTCAAAGGTTTCCTGGTCGTAAAATTCGCCGCGCCCATCCTTGAACCCGCCGATCATCGGGGTGTCCAGGGTGCCACGCACGCTGTCAGCCCAATAAATGCTCCATTGCTGCGACTGAGGATCGAAGAGGCGCAAGGATATGGCTTCCAGGCGTCCCGAAGGGCGATCCAGGATATTATCATCGCTGTTGCCCAATCCTCCCAGGATTTTGCGAGCCACTGAGGTGCCTGCAAACTCTTCCCAATCGGTTGAGCTTTTCAGCCGCTCCCGCAGTCGTCGATGATGGACGTTCCACCGGCCAATAAGGAAATCAAAATCGGCGCGGCCATCCCGCGCCTGTGTGTTCGATCCAAACATACTGTTCCCCCGCATAGATATCTGGTTGGTCGCAGCGCCAGCGCTGCATGTTCCAATATACAGGCGTATGAGGTCAGAGTGCGTCCTGATTTCGGAAGAGTAAAAACTGCCAGCGCCGGAGGCAACTATCTCGCGTCGGGCGTGCCGGTGCTGCTCAGTTTGTGGCAGTGAAGAGACAGACAGCGCGGAGTAGGCCCATCATCCTGGCCTGCCCCGCGCTGGAGGTGAGAGAACGAGAGACTACGCGGCGGCGGTGGCAACTTTGGCCGGCGTGCGCGCCAGGAAGAAGACGGCCA
>CAZFWN010000042.1:0-34155 GCA_964522745.1 uncultured Ktedonobacterales bacterium
CTCCTCCAGGCCCGCTGCGCTGTCACGCTCAATACTCAGCAGCCCAGTACGGCGGCCCAATTCAATCACCTCTATCACCTGTGAGAGGCGCTCAGTAAGAGTGGCTCGCTGTCTGCGCATATCTCCATCTTCGATCCTTCGCGGTCTACAGCCCGCTCACATCTTGTTACTCTCTTATTCACTCTCCTATGCCCTGGCACACAGAGGCCCGATGAGTGGCATCCTGGGGGCTTGCACCATTATACGCGCTTTCTCTCCCTTCTGTCGAGAGGCAGAAGGTTATGCTCATCAACCGCTCAACCATCCCTTGAAATGAAACAGAGAGACTACAGCAGACATTGGCTGATACAGAAAGAAACAGCCATGCTGCACAAGATACCCGTATCCCAAAAGAGAGTCAATCCGCAGATGGTACTTTTGGTTTATTTACCTCGCCTTCTGGCTGATTGAGGAGGGAATGCCATCCCCTGTGAGACCCATATCAGCCTGGGTAAACACGTGATTCTGTGCTACAATAATGATAGCCGATGCACAGAGTCGGGCTGTCCGTTTAGCCTGCATCGGTCAGGCATTCCAACAAGACAGGGCGTTGCGCGGGGATGCTGGTTCACACCTGCGTAGTGCAGTTCCTCACCATCCAAACCGTTACTAGCTGGATAGCAGGAGCGTTAGTCTAAGGTAGAATAGACGACGCAATGCCTCTTCCTCCTAATCATCCCCTTGATACTCATCCTCTAGCGGTGTTGTCTCTCTCACCGGAGGAGATGGAGGGGACAGGGAAGAGAGAAGGGGCAAACAAGATCACGTATTGTAACAATCTCTCATGGCAACACAGCACACCATTTTCAACACTGGCTTGAGAACCAGGAGGACATCGGTGCATCATTTGGAGTCGCAGCAAACTAACGTCATCCCTCCTGTGGGGGAAGCACACGTGGAAGAGGATCGGGGCCAGTCTCAGCCACTGGTTGTCGTTAGCAGTTATCCGCCAAGGAAATGTGGCATCGCCACCTTCATCGAAGAAGCGCTCGAATTCGTGCGGGCACATCTGCCGGAGCGGCCTATCCACATCGTCTCGCACCTCGACGGACAGGGGCCAAATGTCCACCCCATTCTGAACCAGGAAGACCCAGATTGGCCCGAAAAAGTTGGCCCATACATTATCAAGCTCAATCCGTATGTTGTCCATCTGGAGCATGAGTACGGACTGTATTCCTATATCAACCCTGAAACCAGAGTCCAGGATAACAACGAGCGCTTTATCCGGCTGCTCACCATCCTGCGCGACGCCGGCATCCCCACCGTTGTTGAAACCCATACCGTTCACGGACGCTACAAAGAATCCGAAGAAGCCTTTTTGCGCCAGTTGGTCGCCACCTGCACCACCCTGATCCTCAAGTGCGATTATCAGCGCTGGCGGATGGAGTGGAATTTCCAGGAGCGGCCAGAAAACGTCGCCGTCATTCCGCACGGCGCGCGACCCGACAAGACCACCCTCGACCCGGAGGACTGCAAGCGCCGCCTGGGCCTGAACGATCTGGTTGGCAAACCCGTCATGGGGCTGATCGGCTGGATACAAACCAACAAGCGCTGGGATCTCATCCTCGATCAATGGGAAGCGCTGCGCCGCGATGTGCTGGAGCAGACCGGCCAGGAATGGATGCTGCTCTGCGCTGGCAACATGCGCGATCCCAACGATGCCGCCTTCTTCCAGATGTGCAAAGAAAAGGCCCAGGAGCTTGAGCGCCGGGGCATCGCCCGCTACGTAGAGTTTGATCCGCGTGGCGACCTCTACTACGAGATGATGGCCTGCTTCGACGCCGTCGCCCTGCCCTCGCTGGATGAAACACAGTCGGGCACCCTGGCGCGCATCTTCGCGCTTAACAAGCCCTACATCACCGCCGCGCCGCTGGAGGGACTTACCTCGCAGACCGTAGAAAGCGAGGCTGGACTGCTCTTCTCCAACCCAGCCACCTTGCGCCGGGGACTGACGCGCCTCATGACCGACGCCAACCTGCGCGCCGAACTAACTGCCCACGCCAGCCAATATCTGCAACAGGTGGTCAGTTGGGATGTCGTCGCCGAACAGTACCTCGACACCTACGCGCTGGCAGCCGCTAAAATGCGCTACACGCCCGCCGGAGTCGCGCGCGTGGCAAGCGCCCAGGTCAGCAAAGCCTAGTTACCAACGTTGAGGGATAAGAACAAGACAAGGGGAGACAGCAAAACGCTGATCTCCCCTCGTTTTGCCAGACGGCTGCATGACCAAGCGGTCCTCACCCCTCACAACCCCGCCAGTCACTCACCCGTATTTTTAATGGGAATTGGCGCAAGATCAGAAGCATGAACTATAATGCAGAAAATGTACAAAATTGAGAGACGCTTCTCCCCAGCAGTGCCTGGAAAAGCGCCTAAAAACGTGTAATCCGTGCCAGGTACAGCCTGCTTTAAGAGAACGAGGAAAAGATGGACGTCCCCATCGAAGCACAAGAATACATCGAGCAAGGGAAAAAGCTGCTGCTGCAAGGGCAGCCACGTGATGCCGCTGTTGCTTTTGCCCATGCTGTCAAAGAAGACCCCAGCCTGGTTAGCGGGCATCTGGGGCTGGCTCAGGCCAACCTGGCGCTTGGCTCCTACGGCCTCGTGCATATGGCTTGCCAGAAAGTGCAGGAACTGCAACCCTCCGGGCCTGATGCCGAACTGGCCCAGGCATTGCTCTTGGTGCTTGACCGCCGTTATGATCGCGCGCTCGACGAGCTAGAGAAAGTGTCTGTCGAAGACCCCAACCGCGCCTACGCCCAGGCATTGCGCGGCTATTGTTTCCGGCAGCTTGGCAGAGATTACGAGGCCGCGCTGGCTGAAGCCAAAGCCGCGCGCATCGCTGGCAACGTGGATTTCGCCTCGCTCTTCCCCAAGGTGACGCCGCTCCCACGCACCCCAGTCAGCAGCGCTCTCCCAGAGCAGCCTACAGCAAGGTCCAGCGATCCCCGCTGGCAAGAACCACCACCCGCGTCTGCCTGGCAGCCGCCCTCACAAGTTCGCCGGCAGGTCGTGCGCGCCCGCTTTGCCACGCGCGGCACCCCTGTCATCACGTTTTCGCTCATCGGCATCAACGTCCTGATCTACCTCATCTGTGGCATCATGGCTGGCGATATTGCCAACCCACTTCAAGCTGCCGTAAATGGACATAACGGCCTTCTGTATGAGATAGGCATTCTCGATAGACCCGATGTCGTTCAGAATTATCAATACTGGCGCATCCTCACAGCCATGTTTCTCCACTTCAACTGGCTGCATATCGGCGTAAACATGCTGTCGCTCTACTTTATTGGCCCCTTCGCTGAGCGCCTCTATGGCACCTGGCGATATTTGTTGATCTATTTTGGAGCAGGAATTTTCGGTGGCATCCTGACACTCTTGCTCTCCAATAGCTCCTCTCTGGGAGCCTCTGGGGCGATCTTTGGCGTCTTTGGAGCCTTGGGCGTGTTCTTCTGGATCAACCGGCGCGCCTTTGGCTCAGGCATGATCGGCCAGTGGATTTTCTGGCTGGTGCTGAACCTCTACTTCAGCTTCGCCTCTACTGGCATTTCCGTCTCCGACCATATCGGCGGCCTCTCAATGGGCCTTTTGCTTGGGCTGCTTGTAGCCCCAGGTTTCTGGACTCCCATACGGGTGCGCGTGAAACGCGGCCAGACCGGCAGCGCCGTGCTGCTCGTCCTCAAGCCCGTCCTTATCATCATCGCCATCTCGGCAGCCCTGATCATCCTCACGCTTTTCCTCGCTGGCGGGCGCTGAAGCCCACCAGCATCAGGACCAAAATACGCGCAGAGCCGTCATTGCTTTAGATAGGAATGACGGCTCTGCACATTTCCGTAGATTCTGTAGATTCTGTAGATTCTGTAGATGCTTCAAGCGCGAAGCTTATGCCCCTTGCCCCACCCCGGCGCTCTCACCCGCGTGCAGCGCGGCCAGGCGCGCAATCGCCTCCTCCAGCCGCGCATCGGGCACCGTCAGCGACAGGCGCAGATAGCCCTCGCCATGCGGACCATAGCTGCTGCCAGGCGTCACAAAAATCCCCGCCTGATCCAGCAGCCACAGCGCGTAGTCTTTGCTCGTCTGGCCCACTGGGATCGCCGGCCAGAGATACAGCCCAGCCTTGGGCGCCTCCGCCTGCAACCCCAACCGGCGCAGCGCCTCTACCAGCAGATCGCGCCGGCGCTGATAGATCAGATTGCGCTGGGCAACCCACTCCCCCGGCAGTGACAGCGCCTCAATCGCTGCGTATTGCAGCGGGCGAAAGATGCCCGTATCGATATTCGTTTTCAACTGCCCTAGCGCCTGCACCACCTCCCGGTTGCCCACCAGCATCCCCAGCCGGAAGCCAGCCATGTTATATGACTTGGAGAACGAATGAAACTCCACCGCCACCTCGCGTGCGTCGGGAATCTCCAGCAGCGAAAGAGGCCGATAGCCATCATAGCTCACATCCGCGTAGGCCATATCATGCACCAGCAGCACATCATAGTCCCTGGCAAAGCGCACTGCCTGATGAAAGAAATCGGCGGGCGCAATCGCGCCGGTGGGATTATTAGGATAGTTCAGCCACAGCACTTTGGCGCTCCGGGCCACATCAGACGGAATCGCCTCCAGATCGGGTAGGAAACCATGCTCAGCCGTCAGCGGTAGGAAATAATTCGTCGCTCCAGCCAGCACCGTCCCGGCAGCATACACCGTATACGCCGGGTCAGGCACCAGCGCCACATCGCCCGGATCGAGCAGCGCCAGCGAGAGATGCACCAGCCCCTCTTTCGAGCCAATCAGCGGCACCACCTCGCGCTCCGGGTCGATACTCAGCTTGAAGCGCCCCAGAAACCAGCGCGCAAACGTCTGGCGAAACTCCGCCATTCCTAGATATTCAGGATAACGCTGATTGATCGGCTCGCGTGCCGTCTCGCACAACCGATCAATCACTGCATCCGGCGTCGGCAGGTCCGGGTCGCCGATGCCCAGGTTAATCACATCTACACCGCTGGCGCGCTTCGCGGCAATGCGCTCATTCGCGTCGGCAAAATGATAGGCTGGCAATTGCTGCATCCGTTCAGAAAGTCGCATCATGTTCCTCTCAAAGTCCTGTTATTTGACCGAATCTACCTCATACCAGTTCGGCCCCAGTTTCATATCCACCTTCAGAGGCACGCTCAGCGTCATCGCCTCTTCCATCGTCACCCGCACCAGATTCTTCACCAGTTCTATCTCGTCTTCAGGCACCTCAAAGACCAACTCATCATGCACCTGCAAGATCATCCGGGCGCGCAAGCCAAGCTCCTCGAAAGACCGCAGCAAACGCACCATCGCAATCTTGATAATATCGGCGTTGGTCCCCTGAATCGGCATATTGATCGCCTCGCGCTCCGCCGCCTGCCGCTGCACCACCGGCAGCGAGAGCAGATCGGGCAGATAACGCCGGCGCCCCAGCAGCGTCTCCACATAGCCCTGCGTGCGGGCAAACAGCTTCGTCTCCTCCACATAGGCTTTCACCAGCGGAAACGTCGCCTCATAATTGCGGATATACTCCCCCGCCTCGCTCTGCGAAATATCGGCCACCCGCGCCAACCCAAACGCCGACTGTCCATACAGCACACCAAAGTTGATCGTCTTGGCGATACGCCGCTGGGCCGGCGTCACCTGATCCAGCGGCACGTTATACAGCCGCGCCGCCGTCGCCGCGTGAACATCCTCATCTTTTTCAAACGCCGCCACCAGCCCTGGCTCGCGCGTAATATGCGCCAGAATGCGTAACTCCACCTGCGAGTAATCCGCCGTCAGCAGCACACAGCCGGGGTCCGCCAGAAACGCCCGGCGAATGCGCCGGCCCACCTCCGTGCGCACCGGAATATTCTGCAAATTCGGCTGGCTGCTGGAAAGCCGGCCAGTCGAAGCAATCGTCTGGTTAAACGACGTATGCACCCGCCCATCCTGCGGATGAATCAGTTCCAGCAGGCCATCCACATACGTGGATTTCAGCTTGAGCAACTGGCGATACTCCAGCAGGTTATCAATCGCCGCGTGCGCCCCCTTGAGCAGTTCCAGCACCTCGGCATCCACCGAGTAACCCGTCTTCGTCTTCTTAATCGGCGGCAGCTTTAGCTCCTTGAACAGCACGTCGCCAAGCTGCTTTGTCGAGTTGATATTAAACTCGTGCCCAACCGCCTGATAGATACCCTGCTCCAGCGCCTTAATCTGCTCGTCTAGCTCAGTGGACATGCGCTTCAAAAAGGCAGAGTCCACCAGAATACCCGCCAACTCCATGCGCAGCAGCACCGGAATCAGCGGCAATTCCACCTCGCTAAAGAGCGCGTATAACTGGCGATCCTTCAGTTTCGCTTCGACCACCTCCACCAACCGATAGGTCATATCGGCATCCGCCCCCGCGTAGTCCGCCGCCGCCCGGATCGGCGTCTGCGCCATAGTGATCTGCTTCGAGCCAGTGCCGATCAGATCGGTGATCGGCGTCATAATAATGCCTAGCTGCTCAAACGCCTGATCCTTCAGCCCCAACCCGCGCCGGCCAGGATTCAGCAGATACGCCCCCACCATCGTATCGCACGCCAGCCCACGCAGCCAGACCCCATGCCGCGCCAGCACCAGCATATCAAACTTGGCGTTATGCCCATACTTCTTCACGCGCTCATCTTCCAAAACTGGCTTGAGCGCCTGCAAAACCTGCTCTAATGGAAGTTGCCGGCCCGGCTCGCGCCCATCCGTCGTCACATGCCCCACCGGCACATAATACGCCTCGTGCTTACCCATCGAGAACGAAAGGCCCACAATGCCCGCCAGCGTCGGCTCCTCAGACGTCGTCTCCAGATCAATCGCAAACGTGCCGCTGGCCCGCAGGCTGCGCGCCAGAATATCCAGCCCATCCTCCGTATCGATCACCATCGTGTTTGTATGCGCTGGCGCCATCTCCTCAGCCGCCAGAACACGCGGCCTGACCGGCGGCGCAATATCTTCGCCCTGCTCAACCTCAGCCTCGATTGCATCCTGGGCAAAGAGGCTCAATTGCTCCGGCCCAACCGCCGGCAGCGGCTCAGCCGCAGCCGGCGCAGCGGGAGCCGCCACACGGGCAGCCGCAATCGGATTGCGCACCGCCTGCGCGGCAACCGCGCTCCCCACCAGCCGCGCCACTCGATCCACCAGCCGATTAAATTCTAGTTCGCGCATCAATGGCAAGAGATCCTGGCGATCCGCCGTCGCCACCCGGCACGCATCCAGGTCCAGCGTCACCGGCGCGTCCGTCACAATCGTCGCCAGATGCTTGCACTGCCGGGCCAGCGCCTCGTGTTCGCGCAGCTTCAGGCCCACTTTAGGTGGCAGAGCGTCCAGATGCTCCAAAATGCTTTCGAGCGTCCCATACTGAGTAATCAGGTTCTTTGCAGTTTTATCCCCAATGCCAGGCACCCCAGGAATATTATCCGAAGCATCCCCAACCAGCGCCTTATAATCCACCAGCCGCTCTGGCGGAAAGCCATAGCGCTGCTCTACCGCCGTCTCATCGAAGGCATTCAGCCCGCTGCGCCCATAGGTATTGCCAGCAAACCAAACACTGGTTGCCCGGTTCACCAATTGCAGCGTATCCTGATCGCCGCTCACAATCACCGTCGAGACGCCCTGCTTCTCTGCCTGCCGCGCCAGCGTGCCCAGCACATCATCAGCCTCAAAGCCGTCCAACTCATAAATGGGCATGCCAAACGCCTCAACCAACTGGCGAATCCGGCCAAACTGCGGACGCATCGTATCGGGCAGCGGGGGGCGCTGCGCCTTATACTCCTGAAATTCTAGATGGCGAAACGTCGGCGTCGGGCGATCAAACGCCACCGCCGCATACGCAGGTTGAATACGCTTGAGCGCATCCAGGAGCATCAGCGTAAAGCCAAAAATCGCATTGGTCGGCTCGCCCGTCTTGCTGCTGCTCAATTCTTCTGGGAACGCATGAAACGCCCGATGAAACATCGCGTGCCCATCGATCAGCATCAAGGTTCCGTTGGTTGCTGTGCCGGCTGGCTGAGACACAGTTTCGCTCTGGCTGATTTCACTCATACCGACGCCTCTATTTCCAGGGATTCTTGTATCTATTCGCTCTTATTGTATTCCAGCCCAAGGCGCAGATTCCGGTAAGCGCCATCCCGCCCCCCAACCCATTCGCACAACTGCCCGGAGGTCGGCCCCTGCCCATCAGAGTACAGCAACGCAAAGGGAAAGCGCGTCGCGTCGCGCAGCGGTGCCGCGTGCCCATCCGTCGCTTGCAGCCAGCGCAGCAAATCGGGCGACAATTCCGTCTTGCCTGGTTGGAACAGGCGATTGGTCCAGGTGCCCGTGTCAAGATACAGCTTCCCGCCATCCAGCCGCAGCGCGCCCTCAAAATGCGTATGCCCGCTCAAGCCAATCTGAATTGCTGCATCCCGCGCAAGCAGCGCCTTCCCTCTAGAATCGCGCTCGACAAGATTGGTGGTTCTATCCGCCGTCTCGGCAAAAATAGTCTGCAAAGCCGTAAGCGGCTGGCCCGCTAGCGCCGCCCGCAGCGCGTCAGCAGCCGCCTGCATCCGCGCCTCCGTTTTCGCGCTGAGCGTTACCCCCGCATGCTCAAGCGCTGCTCGCTGCACATCCTTCACATCCGGCAGCGCGGCGGCAAAGAGCGCGGCGGCATCGACCCCGTTTCTTGAAACGAATCTCCCCAGCGCCGATGGTGGCCGCCCCAGGAAATGCGCAGTGGGCACTGCCCCATCCGGCACCAGTTCAGGCGCGATCAGGCACAGCAGCGCCAGAATATGTGCGAAAGACAGCGGCGGAAGAAACCCATCCAGATAACGCAGACGCCGGTGAACCGACACAAACACCTGATAGTAATAGCGCGTTCCCCAGGGCAGCGGAACGCTGGCCGGTTCAGCATCGGTCTGCTCGATTCCATCATCTAGCAGATCGAGCAGCGGCCAGAACCCCTCCCACAGTTCATCCACCCGGTTCCATGCATCAAACTGGCAGCCATGCTCCAGTTCCACATCGGCAAAGGGCCGGTAGGCGCGGCTCAGGCAAAAGCGCACCTGGCCTGGTGACGCCCCAATCGCCTCCCGCAGCCGGGCGCGCACCTCGGCAAAACACAGGTCCACATCATGATTGCCAATGGTGAACGTCAACTGCCGGTTGGGCGCAGCCAAAAAGCGCCGCAGCGCCGCAAAAAACTGCGGATGAGCCGCAATGATGCGCTCAGCCTTTGGCAGCGCGTAGGCCGGATCAGTGCGCAGTCGCTCAGCATCAGGCATACTAAACAAAAACTCAAACCCATCGCCATTGACCACCAGTTCCAGGCTGGTCTCCTGCCACAGCGCGCCATCTGGCTCTAGCGCCGCCAGCAAACCATCCAGCGCCTCTTGCTGGCGCTCAAAAAATTGATCGCCCTCGCGCGTCCCATCGCCCACATGCAAATCACTCACAACAATACACGTCTGTTTCATCCGGCGCCGCCCTACAATAGAACAGATGTTACATTTATAGCAGGGACAGTATAGCATATTTGGCGCTGGATTGCTATTGGAAGAGAGCCACTCCCAAGGCTGAAATAGCCCGCGTTTCCCAGTGAAAGCGCATGTGCTTGGCACCCATGATATAATATCTCGGAATAGGGGCCGGCTTCCTGGTAGGCTGCCGTGTATCCCTATTGCCCACCGGGCGCTCCCTGGCCTGACCTGCCACCGCGCACGCGAGGTGATTTCCCATAAACCAGCAAAGGCGTATGCTGCATGCACGAAAAAACCACTCTTCCCAATGGGGTGCGCGTTGTCAGCGCTGAGATGCCACATGTGCGCTCAGTCAGCACCGCGCTCTTTTTTGGGGTCGGCTCCCGCTATGAAACGCTTGAAGAGGCGGGCATGTCCCACTTCATCGAACATATGCTCTTCAAGGGGTCCGAACGCTACCCCACCGCCCAGCATATCTCTGAAGCCATCGAAGGCATCGGCGGCGTCTTCAACGGCGGCACCGGCAAAGAACTCACCGGCTACACCGCCAAAGTCAGCAGCGATCACTTTGCCGATGCGCTCGATGTCCTCATCGATATGGTCACGCATCCCCTCTTTGACCCACAGGAACTGGAGAAAGAGCGCCGCGTCATCATCGAAGAACTCAATATGTATAAAGACAGTCCACAGGAGTGGGTTCAGGTACTCATTGACGAAACCATGTGGCCCAACCTGCCCCTGGGGCGCGACGAAGCCGGCACCAAAGAGAGCGTCGAGCGTATCACCCGCTCCCAGATGCGCGACTATCTGGCCGCGCATTACCTGCCCAATAATCTCGTCGTCAGTGTCGCCGGCAAGATCACCCATCAACAGGTCGTCGATGAGGTCGCGCAGCGCCTGAGCGAATGGCAGCCGCGCGAATCGCCTCGTTGGGAACCATGCTATCCGCCGCGCGATGTGGCACGTGCCCGGCTAGAGTACAAGCGCACCGAACAAGCCAACATCTGCCTGGCAACGCCCGGCGTCTCCCATCACGACCCGGCGCGCTACGCCCTCTCGCTGCTCAACGGCGTGCTGGCCGATGGCATGAGTTCGCGGCTCTTTCAAGAGATCCGCGAGCGGCAGGGTCTCGCCTACGACGTCAACAGCGAGATCGAAAGCTTCTACGAGACCGGCCTCCTGATTATCTATGCTGGCGTCGATCCCGAACGCACCGATGCAACCGTGCGCGCCATCCTGGCAGAACTGGCTCGTCTGCGCGAGGAACCTGTGCCGGAGGCTGAGTTGCGCCGCATCAAAGAATACGCCAAAGGCCGCATGGTCCTACGCATGGAAGAAACCCATCAGGTAGCCTCCAGCCTGGGCGGTGAGGAAATCCTGCGCAACAGCATCACCGAGCTTGATGACGCGCTTGCCAGCGTAGAAGCCGTCACCGCAGAAGAGATGCAGCAGCTTTCAGCGCGTCTCTTCCAAGAGCCTGATCTGCGGCTGGCGCTCATTGGCCCATTGAAAGACGCCAAACATTTTGACCGACTCTTACACTTCTAGAAGCCAGCGCTGGCGCCGCTGGTCTTCTCTCAATCCTGTGCGGGGAGGAAATTGCGTATGGCCGAAACAACGCTGCGCGAGACGCTGCGGCTTGCTGAGGATGATATTGGGGCAGGCCGCCCGGCAGATGCGCTCACCCGCTGCCAGCATATCCTGACGCACGAGCCGGAGATGCTGGAGGCGCGCCGGGTACTTGGCGAGGCATACCTGGCACTCAGAAACACCAAAGAAGCATTCCAGGCATTCGATCAGGTACTCATCAGTGACCCGGAGAACACCCTGGCCTACTGCGGGCGCGCCCTCATCAGCCAGCAGATTGGCGACTATGACTCAGCCCTGGATTGTTATTATCAAGCCTGCGAACTGAGCCTGGGCAACCGGCAGTTGCGCCTGGAGTTCCGCCGGCTCGCCAGCCAGGCTAATCAGCCTGACTTCGTCCTCTCGCGCGTCGGGCTGGCACGCCTCTACATGCGCGGCGACCTGCTGGCCCACGCCATCCGCGAATGGGAACAGATTCTACAAGGCGAACCTGAACGCATTGACGCTCATATCGGGCTGGCAGAGGCGCTCTGGCGCGATGGGCAAACCACACGCGCCGCCCAACGCTGCCAGCTCATTCTGGAAGCCGTTCCTTCCTGTCTGAAAGCGCTCCTCCTTCTCGGCGAAATCGCCTATCGCGCCGGGCGCCAGGAAGAAGCCCAGCACTACATACAGGAAGCCCGCCGGCAAGACCCGGATGGCCGCATGGCCTGCGAACTTTTCGCCGACGCGCTGATTAATGATAAAGCCTGGGCCACGTTCCTCCTCGCCGAACCGGCGCGCATCCCCGCAATGGAAGCCTTTACCAATGCACACACCCGGCAGCCCGGCGCCAGCGCTCAAGCTGTCGTTCCACCACCGACCACCGGGCAAACATCCAGCCCAGGCATCATCCAGGGGACCAGCGGAGCATTCTCCAATCCTGGCTTTTCCTTACCTTTCCTCGCAGCCGACGCGCAGGGCGATGGCCCGCCGCTGCGCGAAGGGGAGACCCTGGAGGAAATGTTGGCCTCCCTCATTGAGCGCCCGGCCCAACCAGAAAAAGCTCCTTCTCCAGCGCCAGTGCCGGAACCAACAAACAAACGATCAACAAACCGTTTCCAGGCACTCTTAGACAGCTTTGGTCATCCTGAGCAGCAGAACGCGCCGGCTACACCAGCCGCCAGCGCACCAGCCGATACCTCCGGGTTCGCTGAGGCGCTCTTCTGGCTGGATACCAACAGCCAGCAGCCTCAGGCGCCCCTCCCAACGAATTCAGCCCCCTTTACCGCCAGCGAGGAGGTCACGCCAGCGCACACGCCTACACCACAGCGCAGCGATGAGGGTCCAGCGTTGCTCAGGCCCCTCAACCAGGAACTCTGGGCTGAGGAAGATGACACAGAAGCCGGCTGGCTGCGCTGGCTCCAGGCACAGGGCGCCCGATCAATCAACCTCTCCCAGGAGGCTTTGGAAGACGCCGGGCCGTTTGCAGCCCTGCTAGGCCGGGCCGTTCAAACCAAAAAACCGACGCCCCTCTGGGAAGCCCCCGACCCCGAATTTGTGCGCTCCTTCTGGCCGAGTGATACCGTCCCGCATACGGTGGTGCGCTTGACGCCTGGCTCTTCTTCCAGATCAGTCAGCACCACAGAGGGCACGGCTTCCGCAAACCAGCGCGGAGGCGGCGCATACGGAACCGACCCATCCACCCTCGCCGGCATCTCTTCCGTTTCCCTGCGTCCGCTGACGCTTCAAGAGCTAGAACAAACCTTTAGTGTCTCTGGGCTGACCCGTCTGGAAGGAGCGCTGCCAGCAACCGCCGCAAACAGCGACGAATCCTGGGAAACCGATTTTGGCGACCCTCCCGTGCTGACCATTGCAGAGGACGATTATCTGGGACGGCTCGAACTGGCCGAGCGCCAGCGCAAGACAGGGCGCATCGACGAAGCGCTAGGGCATTATCGCGCCATTATTCGCGGCGCACCAGAACTGATTGAAAAAGTCATCGCCGGCCTGCAAGAAGCCACAGGCGCAGGTCCAGAGCAGGCAGCAGCTTATCGCCTCTTGGGCGATGCCTATACCCGGCGTGGCGCCTATATGGAAGCATTGGAAGCCTACAATCGGGGACTGGCTGCCAGCCGAGGACAATAAGGGGACCGCTGATGGAAACGATATTGCAACGGATCGCGGAGATCGAAGGTGTCACGCGAGCCATTCTCGTCGGAAAAGATGGGCTGATCGTCGCCGGCACAACGGATGGGGGCGACGACGAAGAGGTGCTGGCCGCAATGGCGGCTGCCTGCTTTAGCGCGATCACGCATTATAGCCAGGAGATCGGCACCGGCGAGATGCGCCAGGCCATCATTGAATCCGCGCACGGCACTCTTCACCTGACCGAAGTGGGCGATCTCATTCTTGTCGTAAGTACCCAGCCCGACATTCATCTAGGCCGTATCCGGCTAGAGATGAGGCGCGCCGGCCAGCATGTCGCCGAGCGCGTTGGGGCGTACTAATATTTTCAGCTATTTTCAAAACACGATGTTTAGAGGAGAACAATGGAGCGAACTTTAATTATCGTCAAACCCGATGGTGTACAGCGCGGCCTGATAGGCGAAGTGCTGGCCCGCTTTGAGCGGCGCGGACTCAAGCTGGTCGGGCTAAAGCTCATGACCATCTCGCGCCAACTGGCCGAACAGCATTATAGCGTCCATCAAGGCAAACCATTCTACGCTGGCCTGGTCGATTATATCACCTCTGGCCCGGTAGTCGTTGGCGTCCTGGAAGGGCCACGCGCCGTCTCTGTCACCCGCGCCACCGTCGGCGCCACCAATCCTGCCGAAGCCGCGATGGGCACCATTCGCGGCGACTTCGGGCTGGAGATCGCCTTCAACATGATCCACGCCTCCGATGCCCCCGACACCGCCGTCCGCGAGGTCTCCCTCTTCTTTCAGGAGAGCGAACTGGCCTCCTACACCCGCGATCTCGACAAATGGATTCACGAATAGCCTGCTAGCCCTTACTCACAAGGCTGGCAAGCGATCATATAAACAGGAGCGCGCGTGACAGAGCATGGTTCCGTCACGCGCGCTCCTCTTGGCGCAAAGCGTCCTGGAAGAGAGACTGAAATACAAGGAAAAAATACGAGAAGAACTGCGTCTGCCTGTTCGGCAGATGAGTTTTCGGGGGAAGAGAGCATTTCAGGATTGCTTGCGGCCTTTCGCCCGCCGTGTAGATGCTGGTTGCTCTGACGTGGCCTTTTCGGCCAGACGCCAGCAGACAAAGCGACTGTGCAGGCACTTCTCCTGCTCCTCGCCCGTCACCGGCGGCGTATTCATCGCGCAAAATACCCGATACATTGGTTCTCCCGCTGCGAAATTATTTTCAGGAAACCACCGCATAGATAAATGGGGACAGGCATTTCTATGATGGCGCCAGTTTGGACTCTTGCGCGGGTCTTCATTCAAGGCGGCAGCCACGTGTCACTCCTTCGCTAGATTCATCAGCGCCATCTCCGGATGCCCTGTTTCTCACGCGCCTGCCTTCTGCCTCAGGCAAGGCCATACCCGATGTGCTATGCTACAGGGAGCGCTGGTTGAACCACCTCCGGCAAAGCGTAGTAGTTGCGGGTATTATACCATAAGGTTCAGCAGGCATCCAAGACACGAATGCCCATTCGCTGACGAGATGCGTGCCCGAAAGATCGGTTCCATCCATGAAAGACTTCTTAGACACCCCGCCCTCTGAAGAAGGCCGTGAATCTGGCCCCTTCCCGGCGGACGATTTTATAGAACAGCGCGCGCGCCCAGAAGCCGCTCATCCGGCAAATGACGACCTGCCCACCTGGACGTTCCGGGACATGCTCATCGGCGTCGCGCTCACGCTGGCCCCCTGGCTCACCCTGGCCTCGTTTTCGCTGTTTGTCTCCTCATCCCAGCCAACCATCAGTCAGCCGCTCTCACCCACCAGCGACCTCATCAGCGGCGTGATCACCTTGATCGCTCAGGTCTTGCTGGAAGGCACCTTCCTGATCGCCCCACTCTGGTATGCCGTCTATAAACCGCGCCGCCTGGCCCGCCAGCATGGGCTGCCCGACCCTGGCCTGCGCCCTGGTCTCCGAGCGTTGGGCTTCCGCTCCTTCAATCTCTGGCGCGCACTAACCGCACTGGCGCTTGGGCTGCTTGCTATCCTTGCCGCTAGCGTACTTTACTCGAATATCGCCACCGCCCTGCACCTGTCGCTGCAAACCAATGTTGACGTCCTGGTGAAGCGCGCCGCCGCAGAACCCTGGACCACGCTTGCAACCATAATTGGCGCCGTCATCGTGGCGCCCTTCTGCGAAGAAACCTTCTTCCGAGGCTTTTTCTTTCAAGGGGTGCGGCTGCGCATCAACGTCTGGGCAGCCATCGTCCTCAGCGCCATCATCTTCGGCCTGGCGCACGGCGACCTCGGCTCGCTGGCATTGCTCATCGTCATTGGCCTGCTGCTGGCCGCTCTGCGCTGGCAAACCCGCTCCATCTGGCCGGGCATGGCCCTGCACATGCTCAACAATGCCCTGGGTGCCTATATCATCTTCCAGGCCATCCAATTTCATTAGCAACAAAATCGGAAACTCAAGTAACTCCAGTAACTCTGGTAACTCTCTCGGTAACTCTTCACACCGGCCCAGGCCACAACTGGGCCAGCAATAAAATCCAAGAGTTACCAGAGCCTTCTCCTGGTAACTCTTTAGAGCCATTCACATGCTGCATCGCGCCACCAACCACTTCACCTGGCGACTGGTGGCCTGCCATCTGCTAACGATAATCCACCAGCGCGCTGGCAACATCCTGCGCCGTCAGCGCGTCCGGCGGAATAGGCAGGCCCGCGCCGCGCAGCCGGTTCGCCAGCGCGATCACATCGGGGATCGCCAGCCGCAACTGCTGCAAACGATCAAGGTCGGAGAAAATCTCAGCAGGCGTGCCCTCCAGGGCCACGCGCCCACCTTCCAGCACGACAATGCGGTCAGCCAGCGCCGCCTCTTCCAACAGATGCGTCACCTGCACAATCGTCAGACCATGCTCCCGATTCAGCCGGCGCAGCAGGCTTTGAATATCGTTGCGCGCCACCGGATCAAGCAGCGCCGTCACCTCATCGGCCAGGATGCACGCCGGGCGCAAAGCCAACACGCCCGCAATCGCCAACCGCTGGCGCTGCCCGCCAGACAGTCGATGCGGCGAAAGATGACGCTGCTCCTCCAGGCCCACCATGCGCAGCGCCTCATTCACGCGATCTTCAATCTCAGCCCGCGACCAGCCGCGCGCCGCCAGCGACCAGGCAACATCATCCTCAACCACCGTCGCCACAATCTGATTATCCGGGTTATAGAAAATCATCCCGACCATCTCGCGCACCTTGCGCTGATTCGCCGGGTCGCGCGTATCCAGCCCGTTGACCAGCACCCGCCCCTCCTGTGGCACCACCAGCGCGTTGAAGTGCCGGGCCAGCGTCGATTTGCCGCTGCCATTATGCCCCAGCAAGGCCAGATATTCTCCCTTGCGCACCTGCAAACTGACATGGTCAAGCGCTGGCGGCGTGCCCGCCGCAGCCGCTGAATACCGATAGGTCACGCCCTCAGCAACCAGAATGGCGTCGGTAGATGATGTTGACATACAACTGCCCCTCTTCGTTCAATGTGACAGTCCCACCAACCAGAGTGGAACCGATCAAAGCCCCGCCAAGGTGAATTATACGCGAGATGACAAGCCCGATCACCGCTGAGAGATCAGGCTGTCGATTCCAGGGTTCTTCGCCGCCGAACCCGCAGAAAACGGAACAGTCCCAGCAATTTGCGTACCCTGCGCTCAAAGCGTGGCGAAGGAAATGGCCGCACCTCGAAACCAAACCAGCGAATGAGCCGGTTTGCAACCATATAGTACAGTATCACGGCTGCAATTGACCAGCAGAGCAATAAGAGGTAGACGACCAGCGGCCAGTAATGCACCATCCAGGACTCAAGGGCAAACAGCGGAGGCGAGACCTGCTGCCAGAGCGAAGTCAGCCCCAGCGCGCCGCTCAGCCGCCCGCCGACACTATTAGCCGTGTGAAAGCTATTCTGCATCTGCTTCACCAGATCGGCAATTGGCAGTCCCAGCACCCACACTGAAGCAAAGAAGAAAGCATAGGTTGCGAGCGAAGTCAGCGCCGTCCCAATCAGCACCACCAGCGCCGGGCGCATGCGTATGCGCATCGCCCATCCCAACGCCAGCCCAACCAGGCCCGTCAGCGCCATGCGCCAGCCATAATGCAGGCCAGTCATCAAGCCAATCAGCAAGGCGCCAGCCATGACCGAGAGCGCAGTTGCCCGAAAGCCTCTGCGCAGCATCAGCAGCGCAAAAGGCACTGGCACCAGCGGCGACAGCGCCACACCTACATACGGCAGGAAGATACGCACCAGTTCCAGAATGACAGCCACATCGGCCAGCAATCCACCCTCCGCCAGCGCAAGCGCATCGATCATCTGACGCTTGTTATTACTTGCCGGCTGAGGTGTGGACTCAGCCGGCTCAGTGCGTTCGCGCTGGTCAACGTTCAGCACTGGATGGACTCCTCCTCAGCAGCAGCACCAGCCCAGAGAGCGCAGCAAAGCCCAGGCAGGCCCAGCCCGGCGCTGGCTGATGCAGCGCCTCCAGCACCACGCCGCCAGTGAACGAAAAGACAAACAGCACCAGATAGGATAAGCGGTTGACGCTGCGTTCAACCCGCTGTATATCGTGGCTGATGGGCGAGAGATCCACTGCGAGCCGCAAATCACCGCGCTCCAGCCGGCTCAGCACCTGCTCGGTCTGACGGGGCAGCGCGATCATCGAGCGGACCAGCGGAAGCAAATCTTCGCGGGAAAGCCCCAATGCCGCGCCGATGCCGGCAGCGGTGCTGCCATTGCCATTACTCGCCAGGAACGAGCGCGCATAGGGCAAAGCCACCTCGGTAAAGTTAAAATCTGGCGAGAGGCCAGTCGCCAGCCCGGAGAGAATGCCCAGCATGCGCCCGAAAAAGACAAACTGATAGGGCAGGCGGAACGGCTGATTATAGAGCAACTCATCGACCTCGCCAAAGATATCTTCTGGATCAACTGCCCGCGCCTCAGCCATCGAACGCCCATAAAACTGCCCCAGCATTAGATCGGCGGCCTTCTCTAGCGCCGTCAGATCGGCTCCTGGGCCAATGAATCCCAGATCATTCATCCCATCGATCAGCCCGCGCGCATCTTTGCTGGCAACGGCCAGGAAGCACTTTTGCAGCCCACGCTTCAGCGGGCGGCTAATCGTGCCCATCATCCCAAAATCCACAAAAGCAATAATCGGTCCACTCGGCCCTGGCTGTACAAACAGATTGCCCGGATGCGGATCGGCATGGAAAAAGCCGGCTTCAAATAGTTGCTTAAAATAGCTGCTGATCGTGCGCTCGGCGATCTGCTTGCGATTGAAGCCAGCCTCCTCAATGGCCGGATAGTTACTGATCTTGATGCCGTCAATCCATTCCAGCGTCAGCACGCGGCGCTTGGTATAATCCCAATAAATCTTGGGCACCTTTACGTTGGCATCTTCGGCAAAGAGCCGGGCAAAACGCTCGGCGTTACGGCCCTCAGCCACATAATCCAATTCCTCATAGACCGTGCGGCTAAACTCGCGGTACAGCGCCTTCAGATCAATAAACTTATCGGCATCGCGTTTGATTTTGGTAATCACCCAGATCACAAAGCGCAGCGCGCTCAGATCAGCCTTAATAAGTCGATAAATCTGGGGCCGCTGAATCTTGACGGCGACATCTTCCCCACTGGGCAGCTTGGCGCGATGCACCTGCCCCAGCGAGGCCGCCGCCGTTGGTTTTTGCTCCACATAGGAGTAGACTTCGGTAATCGGCTTGCCAAACTCCCGCTCAAGCGAATTCACAATCTGCCGAAACGGCACCGCCGTCACTTCATCTTGCAGTAAGACCAGTTCAGCCAGCGCCACCTGGGGCAGCAAATCGGCGCGAGCGCTGAGGAATTGCCCCAGCTTAATCAGCAGCCCACCTAGCGCCAGCGCCGTCAGTCGAAACGACACCATCACACGGCGCAGCGCCTCAATATTCGGCTTGACCTCGCGGTCCCCGCGCTGGCGGGCCTTCAACACGCGCCGCCGCTCGCGGTACATAATCCAGATCGTCGTAAAGAGCAGCCGGGAGACGCGATAAAAACGCCAGGCGCGATTGCCCCGGTTAAAGATAGGTACGCTCACCGTTCATCCCTTCTAAAAGAGCATGATTGGCTCTCTGCCAGCGTCTCTCGCGCTCGTGCACATTCCTTCCCCTCACATCTCACGGGCACGCCGGTTCAGCAGGAAAGCGCTAAAATCGGCCACGCTGGCAACTTCAACCTCATCAAGCATATTTACAATGCGTTTGATAACCACGCGCCGGGGTTGGCCTGGCTGCTCTGGCAAGGCAAAGCCGATGGCACTCGTCATTTCTGGCTGCCGCTCTGCGCGAATCTCCTCCGCCACCATCTCCAGCAAATCGGCAACGCCTAATTCTAGCGCCTCGGCCAGCTTTTCCAGCACATTCGCCGATGGATACTTCTGCCCGCGCTCGATCTCGCCCACATAGACCACCGAAAGGTTCGCCTTATCTGCCAGGTCTTTCAACGTCAAACGGCGATCCTGACGCTCGCGCCGGACCACCCGGCCCATGATCTCTTGCAAGTCTGTCATCTCAGCCTCCTGGAGTGATGCTCACAGCATATCTTTGCCGGCTCCTATGCTCACAGCATATCTTTTATCTTGAACTATACGCTTAAAGCAGGTATCGTGCAAGTAGGGCATCATGCACCAGGACGCCTTATCCACTCTACGAAGCGCAGACCGTTCTGGTTGCTGAGAGCCGACCACCGATGTACCAAGCACCAGTGCTTCTACACTGCTTTAGGAAGGAAAAATCTCATGGCCCACTGGTTTCACGCATCCGGCGCCGACTCCGGCAGCCGCATGACCTTTCCACCGTTGCCCATCGTCTACGAGGACCACCCCATCGAGCAGGCGCGTTGGGAATACCACTGCCTCATCATCGACCCGCAGCGCGAGAGCGCTCCCCGCGAGGAAGAACTGAACAAGCTCGGTGTAGAAGGCTGGGTGCTAAGTGGCATCCTCGATCAGAGCCGCTCCGCCTCGCAGCCGTTCATTTACTACTATTTTGTCCGGCCCGTTCTGAACGCCTGATAACTGCTCCAAGCATCGCCCGGAGAGATCGAAAGCAAAGAAAGGATAGAGATATGAGCATCCCGACGGCCTCAAACTTGTACGTGCCAACGGTCATTGAGCAGAGCGCGCGGGGCGAACGCGCCTACGATATTTTTTCCCGCCTGCTGCGCGAGCGTATTGTGCTGGTCAACGGCCCTGTTGAAGAGAGTATGGCAAGCATCATCGTTGCCCAACTGCTCTTCCTTGCCAGCGAAGAGTCGAGCCGCGACATCCGCATGTATATCAACTCCCCAGGCGGCGTGATTACGGCGGGGCTAGCCATCTATGACACCATGCGCCATATCCAGGCACCGATCTCTACAACAGTGATTGGTATGGCTGCCAGCTTCGGCACCATCTTGCTGATGGCCGGCGACAAGGGCAAACGCTACGCGCTGCCCAATGCGCGCATCCACCTGCACCAGCCGCTCTTGCAGGGGGGCGGCATCACCGGCCAGGTGACGGACATTGAGATTCACGCCCGCGAGCTGCTGCATACCCGCGAAGTGATCAACTCAATCATCGTGCGCCATACCGGACAGCCGCTTGAGCGCATCCAACGCGATACTGACCGCGACTTCTTCATGAGTCCTGAAGATGCCTGCGAGTATGGTATCATCGACGAAGTGCTGCCAATGGCAGAGAAAGGCTTGCGCTAATTTCAGTATCCTCAAAGCGGATCGTTATGAAACGTTTATCCTGCCGCACTAGCCCCAGGACATGGTAACAGAGAATGCCCACAAGGTCAATTGATTTTGCACTAGGAGCAAGACCCATGAAGCTGCTGGTTCTTGGCGGCACGGTCTTTCTGGGCCGTCACCTCGTCGAAGCCGCGTTGGCGCGTGGACACACGATCACGCTCTTCAATCGCGGGCAGCACCCAGAGGTGTTTCCTGATGTGGAGCAACTGCATGGCAACCGCGACGGCGACCTGGCGGCGCTGCAAGGCCGCCGCTGGGACGCCGCGATTGACACCAGCGGCTTCGTCCCACGCCTGGTGCAAGACTCAGCAGAGATACTGGCAGATGCAGTAGGTCACTACACGTTTATCTCCAGCATCTCCGTCTATGCCGATTTCAGCACGCCCGACATGGACGAAAGCGCGCCGGTAGGAACGCTGGCAGACGAAACCATTGAAGAGGTCAATGGCGACACCTATGGACCGCTCAAGGCGCTCTGCGAGCAGGCGGCAGAGCGGTCCATGCCAGGGCAGGTGTTGGTCATCCGCCCTGGGCTGATCGTCGGCCCACACGACCCGACGGATCGCTTCACCTACTGGCCGCACCGCGTCGCCCAGGGCGGCGAAGTGCTGGCGCCGGGCCGTCCAGAGCGGTCCATACAGTTGATTGATGTCCGCGATCTGGCGGAATGGACGCTGCGGATGGTCGAGGCAGGCCAGACTGGCATCTATCACGCCACTGGCCCAGACCACCCGCTGAGCATGCAACACCTGCTGGAAACCTGCAAGGCCAGCAACGGCAGCGATGCGCGCTTCACCTGGGTGGAAGAATCCTGTCTGCTCGAAGCCGGGGCTGGCCCCTGGATGGAGCTACCACTCTGGATTCCAGAATCGGATGCTAGCAGCGCCGGCTTCATGCGAGCAAATTGCGGCAAAGCCATCGCCGCCGGTCTCACCTTCCGCGCTCTGGCCGAGACCGTTCGGGATACGCTCGCCTGGGACGCCAACCGTCCGGCTGAGCGGGACTGGAAAGCGGGTCTGAAGCCAGAACGCGAACAGCATTTTCTAAAGGTCTGCCAAAGCCAGGCATAACCACACAAGCAGCAAGAGGAAAGGCAGAAGAGCAGAGAAAGGAGCAATGAATGGACTGGCAGCACAACCCGATCAGACACGTCACCAATCCCAATGATTTCAACAGGCAGCAAACGCCCGGCAGCCCAGAAGTGCCAACTCCAAATAGCCTGCCAGGCAAAGAACTCTTTTTGGACAGGCCAGACTTCCCGGCCCGACTCATGCCTGCTATCGAGCATCACATCACTGAATGGATACACACCCGGCAAGGAACGCTTTTCCCCCGCAAGGGCACCATCAGGCGCTTCTTGGGTCGGCTAGCCTCGCAATAGTCTTATGCAAGACTTCTGCTGAGGGAGCATCCTCTTCCTCAGCAGAAGTCTTGATGGCTACAAGAAGACTCTATCAGCCAACATACCACACTTCGCGCTGAAAGGGCGAGATAAACTCGCAGCCATCCGCCGTCACCAGCACCTCATCCTCCAGGCCGATATAGCCAGCCTCGGTCATCGTGCCTAGCTCCAGAGTGAAGACAGCCCCCTCCTCGATCAGTCGATCTGGCGTCTCGCCGTAACGCGGCCAGCGCGGCCCCAACAGCGGGCCGCCATCGTGGCAGGCTTGCCCAACGCTGTGCCCCAGCGCGTGCTGATATTCAGGGTAGCCCGCCGCCACCAGATAGTCGCGGGCGGCCTTGTCTACTTTCCAGCCCTCAACGCCGGGCCGCAGCATCGCTTTGCCCGCTTCAGTCGCGCCCACGCAGGCATCCCAGGCTTTCTGCACCGAAGGTGGCAGCCCTGTCTCGCCTGGACGGCGCACATACCACATGCGCTGCATATCCGAGCAATAGCTGCGATGGCGCACGCCAAAGTCAATATGTACCAGATGTCCTGGCTCGATCACCCGATCCGTTGGACCACCATGCCCGGCTATCGCCTCTGGCCCGGTCTGCACAATGGGGCACTGCTCCCATTCCCAAGAGGTTCCCAGGCCAAGCCGCTGCACCTCCGCGTGCATCAACTCACCGACGGCGCGCTCGGTCACACCTGGCTTCAGGAAAGCACTCACCTGCGCGTATATTTCGTTGGTAATCTCAATCGCTTCGCGCATGCGCTCCAACTCCGACGGCGTCTTGCGTGCCCGCAGCGAGGCCACAATCGCCGCCGAGGAGACCAGACGCTGCTCATAGGGCGTGCCCTTGAGGGCATCAACCAGTTGTAGATACATACCATGCGTCAACCCATCCGCCGCCACGTCGCCCAGCGAATAATTAATAGCAATCTGGCGCGGATGCAGGTCTTGAATCGTCTCCAGCAGCACCGGCGCGATCCCGGCATCATAGGTGCGCACCGTTGGATACAAACCCGCCTCGCGCACAATCTCGGCATCATAGCGTCCAACAATGGCGATGCGATGCCCATCTTTGGTCAAAATAAAGGCGCTTTGCCAGGTCACATCATGCCCAACAGTCAGCTTCAGCACTGGGTCAGGCTGCTCTGAGGTCTCGCGCACAAAGGTCAGCCAGCAATCCACATCCTGCGCGCGCAAAATAGTAAGCGCCTGGGCAACCTTCTCGCGTTGAATCGTTCTCTCCATCTCGTTCAGCGTCCCTTCTAGAAGTGTTCAGGACCATATTGTACCAGACCACCTTATCCTCCCTGGGCGTAGCCGGTCAGTTCAACATAGCCGTCCCCGCTGATCGGCAGGCCGGCCTGCTGGCCCTGAATAGCGACGGCGCCTTCCCAATAGGCTACCCCCGTTGTCGCGGCAGTCACCAATTCCTGATCGCGCAATTCTGGCGTCAGGGTGAGCGAGAGATTCAATGAATGAATCATCACCTGCCAGCCAGAGGGGTAGACCGCGCGTGTCACCGGGCTGGTCCAGGTGTCCAGCGCCTGGCTTGTGAAATCGCCGGAATCCAGCAGCGTCTCTGCGCCATCGGCCCCAACATGCGTGGCGTAGGTGGCTGAAACCTTGCCAGACGGGTCGCGCAGGAAATACATCATGAGTTCGGTGTTATCGGCAAGTTGGATGCTGTACCAGTCCCAACCGCCGCCCACCAGCGTCAGAAAATTGCCCCATTGATGGTCCATCCAGGCAATACCGGTCACTTGTACCGGCTCGCCATGATCGCTCACCGTGCCTGTCACGGCCATGCGCGTGCGCGAATAATAATAGGAGAAGCCAATCGTGCTATACGTAATCAGCCCGTTATTGCCATGCAGCACCGGCGGCTTTGTTCCCTGCAAATCCAGATCGATCTGATAGCCCTGCATTGTGGCATGCAACTGATCGTGCCCATTCACGCCCTGCATCGTCCAATCGCCCAGCGCCAGATGGAAGCCATTGGTTGAGGCGCCATTGGGGATGATCGCGTGCGGCTCCTCGGTTAGCCGCTGATCATAATGAAACACATCGCCAGTAATATCCGAGATAGCAAAATGCGCCGCGTAGACTGGCGGAAAATCGCCACGCAGCGTCTGGAAGATGACATACTCAAAGCCATAACGGTGCGCCTTGCCGCTGGCATCCTGCCCGCTCAGATGGCCGGTATAGTACCACCACTCGGTCAGATCGCTATGCGGCGCTTCATCCTGCGGGAAGCGCACCGGCGGCAGCGGCGTGGGCCGGGGCTGCTGCGGCGCAGGAGGCAAATGCCCACTTGAAGCAATCGTGCCAGGAAAGCCGCAGCCAGCAAGCGCCAGAGCAAGACTCACCAGAGCGAGCAGCAGCGCAGACCAGCGGCCCTGCTTGCGGCGCGGCTGAAGCGCAGGTATCCATTGTTTCTGCGTAAATCGTCGTGCCAGACCTTGTCTATGAAGCAATGAGCCGTGATTCATAACATCTATTCCTTCTTTAAGCGCTTTGCGCTAGTGCAGCGCGCTGCGCTCAGCTTCCGCAGAGGACGCATCAACCACTAGGTGAGGAACTCGCTCGATAGACTGCCCGTGCAGATGTGCGGGGATCAGACAGTCCAGCCAGCGCGGCCACCACCAGTTCCATGACCCCAGCAGGCGCATCGTCGCCGGCACCAGCAGCCCGCGCACCAATGTCGCGTCCACCAGAACGGCCAGCGCCATACCCAGACCCAGCGCCTTGACCAGAATCATATCGGCGGAAACAAACGCCAGGCTCACGACTACGACGATCAGCGCGGCGCTGGTCACGATGCGCCCGCTGCGCTCCAGCCCAACCGCCACGCTCAGCGTGTTATCATGCGTGGCCTCCCAGCTTTCCTTGACCCGCGAAAGCAGAAAGACCTCGTAGTCCATCGAGAGGCCAAAGAGCGCGCAGAACATCAGAATTGGCGAGGATGCCTCGACATAGCCCAGCGGGGTGAAATTGAGCAGATGGCTGAAGTGTCCTTCCTGGAAGACAAAAACCAACGCGCCATAGCTCGCCAGAATCGAGAGTGTATTCATAGCGATAGCCTTCAGGGGCAGGATCACCGAGCGGAAGAGCAGCAGCAGCACGATATAGGTAATCAGCGCGACCAGCAGGACGGCGCGTGGAAAATCGGTGTAGAGCGTGTTGACATAATCGATCACGCCACCAGTCCCGCCATCGACCAGGATGTGTATGCCGCCCGGCGGGGTCGTGTTGCGAATAGCCTCGACCAATGCCTCTGAGCGGGTATCCAGCATCCCATAGTTGCTGACCACCTGCACCAGCGTCGTATCGCCGCCGACCAGTGAAGTCAGTGCGCCCTTGATCGTGGGGTCGCCAATCAGGTCAGGATGGGCATACATCGCCTCATACTGAGCGAGCGTCAGCCGGGGGTCGAGCGAGACAATGCTGTCCACCCGCTTCACTCGCGGGTCGGCAGCAATCTGCCGAACATACGTATACAGGCGATCCACATTGCGCTGATCCAGCACTGCACCGGATGTCTGAACGACGACCAGGATCGGTGTCGTCTCATTGGTATCAAAGCGACGCTGCAACAGATCAAACGCCTGGCGCGATGGCACGCTCTGCGGCAGAATCGAGGCATCCGGCGCGCCGAGCCGTACATTCAGGAACGGCAGACCCAGCAGCACCAGGAGAGACAACACTGGCAGAAAGACCTGTACGGGATAGCGCATGACCAAGAGTGCCAGCCTACCCCAGAAGCCATCATGCTCGGCAGCAGTTGCCGAGGTCTGGCGCACTCCACTGGCCTGGATAAGCGCGCCGCTCGCGCCTTGCGCTGCCTTCGAGCGCCAGCGGCGTGAGAGCCGCACCGGCAAGGCATTGACACGCGATCCCAGGATGCCCAGCACTGCTGGCAGCAGTGTCACCGCCGCTAGCAGCGAGATCGCCACCACGATCATACCAGTCAAGCCCACCGAGCGCAGCATATTGAGTTGAAAGATGGTCAGACCCAGCAGCCCAATCGAAACGGTCACACCAGAAAAAAAGACGGCCCGGCCCGCCGTTGCGCCGCTCGTCGCCACCGCCTCAGCAATCGGTTTGCCCTTGTCCAATTCCTCGCGGAAGCGGCTGACGATAAAGAGCGAATAATCCACCCCCAGGCCCAGGCCAAAGAGCGTAATCACATTCAGCGCAAAGATCGAGAGCGGAGTCACATGGCCCAACCAGTAGACCAGCGCAAAGGAGACCGCCACGCTACAGCCACCGACGATGGCCGGCAGCGCCGCCGCCACCAGCGAGCGAAAGACCAGGATCAGTGCCAGAACGGCAAACGGAAAAGCTAGCAATTCCGCCCGGCGCAGGTCTTGCTCGCTGACGCTTTGTATATCTTCATAAAAGACGGCCCCACCACCAACCTGCATCTTCAGATCGGGCTGCGGCTTCAGCTTGCCCTCGAAGGTGGGCAGCAGTTTGGGGGCACTGTCCGGGTCACTATTGAGCAGCACAGTGGTATAGGCCGAGTGCCCATCGCGCGAAACCTGATGGGGGTTCTCGATAAACGTGACCATGCTGGCAACCTGCGACCATTTGCTCAGGCCGCTCAGCGCATCATTGGCCTCTTGCGTAAACTGCGGAGTATCAGCCGTCAGTGTAGTGCTGGAAAAGAGTACCTGCACATCGGTGAGATGGTAGTGCAGCTTCTGCGCGAGCAGATCAACGGCCTGCTGCGACTGCATATCGGGACTGGAGAACCCGCCCGACTGCAAGACATCGGTAATACGCGGCGCAAACGGCAGCGCCAGCACAACGGCCAGCAGCCAGATGCCCAATACTAGCCAGCGACGCCTGACCATCACCAGACCAAGACGATAAAACATGGAAAACGCCTCTTTCCTTTCAGGGCGCAACAGCCCGCCCCTTCAGGGCATGCCAGCCGGAAGCCGCGCTCTCCCTGCCGCGTGATTCTTGCTTCCAGCCCATTCGTGAGGTATAATAGGGCTTCCGGCCCTGTACGATATCAGAAAGAGCAGCCCCAACACACAACTGGTATCGCGCTACCTCCCCTATAGAGTTATAGAAGGGTTGGGCAAGAGGAGCCAGTGAGGCGGTGGGAGCGCATATGGTAGAAAAAGATGAGGTCAAGGTGGTGTCCGTCAACCGGCAAGCCTATCACGATTACGCCGTCGAGGAAAGCTACGAAACGGGGATCGTGCTGACGGGCACAGAAATAAAATCGGTGCGCGCAGGCAAGGTCAACCTGCGTGGCGCTTTTGCGCGCGTCAAAAACGGCGAGGTCTGGCTGGAGAACAGCCATATCGCCGTCTACGACCAGGGCACCTATATGAACCACGAGCCGCTGCGCCACCGCAAGCTGCTGCTGCATCGCCGTCAGATCAATCAACTGATCGGCAAAGTGCAAACCAAGGGGCTGACGCTCATCCCGCTCAAGCTCTATCTCAAAGGCGACCACGCGAAAGTAGAGTTGGGGCTGTGCCGGGGCAAGAAGCTCTACGACAAGCGCGAGTCTATCGCCGAGCGCGAGGCGCAGCGCGAGATGGCCCGCGCCGTCAAGGTCCGCACGCGCTGAGCAAGCGGCAAGCATCAGCATTGTTGCTTTTTTGTTCGAGATATGGTATACTGGAGGCGTCAGCGTGGTGAAGAAGAGCGCTGACGCGACACCTTCTCTCCGCTCTGGAGAACACCTGGGGATGCTGGGTTTCGACAGGTAGGTGTGGGGGAAGATTGCAGGCCGAGGTGCCGGTACGCACTCTCGTTAAACAACCGGCAAACAATAGCTGCCAAAAAGCAGCCTGCTCTCGCTCTCGCTGCCTAAACACCAGTGAGGCGACGTCGCCCCGACCTCACCCCGACGGGTCGGATCAGCGGCGTCACACAGTCGGGGTGCGGTGACGTGGACCGTCTTCTAAGCGTCATCTAAGACCAGAGGGCAAGCGCTGACGAACCCTGCCGGTGGGGGTCTAAGGTGCCAAACAAAAACATCGGCTATGCCTGTAGTACATCTTCTTTTTCGCTTACGTGGACGGGGGGTTCGACTCCCCCCCATCTCCACCAACAGAAGCCGCTCCAGATCTGGAGCGGCTTCTCTCTTAGAACCAGACTTCGCGCAGGTTCCCTACGATCAGAATAAGACCGACCACTACTACCAGCCCAATCACGATAGGGCGAACGAACGCGATGAGGAGCAGCAACAGCGTGAACAGGGCCAGTGCCACCACCAGACTGCTGATGAGCGTTCGTACCGAGCGACGAAAAAGTGCTTCCAGAAAAGCATAGATGCCCACCAGGAGTAACACGCCCACTCCCCAGGAACTGGAGAACTGCGCGAGGCCAGCAAACCCTAGCAGCAAGACCCCAATACTGACAGCGCTCCAGGTTTGCGCCAGCCGGCTCAGTCGCAGATCAACCGAACTCGTCGGCAGATGCGGGCGATGCAAGTGGGCGCGTGGATCGCCAGGGTCACCCGCCGCCAGTCGCGCAGCATACTCGGCAAAACTGGCGAGCGAGAGTTCATTGGCAGCTCGCCGAGCTTTCAGGTCATCCAACAGAGCGCTGCCTTGTTTGAGTTCCTGCTCCAGCGTCACCGCGTGGGTACGCAGCGCCGGGCGGGCGCGGACTGCCTGGGCTTCCATCTCCAGCCCACGTTGGCGCTCAGTCAGTTCCGCAATCTGCCGGGTGAGGTCGTGCTGCTCTTCCTGGATACGGCGCTGCTGCTCCTCCAGCGCGGCAGTAGATTGCGTGGGCGGTGGCACCTTCTCCAGCCCACACCAGCCCACCGAGTCGTACCACGCCCTTTTCACCTGCCCATCGCGCTGAAACTTGGGGCCGGTGGGGGCATCCTCGCCCGCCAGAGGATCGCCAATGTAGCGCCCCCACAGACCCCGATAGCCATCCACCCAGGCCGGGGCTGGCATACCTTCGCTTGCCTGGAGTGGACAGAGTTCCCAGGTCTGTGCCTCGCCTGGGCCAATGCGCAGTCCATCCCCACGCGCGTAATCAACATAGGGAACGCCTAATACCCCGGCAATCCCCTGATCACCGGGCGCGCTGCCCTGCCCCAGACGTATCCAGACTCCTCGCAGCCAGCGCCAGGCCCGCACCAGCCCAGCCGTGAAGGGCAAGAGCGCCGTCGTCAGGTACTCGCCGGGAAAGAAGTAAGAGGCGTGGGAGCCAGCGCCAACATAGACCAGCGGGTGTTCTCCGACCCACGCCAGCAGAGGGTCATCCCACCGGCGGCGTAGATCATCTCCCGCATAGTTATGCGAGGCATAGGCCAGCCAGCAAGGCCGCACCTCCCTATCTGCCCCCTCCGCTAGATAGAGCGTGATCATCTCCCAGTCTGCTTCATGGTCATTCACTCCATGAAACGAGGAGCGCCAGTCATTGAAAGCGTAGAAGAACCAGTATTGCAACTCGATGTAGCCCTGCTCGCGCATCAGCCGTCCATAGTAACAATAGCGTGGCTGCTGCGCCTGAAGCGCCTGATAATGCAGCGCGGCCCCAGCCGCTAAGCCGCGTGGCGATTTGCCCCGCAGATACAGCGACAGGGAGAAGAAGAGATCGCCCAGCCGGGCAACCACCCCCACCCGCGCCAGGCGGCCTACGCCGGTGTGAAAACTCTTCAAGGTCGAGGTACGGCGAAAGCGGCGCGCCTCAGCGGAGGATAATGGCCTGGCAAAGCTGAGATAATAGACCGACCCAGACACGGGCGGGCGACGCTCAACCAGCCGATCTACGTCAAGTTGACCACGTGGAGCCAACACCTCAGCATCAGCATTGGGGCGCTTGATGACAAGTTCTGCCTGGGCCAGATAGCGGTCTACATCCATCGGATAGAACTGTTCGCCCTGGTTAAAACACAAGACAGGTTCAAACCGCCGCAGCAGCAGCAGGTCATCGGGGGTCAGCATAGGCTGAGGAGCCGCCTCAGCAGGGACAAGGAGAGCCATCGGTGTCGCTCCTTAGAGATCGTGCGCGCTGGTCACCAGTGGCGCGCCACCATTGTTGCCGCTCACCGTCTCGAGATGACCATCGGAAGGGAGAACGACCCGCTTCGGCTCAATATTGAACGCCTCGCGGATGGGGCGCTGGTTGAGGTAGAGAACCAGGAGCGCGCTGAGGAACATCGCCCAATAGGCGGGATGCCCCTGGAAGTAGTTACTTAGTTGAATAATCAATTCGCACCCCAACAGTGCTAACGCGAGTAACCACGCCCAGGTGCGTAGCAGCAGCAGGCCAACGCCGCTGACCACTGCTGCTATCCCCACGACCAACTGCGCAGCGACGAGCAGCACATCTCGGACCTGACGTGGCTCGCCGATGAGTTCCCAATTCGATGGAAAATTTCCCGTATAGCGGGCAAGAGTACCCAAGAGTACCAAAGCAGCCAGCACGCTGAGAAGCAGGCCCACGACCAGGATCAACACGCCAAGAAACAATACCCCAAGTGGTCGTTTCATCGCCTTTCTTTCTAGAGAGAATGAAGAGGCGGAGTGGAGGGAGCCGCCCTTCATCCGACGCAACCACTTCTTGCGTGAACGCATCAGTATGCCAGGAGAAGCCTCACATCGGTGGTGATGCTTTGAGATTTGCCTTGCATCAAATCTTATGCCATCGGGGATTTCGGCTCGCGTGCCCTGTTTAGCTCTATACCATTTTGTTCATTTGGTGGCATACAAGCGTCATTGGTAAGTTCGCCTCCGTGAACCAAGACTCCCCGCCCTGAAGGGCGAGGAGTCTCAATCATCCGTACTCTAGCGAGCGGATACTGTAAAGCAGACAGAACAGTCAAGTGGTTATGGGTAGCTCACCACAGTGACCGGGACATCCGGGTTGGCGATGGTCGATGACCCACCTGTGTTGTTGACCACGTTCAGGATGCCACCAAACCCGGCGGTAGAGAGAAAGATCGTGAGCAGATCATGCAGGCTGGATGCCGGGAGCGTAACGGGAACCTCAAAGGCATGCGCTGCATAGATGTTCACGCCCTGGTTGAAGAAACTGTAGCTGCCCATCCCATATCCGCTGAAGCTGGTTACACTGCTGCCAAGCTTGAAGGCCGCCCAGCCATCAACACCAGGAGCCTCCATCCACGCCGCCTGGCTCGGCGGGTCGTAGGGCATCTCGTTCTGGAAGAAGATGTCCGTGCCGCCATTCCCGTTCCAGATCACCTCGTACTTTTGGAAGTGTTCGACGAACAGGCCATACGCGGTCACGTGGTCACCGTTGACGATTACGCCGGTGTCGGCAGTGTTGGTGGTCCACCCCACCCCGTTGCCATGATCGGCCCGCCAGGCCCAGATGTCATCGAGGATCACATTGTTGGTGTTGACGATCAGGCTGGTTGTCGCGCTGCCCGCCGCCGCACCGCCGATGCGGAAGAACACATCCGAGAGCGTCGTCGGGTCAGAGGCGGCATTGTCACTGCGCGCGTCGCCGATTCCGACCTGGAGCAGCGCCGGCGAGGTCACTTCGCCCGCATCGAAGATTATCCCCGAAATCATGATGCCCTTCGCAGTGGCGACTTTCATTGACACGACGCCGTTTTCAGGGATCAGTGTCGGGAAACCGAGGCCGAGTACCACCGTATCGGGCCGCGTGATCTCGATGCTCCGGTCCAGGTGATAGATGCCCGGGGTCAGGATGACGTTCTTGCCGGAATGCAAAGCTTTATTGATGGTCGCTGCGGAGTCCGACGGCTGGGCGACGAAAAACCGCTTGATGGAGATAGACTCACCCGGAGTTGCGCCGCTGGCCCAGGTTGTCCCCACCGTGTTGCGCTGCGCCGAGGGCACGAAGACGTTATAGTTCCCATCGGCGTCCAAGTACAGATAGGGCGCCTCTCGTGTCACCGGGCTGGTCGCAAGTGTAGTATACGGACCACCGCAGGACTTCTGACTAGGGAAACACTGGGCGGGCGCACCCACCACGCCTGAGAACACCTGATTCCAGACGCCGTTGGTCCAGCCATCAAGGTTGCTGTTCCTGACGACCCATTGCTGCTGCGAGCCGTTGACAATGGTGCTGCCGCTGAACGCTGAATCTGCGATGAAGCCGCCGCTGGCGAAGGACGGTCCGGTGCAATAGTCCATCAGGGTAGCGAAGCCGTTGACGTGGACGCGACGCATCGGCGCGGCCTGCGATACGGCCCAGAATTCACCGTTATAGCAGCCGAAGTTCGGGGTGGTCACGTTGATGGTCAGGTTCGACAACGAGCGCCAGAAGTTCACCAGCGCGGTGCAGTTGTTGGTGCCGAAGCACTGATTGTGGACGTAGATGGACCCGTTGATGACAACGTCACTTGGCGAGAGACCCAGGCCCGCTACGCTGGTGTAGTAGCCGACCTGAAAGTTGAGCGGGTTGGTACTAGACCCATAGGTGCCCGGCTCGAACAGCAGCGCGTAGCGCTCAGTGCCGAACTGGTTGGAGACCTGTTGGTTTGCCACTGCGTCCACCGTCGCCTGGATTTCGCTCTGTGGCATGGAGGGATTGAAGATATAGACATTGGGGCCGAAGTTGGGTTGGCCGGACGACGCGGACTGAGCCGCCACCGCGCTGGCGGCCCTGGCGGACGGAAGCAGCGCAAAGGATGCCGCCAGCAGAGCAGCAATCATGGCAACACTGCTCACAACAAGCAGGGATATTCGTCTTGGATGACTCCAGAATAGCTGCATAATACTACTCCCTCACTTCAAATTCATACTGGTCATACCCGTTGGCAGAAGAAAACACGGCATCGGAGAAATCGGAGAAAACGGAACGCTTCACCTCCATTCGGCCTGAGCAAACCTCCTGGTGAACCAGATATACCTGCCTCCTTTCTGAATAACTGAGCAGACGAAGTAGTAGGAAACATAGATGGTAGCGTGGCGGTAGCGTTACCAGCAAGTATACAGAAGAAAATGGCTGCTGTCAAGTGGTGCAAGGTCAGTGCTACAACCTTCCAGTCGAATTGGGTTATTGCTTGCAAAAAGGGTCGCGTTGATTGAAGAAGAACTTGTTTCGGTAGCGTTACCGGGAAATGGCCTGGGTCTCAAAGGCTATTGTATGCTTCATGGCCCGCTTCGGTCATTCAATGAAGTTGGGTCTCTTTCAACTACAGGGTGATACACCCTCTTGACAAGAGGCACTTCGTCTGAGCCAGCACGCACCATATCCACTCATCAAACAAACATGCGCCACGACCTCGTGTGTCGTGGCGCATGCCGCTCAGGCGATCACTCATGCTCTCCGCGCATTACGGATAGCTCACCAGATAGGCGGTTTGGGTAGTTGAGTTTACTGGCCCACCAATTTCATTGATAATGTGATTGATGGTGCCCACCCCGCCTAGTGAAACGATGACCAGATTGTGGAATTGGACGCCTGAGGTGTTTGGCGCTTCAAAGGAATGGTCCGCGATCAGTGCGGTATCAACATTGAAGTAGCTGTAGCTGCCCACTCCCCAGGCCTGGTGACTGGTGACTGAGGCTCCCACCTTGTATGCTGCCCATCCGTCAAAAGCTCAGCGACAATATTCGTCACGGTGGCGCTGCTCAAGCCTGTACGCTGGCTGATGTCCAGGCGGTTATTTGCTCCATTAAAAAAGAGGGTCCGCAGCATGGTCGAGCGATTGGCCCGGCGTAGATCACACACCGTCGGAGGGATCGGGAACCCTGTTGGCCTTTCCCCACCCCAGCCGTTTTCTCGTATAATAGAAGAAGGCTAT
>CAZFWN010000043.1:0-33064 GCA_964522745.1 uncultured Ktedonobacterales bacterium
CAGCCACTCTTGCCAGCGCCCGCCCGACTTCTGTATAGTATGGGGCGGGAGGGCAGCATGAGCGACGCGCAGCATCCGGGCGATACCTACGCAACTATTATGGGCGAACTGGTGGAGTGGCTGGCGGAGGTCTATCAAGAGCGGCTGAGCCAGGCGAAAGAGGCGCTCGTCTCGGCGGAGACGGTGCTGGGTGGGCTAGGCTATGAGGAACGAACCGAGCAGATGGTGCAGGATGGTATCGAGCATCCGACGCCGCAGCGCAGTCTGGCCCGGCTGGCAAGCTGGTTCGCTGAGATTGAGCGCGAACTGGAGGCCCATCGCAGCCTGATCTTGAAGCAGCAGTGGGAGAGCATGGCCGGCGAATACGCGCTGGTTTCGGTGCAGAATTTGACCGAGGCGCGCCAGTATCTCGGCCTGGCGCAATCCGCCCTCGCCAATCTGTTGGTCAGCCTAGCAACCAGCCATCTGAACGCCTGGGAGAAGCAGACCAGGCTCTACGGCGTGCGCCTCTATCTAGAACGGCTGGAGACCACGATGGTCTGGGCTATCGAGAGCGCCACCAACGGCCTGCGCCAGTATCAGCAGGATGGCGGCTCTCGACGCCCGCCTCCTCCAGCAGCGCCACCGCAGCCGCCTCGCGTCAGCACCGGCGCGATCTCCTACCGGCCCGATGCTCCGGTGGCGCCGGCGGGGACGCCGGCGGTACAGGCTCCCCCCACTCCCCCCGTGCCGGAAGAGCCAGCACGCGCAGAGGGTCAGGGCAACCCTTCCTCTGAAAACAGCAGCGGCGGCCTCCTGAAACGGCTGCGCCGGCGTAAACGCCCGCCAACACCCTGAACATCCTCCTCTATTTCTTCGTCACTGCCCTTTTTCCAGTTTCCCGGCATAGACCTTGCACACTTCTCGTGGGCAAGGAGTAAGAACGGGGCGCTGTTGTGCCCGACATTCTCTTTGAGACAGGCACCATGCAATTGAGTGAACCATTTGATGACCTTGATTTTGATCCTGGGAGATTACTCGATCACCGCTACCAGATCGTCGCCATGCTGGGCTGTGGAGGCATGGGGCGTGTCTATAAAGCCTTTCATGTCTTGCTCGACGCGCCAGTTGCCCTCAAGAAGATGACCGTGCCAGACGGCGCCAGTCCGCAGCAGCGTGAACAAGCCCTGCGCCTATTCTGCCGGGAGGCGCGCCTGCTGACCACGCTGCGCCATCCCAATATCCCGCGTGTGCTGGATTATTTTATCGAAGGTGCCTCGTGTTATCTGGTGATGGATTATATCGAGGGGATGACACTGGCCGAGCGTTTGGGCACTGGCCTGGAGCCGAAAGAGCGCGGGCCGCTGCCGCTCACCGAAGCTCTGGATTACGCCAGCCAGCTTTGCGATGTTCTCACCTACCTGCATAGCCAGCAGCCGCCGGTGATCTTCGGCGATCTCAAACCCTCCAACGTGATCCTGACGCCGGATGGGCGCGCCGTGATGGTTGATTTTGGTATCGCGCGCCCCTCGGCCAGCCGCAGCGATACGCCTCCCTGGCAGCGCGGGCTGGGAGGCACCGGCCCTGGCGATGCCAGCAGCGATACCCAGCCACTAGGGACGGCTGGCTACGCGGCGCCGGAGCAGTACGAGCATGGCTGGCGCGCCGACCCGCGTAGCGATATTTTTGCCCTGGGCGTCCTCCTGCATGAAATGGTTACCGGCCACGCGCCGCCGCCGTTCCCTTTTGGGTTCCAGGCGGTGCGCGCTCTGAATCCCGCGCTGCCAGAACAGCTAGAGGAGATCATTGAGCGCGCCCTACGCTTCCATCCCGAAGAGCGCTTCCAAAGCGCAAGCCAGATGTATCAGGCGCTGCGGTTAGTGGCGCAGGAGATGGCGCTGCGCGAGTTTGAGACCCAGGAGATGCTTATTCCGGCAGCCGCCTTTGCCGACGCGCTGATTGTCCCAGCGCCAGGCGCGCGTCCCCCCGCCCAGCGGCGGCATATCCGGCAAACCTTGCTGGGCTGCGCAGGCGCAGCCGGGGTCATGGCCGCTATCGCCTTTGGGCTGCTCTTATTTGGCCTGAGCAGCGGCAGCCAGACGCTGACTCCTGCAACCCTGGGGCACCCGCTCTCTGCGGCGCCGACGCCCACCAATACCAACACGCCGCAGCCCACCGATACGCCGACGCCCTGGCCTACCTCCCAACCAGCGCCGGCTCACCCGCCCATCGCAACTGCGACCCCAACTCCGACGGCCCAGCCGACGGAGCCACCCCCCCCCTCACCCACACCAACCGGAACACCCACCCCATCACCATCCCCGACGGGGACACCAGGGGTGACGCCCACGCCAAAGTCCACGAATACACCGACGCCCCGACCAGCCAACACACCGACGCCGGCGCCAACCAGCCCTTCGACGCCGGGGCCGACCAATACGCCAAATGCGGGCTTGACCCCCACTCCCAGGTCATATCCTCGGCGCTACTAAGCTGCCCGGCATTGGCTTCTATGGGAAGCATAGGCGCCTTTCACTTGTAGCGCCGGCAAGGATGCCGGCGCTACAGGCGGAATGGACGCTTAATCGCCGGGGGTAGCTTCTGGGATTCTGGCCGGCTCGACATCGACCAGCATTGGCTCCAGGCCATCCACCGCCGCGCTGAACTGCTCGCGGTAGAGTTTGGCATAGAGGCCATCGTGCTGGAGTAATTCGGCATGCGTGCCGCGCTCGACAATGCGCCCGCGATCCACTACCAGAATGACATCCGCCGCCAGGATGGTCGAGAGCCGGTGGGCAATTGCCAGCGTGGTGCGCCCCTTCATCAAGGGTTCCAGCGCCGCCTGGATCAGCCGCTCGGAGTGCGTATCCAGCGCGCTGGTGGCCTCGTCAAGAATCAGGATGCGCGGGTCTTTGAGGATCACTCGCGCCAGCGCGAGCCGCTGCTTCTCGCCGCCGCTCATCTTGTAGCCCCGCTCGCCAACCACCGTATCGTAGCCTTCGGGCAGTTCCATGATGCGCTCATGAATGGCCGCCGCCTGGGCCGCCGCGATCATCTCTTCCTCAGTGGCGTCGGGCCGACCATAGCTCAGATTCTCGCGCACGGTGGCGTGGAACAGATAGGTCTCCTGCGTCACCACGCCGATCAGTTCGCCCAGCGATTCCAGCGTCAGGCCGCGCACATCCTGCCCATCGATCAGCACCGCGCCGGTATCCACATCGTAGAGCCGGGGCACCAGATAGGTAATGGTCGTCTTGCCCGCGCCGCTTGGCCCTACCAGCGCCGCCAACTGCCCAGGCTGAATCTCAAACGAGACCTCTTCCAGCGTGGGCCGTCCTGGCTCGCGCTCCTGCTCTGCCGTTCGCCGATTAAAATCGGCGCTACGGGCCTTCGGCCCCGAAGACCCTACGGGACTTGTTGGCGCGGCAGGCGCTTTTACATCGCCCTTCTCTTCGCCAGGAGCGTCGGGCTTGCGATAGTTGAAAGTGACATCCTTGAAGGCGATCTGCCCCTGCACGGATGCCGGCTTGAGCGCCTTCGCATCGGGTCGATCAGTGATCTCCAGCGGCAGGTCCAGATACTCGAAGATGCGATCAAAGAGCGCCAGCGCGCCCTGAATATCGACCTGCACGTTGAGCAGTTGCCCAATCGGGAAGAAGAGCCGGCTTTGCAGCGTGGTGAAGGCCACAATGTCGCCGATGGTGATGGCCTGCAAGACGCCGGCGTGGCCGAAGCCGCCGCCAAAGGTGATGTAGCCGGCCAGCCAGTAGACCAGCGCCGGCATGATCGAGAAGAAGGTGCCAATAAACATAAAGAACCAGCGCCCGATCATCTGCTGGCGAATCTCCAGATTGGTCAGCCGCTCGTTCTCTTTGGCAAAGCGGTTGGTTTCATAGCGCTGGCGGCCAAAGGTCTTGGTGAGCAGCACGCCGCTGACCGAGAGCGTCTCCTGCATGATAGCCGTGATGTCGGCCAGGCTCTTTTGCGTCTCTTTGGAGAGACCCCGGCGCACATTGCCCACGCGATAGGTCAGCCAGAGGAAGAAGGGCAACAGGCCCAGCGAAAGGACCGTCAGCGGCCAGGAGATGATGAGCATGGCAACAATGGTCGAGACGGCGGTGGTGATGTTGGAGGCAATCGAACTGGCGGTGTTCGTGACCGTGTTTTGCACGCCGCCCACGTCGTTGGAGAGGCGCGACTGAATCTCGCCGGTGCGCGTGTCGGTGAAGAAGCGCAGCGCCAAACGCTGCAAATGCCCATAGAGCCGGTTGCGCAGGTCGCGCATCACGCGCTGGCCGATGACATTATTGAGGTAGGTCTGCCCGACGCCGATCAGCCCACTGACAATGGGCGTGGCGACCATCAGCCCCACATAGAAGGTCAATCTGCCGAAATTGCGATGGGCAAAGGCATCATCGATAATCAACTTCAGCAGATAGGGGTTGACCAGGCCCAACGCGCTGGTCAGGATAATCGCCGCCAGCACGGCCACCACCGACCACTTATAGGGCTTGAAGGAGGCCGCCACGCGCCGCAGCGTGCGCGAATCAGTCTTGCGATTCTTGAGGTCATCATCCAGGCCACGCGCCAGGCGGCCACCCATCCGGCCACCCCCACCATGAGGAGTCATCATCATGCGTTTTCCCTCTATAAACGATGGCTCTTGTATCTCATCGTTTCTAGAATAAGATATATCTTATTTTGGGAGAGATGTCAAGAGACCATTGAAGAAAGCTACTGAGCAATTGTTAAGCATCTTAATTATTATAAGTGTATGCGCGGCTACATTCCAGAGAAGAGCGGCTTAGGCCATTTGGGTAGGAAGCGGTTGCCTCGTGAATCTGGAAACTGCTAGTACCTTGGTCCTATCATGGTAATGCCCCGTTTCAGGACTGCTTCTGCCTCCATCGCGTGTAGCAGGGCATGGCGCGGCGCTTCTCGCCTGGCTTGGGTAAAAACGGTGCTATCCTGGAAGGCGTCCATATGCAAGCGAGCGCCGCCTTGCCAGGCTGAGCCGTTCCAGGTATCATGGCTGTGAATGTACCTGAAGCGCAGCGTAGCGAGAAAATATGGAGGACTGAAGTTATGGGCAACGATTGGCAGGATTCCAGCTTTGAGGACCGGCGCCAGTCCGGCGATGCCCGTCAACGGCAGGCCCCCCAGTCATCTCAATCATGGGATAACGCATCCCGGCAGGACTGGTGGCCTGAGGAGACGGACGGACCCCCACCATCCAGGGGGCCGATGAACCAATCATCAGGCAATCTGCCACCACGCCAGACCGGCAATTTACCGCCGCGCCAGACGGGCAGCCTACCCCCGCATAACGGCAGCGGGATGCTCAGCCGGGCGCGCAACAGCGGCAGCGGCCCGCTTCCCCCGCGAGAGCGCTCCACCCGCCAGTTTGACCCGGAGCCTGCCGGCCCACAAGAATACAGCAGCCGGGGAACCACCCCGCCGCGCTCCGGCGCCCTGGGGCGCCGCTCAAGCGCGCCCGACAATGAGGCAACGCGAGCCAGCGCCGGCGGCTATGGGCGCAGAATCAGCGCACCCCGCGAGGGCAGCCGCGCCGGAGGTGGCGGTGGACTGCTCAGCTTTGCGCGAGCAGCCTCCAACACCATGCGCGCCATCATCACCGGCAGGCGCCAGGCCGTCCGCCCCGACCAGCCCATCCCGGCCATGACTGACGGCCCGGCGGCCCTGGTCATTGACCCGGACAAGCCGCGCCCGCGCTACCGGCCCTATCGCCGCTCGCGCACGAGGCTGGTGATCCACAAGCGGCTGGAGCGCCGCCAGGTGCATGGCAAGAAGCTGCTCATCAGCGGCATCGTGGTGGCGTTTCTCACGCTGGTCGTAGTTGGCCTGAGCATCTATGGCGGCAGCAACGTCTATGCGTTCTATAACGATACCCAGAAATATCTGGGCGCGCTCTCCAACGAGAATGGTTTCCCGCTGACCACGCGCATCTATGATCGCAACGGCGTGCTGCTCTATGAACTGTATGATGGCTCTGGCGGCAAAGACCCCAACGCCGCGTACCGCTACTACGACCAATACGGGCAAATCTCCAACGACCTGAAAAACGCAACGGTAGATATTGAGGACAAGACCTTCTGGACCAACAGCGGCATCGATCCGCTGGGCATTTTGCGCGCCGGCCTCAACGACACAAGCGGAGGTGGGACGCAGGGCGGCAGTACGATTACCCAGCAGTTGATTAAAAACGCCTTCTTCGTGGACCCTAAGACGGGGGCGGCCCCTGAGACCACGCAGCGCAAGATTCAGGAAGCGCTGATGGCCTACGCCGTTGCCCAAAAATATAGCAAGCAGAATGTGCTGGAGTTCTATCTGAATATCATCCCCTATGGCGATCTCAGCCGGGGCATTGAGGCCGCCGCCCAGAACTACTTCAGCATTCAGCCCAAGCTCGATAGCAAAACCAACCAGTATGTGACCGCAGCGCAGCAATTGACGCTGGCGCAGGCCGCGCTGCTGGCCGGCCTGCCGCGCAACCCATCGCAATATTCGCCCTGTGGGGGCGACCCGAACTACTTGAAAGATCGGCGAACTGCCGCGCTCAACCGCATGCACGATGTCCTCAATGCTATGCTCAAACAGGGCGACATCACCCAGGCGCAGTGGAACACGGCTGATACCCAATCGGATATGAAGGACAACGGCGCCAAGTTCTTCAACTGCCGTTCGCATGGCACTCCCCTCGCGCCGCACTTTGTCGATTATGTGATCACGCAGCTCGCGCTGATGCTGAACGATGATCCGACGCTGGATCATAACGCTGCTGTAGATCGCGGGACGGCAATTCTGGCGCACGCCGGCCTGAACGTCTACACCACGCTCGATTACAACCTGGAGCAGTTCGTCGAGCAGGATGAACAGAAGTATTTGTACAGCCCTTACACGGTGCATTTCTCGTTTGAAAACGGCACCTTCCCAGCGCTTCAGGACACTGGCTGTCGCTACTGCTATAACATCCACGATGCGGCCACCGTCGTTATGGATCCAAATACTGGCGACATTCTGGCAATGGATGGCAGCGGCGACTATAACAACAACAACCACGACAACTATGTTGATCCCCAAACCGGCCAGCCGCTCTCATATGATCCCCGCGAGGGCGGCTATGTCAACGCAGCCACCTCCTATCGCCAGCCAGGCTCTTCGTTCAAGCCCATCGTCTATGCTACGGCTTTTGAGATGGGCTGGTTTCCTGGGCTGGTCTTGCAAAACCAGTGGACCTGCTTTCCGGTAGTGGTGAATAAATATGACCAATCCAAGGGGGCGCAGCAGACCTGTGGCTCCTGGTACGCGCCGGCGAACTATGGCTTCGCATTCCTCAACGACAACAAGGCCAGCCCGCCTACGACTGGAAACGGCGTGCGTATCCGCGAGGCGCTTGACTGGTCGCTGAATATTCCAGCGGTGCAGGCGCTGGAATTCGCGGGCCTTGATAACGTGATTAACATGGCCCATCGCATGGGCATATACGGCGATCCCAGCTACGGCGGCAAGTACGATACCTTCAACGACTATAACAAAGGCCCATCAATTGCCCTGGGGTCCGCAGGGATTCGCCTGCTGGATATGGTCGATGCCTACTCGGTGTTCGCCAATGGCGGCTATCACGTAGCGCCGCGCTCAATCCTGCTGGTCACCGACGCGCAGGGCAATCCCATCCCCGGCGGCGACTTCCACACTATCACCAAGACGCAGGTGCTGAGCGCGCAGACGGCGTTTCTGATTACCAACATCCTCTCGGATAACAATGCCCGGCAGCGCGAGTTCGGCTCCAACAGCGCGCTCTACTTTGGCGACGCCCCCTTTGCCGCTGCCAAGACCGGCACGACGGATGACTTTAAGGATAACCTGACCATCGGCTATACGCCCAATCTATCGGTGGGCGTCTGGTCGGGCAATGCCAATGATAAAGCGATGGATACGACCATTGGTATCACCGGCGCCGCGCCGATCTGGCACGATGTGGTGGCCTGGGCGACCCAACACTACAACTTCCCCACCTCCTACTGGCCGGTGCCACCAGGGGTGAGCCGCTACATGGTCAACGGGGCAACGGGCCTGGCGCCCTATCAGGGCACGAACGGCGATTATGCCGACTGGTTCACCGACGCCGATGTGCCCAGCGTCTCATAAGCGACGGGCAGCAAGAGGGGGCGCGGCCAGGTTGGCCGCGCCCCCTCTTGCTGCCTGCATGCCGGCGTGTCCCTGCTTGTAGCGCCAGCCGTTGTGGCGAGCGAATAAGACGCGCCGGCAAGGATGCCGGCGCTACAGGCGGGGATGTTAGCGGATAGCTTTAATAGTGTAGATGACGACGCTGCCGCCGGGCGTGGTGACTTCGACGCTCTCGCCCTCGGTCTTGCCCATCAATGCCTTGCCCACCGGCGACTGATCGGAAATCTTGCCGTTGGCAATATCCGCTTCGTAGGTGGCAACCACCAGGAAGGTGCGTTTGCTACCCCGGTCCGTCTCGACCTCCACCGTGCTGCCAATGCGCACCGAGCGCGGGCCATTGCCCGTATGCACATTGTCCATATCGAGGATTTCGGAGTGCGAGATGAGGTATTCCAACTCGATAATCTCGCCTTCCACCTGCGCCTGCTGATTCTTGGCATCCTCGTAGGCGCTGCTCTCGCTGATGTCGCCGGCCTCTTTGGCCTCGTGAATATAATCTGCGACCTGAGGCCGCCTGACGGTGCGCAAGAAATGCAGCCGGGCCTCTTTTTCGGCCTTGCCCTGCGGGGTCAGATAAATCTTCTCACCTTCGCGCATGCGGCCCTGTCCACCAATAGCCATATCCAAAAAGTCCCCTTCCTGACAGAACGCGCGCCACGAGCGTTGGCAGCCACCTCTCTCCAAGAGCGAGGCTGTCCCACCTCTCGTGCGCGCCCATACCAATAACGATGGCCCAGGCAGAATAACATGCCCGCCCCGGAGCCAACCGGGCCGGGCCATAGGGTCGCCATCTTTCCTTCAGCAGCTTGTGCTGCTCGGCGTTCTTCCCTGCCAGGCGCAAAAGAAAAACCAGTGCCTGAGGTTTTGTCTGTCTTTTTGACAGTATATAGCACTCTTTCTGTGCCGTCAAGAGGCTGGCGGCTGAATTCGCCAGCCGGGCTTGATTTTTAGCGGGCATGCGGGTATGCTTAGTAAAGGAAGCAACAGATCGCAAAGGGGAGCAGCGAGCCGAGATGCTTCTTGACAGAAAAGCGCCTTTTTGGCATAGGAATTGCTCCCTGGCTGCATAGACGCCGCTCGCTATTCTTGAAGGGAGGTCTCCGCGTGGTTCTTGCCTCGGACATCTTCGACCTGGGACTGCACCTCGGCAACTTTTTCTCATTGACCATCCAGATTGGCGGAGGAACATCGTTTGCAAACATCCTCGACATTACTGTCCAATTGGGGAGCTATCCTCCTATCCACTACAACCTGCTCGACCTGCTGATTATGCTGGCAATCTCCGTTGTGGCCGCCGTGCTGGTCGAGAAGCTGGCTGGACAGTCCACACCCGGCGGGCTGGTGGGCGCATTCTTCATCGCGCTGATTGGGGTGTGGCTCTTCACCACCTTCATCCCGCTGGTCTGGCAGGGAGACATCATCATCCCAAGCAGTAATGTGCATTTGATTACCTCTTTCATTGGCGCCATTGTCTCGATTGAGGTTGTCCACCTCTTCAAGAAGGCCACCAAACGCGAGAAGAAGCCGGCGCCGGCCAAAGCGTAGCGAGCCACTTCAGCCGGCAGGGGCCAGCGCTGCGCCCCGCCCCTGCCGGAGGCGCCAGTATCCCTCTCTTGCGGCCAGGAGAGAAGCCCAATGACGCGCTTCTTTCCTGGCCTTGCTTCTTGGGCCGTCGCGTTGTACTATAAGGCATCTTATTGCTGTACGCGACTGCCCAGCGCCCCACCCCTGCCGGCGGGGACGCCAGCGGTACACCCCACCCCCACCGGCGAGACACCAGCGGGGCACGCGCCGGGCAGAGAGAAGGAAATACAGAGCGCCTATGTCTGATCAACCACCAACTGACCGCCCCCAACGCCCATCGTCGCGCCGCAGCGCGCGCTCCAGGGGCAGATATTCCGACGCCCGCCGTCTCAAGAGCGAGCAGCCTCTCACCGCTGATCTTGCCCAAAATACTGAGGAGACCTCCTCAGACCAGGGAAAAGCAACCACCAACACTGTTCAGGCCGTTGAAAGACGGCAGGTAAGCCAGCCGCTCATCGCATCCCTCTTCGGCGGGGCAGATGCAGGCACGTCCCAGCGGGGGCTGACACCACTTTCAAAGCAGATCCTGCTTTGGGGCGGCATCATCGCTGCTGTATTTATCCTTTTTGACATCGCCGTCTATTTCTTTGGGCTGGCTTTTGCCAGCACACAAGCCCAGGCACAACAGAACGCCGGAATTGTGACGCCTGTGGCCTGTCTCAGTTACCTGCTCCCCTATGTCTTGCCTTTCATCGCCGGCTGGCGCGCCACCGTCCGCGAGGGACTGGGCCGGCACGGTGGGCTGGCCGGACTCTTGAGCGCCGTATTGTATGCGCTGGCGACTCTGCTCATCGGCGCAATCATCAACGCCACACAAGGCCAGCTACATGGGCCACGCGATGGAGATGTGGTCACCTTTGCGGAGAACTTTCTTTTCCAGGCGTTGACGAGTTTTGCCTTAGGTTGGTTTGGCGGCAGCTATAGCTCCTGGCAACGCCGCCGGGCACAGCGCAGGCAAGAGCAAAGCGCCGAAACGGTCAGTCCTTCTTAAGAGAGCGCATCGCTGATAGTACCTTCCTCCTGGGCCATCAGGGCATGTTGCCACAGAGCCAGACGCTTCGATATACTGCTGAGGGATACGGTGGCAGAGGTGAGAGAAGACTGAGGAGGAGCCGTTTATGGCTGAACAGCACGCGAGCGCCGGCGTTCCAGAGAGGCAGCAGCGCAGCATCAGAGGGGCGCGCCTGTTCGCGGGCCTGTTGGCTGGGCTGCTCGGCGCTCTGCTGGCCGGGCTGATAGGCGTGCCGGCCAGCCAGTCGGCGCGGGCTGCCCCCCACAGCCCAGACATCCTGACCTGCTCCGGGCCATGCGTGGGCATTACGCATCCGCGCTCCGCCAATAACACGCTGGTCGAAGGCCCCGTTGGCACGCATCTGACAGTGGAAGGCGCGGGCTGGCCGGCTGGCTCGCTCTTGACCATCTGGCCGGGCGCCACCCAGGCTGCCTGCGCTCAGCCATCAACGAGCGACGCTAAAACGCTGCCCGTTGATGGAGCGGGCAACGCCGCTGGCAGCTATGACTGGCCGGCAGATGCCAATCAGGTCGGCCATAGTTATATCCTCTGCTCGAACGATAACGGAAAACCGGCGACGGCGACGGCCAACGCGCCCAACACCTTCCTGGTGCTGGCAGCCCAGCCTCCGCTGATTACGGCTTCTTCCTCTACCCTGGCCCCCGGCGATGCCGTAATTGTCACCGGCCAGAACTGGTTGCCCGCGCAGACGGTCACCGTCAGCATCTGCCCCAACTCCAGCGATACGGGAACGTGCACCTCGCCCATTGCCTCCCTGCAACTTGGCTCCGATGCCAATGGAACATTTCAGGCGCAGTTGACTATTCCGCCCGATGCCAGCGTAAATAGCTATTACATCGTCGCTGCCAATGGCGATGGGACACTCACCGCGCCGCAGGCTGGCGCCCCGGTGCAGATCACCGTGAGCGAACCCACGCCGACTCCGACACTGACACCCACGCCAACCGCCACGCCCAGGCCGACTCCAACACCGACGCCTGGCCCATCAACAGGCGGCAAGGGCGGCACAATCTTTCTGGTGGTCGTACTGGGCATGTTCTCGCTGCTCTTCCTGATCGGGGGCTTCATCTCAATGGCCGTCTATCTGCGCGGTTCGCCATGAGCAGAGGATATACTGTGTTTGGTCTCTGGTAATGAGACATCATATGCCCGCGAGCGAGAAGGAGGGTGGGGATGCAGCAACCGATCCAGTCGCCTCCACGCCTCCTGGTGCTGGAAGATGATGAAGAGTTGCGCACGATTGTCGTAGACGTACTTACCGAGGAAGGGTATGCCGTGACTGGCGCCTCGTCGTTGGAGGAAGCACTGGCCCAGGTGAATATACAGGTCTTTGCGCTGATCCTGGCTGACGTGATCGACTGGACGGCACACACCCCACTCCAGGCGGTAGAGCGACTGAAGAGTCAGGCGCACCCCATGCCAGTTGGTCTCATCACAGGCTGGAATCTCAGCAAGGAAGTGGTCAAAGAAAAGGGTTTTGTCTGCCTGATCAAAAAACCCTTTGATCTAAATGATCTGCTTACGCTGGTGGCCCAGTACGTGGCGCGGCCTCTGACGCCCGACCAGGAGCGCCAGGCCAAGGTGGTGCAGCGCTATTGCCAGGCCATTGATGCCCACGATTGGCAGGCGTGCGCGGCACTGTGCAGTGACCATGTGCGTTACTATCCCTCGCCCAACAGTCTCTTTGACCGCAAACAGGAGGTCATCGGCAGGTCCGCCCTCCTGGAGCAGTTCGACTATAACGCCAGGGTAGCACCTGACATCCGCTATACAACCGATTCCCTCTTTGGGCGCCCTGACGGGATAGCGGTCCGCTATCTGGCAACCATTGCAACCCCGGAGGGCAGAAGGCCGCTTGTGGGGAGCATTCTGTTTCAGGTAGAGGGAGAACAGATCGTTCAGATTGGCTATCGGCTGGATGCAGAGCATCTGCGGATGTGGTCCCACGTTCAGCAGAAGCAGCCATCCTAGCGTAGATGGGCCGGGAAACGCCAGGGCTGGTATAGCCCTGGCGTTGTTCTTAGCCAGGTGATGGTTCCCAATTAAATCACAGTGTTGGCCGGGATGAACTTGGGTGGCTTGCGCGCTTTGGTAGCTGCCTCAAAGCCAGAGGCAAGCTTAATCAGCTTTGGCTCGCTCCAGGCGGTGCCCATGAAGGTGATGCCCACCGGCAGCCCAAAGGAGAAGCCCGCCGGCACGTTGATCGCCGGATAGCCCGCCAGGGAGGTGGGCGTCGAGGAGCCGCCCAGGTCGTGATCGCCGTCCAGCAGGTCGATCTTCCAGGGAACGGGATTGGTCGGCGCCACCAGCGCGTCCAGGTCAAACTGCTGGAGGACAGCATCGATGCCCTGGTCGCGGCCCAGATGATGATCGTGATCGAGCGCGGCCTGATAGGCGGCAATCGTGGCCGGGTCGGTCAGATCAACTGACTGCGCCTGAAGGAAGAGTTCCTGGCCGAAGAAGGGCAATTCTTCTTTGGCGTGCGCGTTGTTGAAGTCGATCAGGTCTTGCAGCGTATGGATGGTCGGATCGCCGCGCGTGGCAAGATAGGCATTCAGATCTGCCTTGAAGTCGAAGAGCAGCACCGTCAGTTCATCGGGCGAGGTGGCGATGGTCTGCGCAGAAGGCAGATCAGCCGGGTCAACGATGGTAGCGCCGGCCTGTTTCATGGCCTCGATGGCCTGGTTGTAGATCGCATCCACCTTATCCTGGAAGCCGGCAAAGACCTGGCGGATGACGCCAATGCGTGCGCCCTTGAGACCATTCGGGTCAAGAAATGGCCGGTAGTCGGTGAAGAAATGGCCCGCGCTGGCAGCGGTGGCCGGGTCACGCGCATCGACCCCAACCAGCGCGCCCAGCACCGTCGCGGCGTCGGCTACGGTGCGGCCAAACGGCCCAACGGTATCCTGGTTGTGCGAGATAGGGATGACGCCGGCGCGCGAGGTGAGGCCGAGCGTAGGCTTGATGGCAACCACCATGTTGATGCCCGATGGGCAGAGGATCGACCCGTCGGTCTCGGTGCCCAGCGCCGCCGCGCACAGGTTGGCCGACACTGCCGCGCCCGATCCTGAACTGGAGCCGCAGGGAGAGCGATCAAGCGCGTAGGGATTCAGACATTGCCCGCCGCGCCCGCTCCAACCGCTCGATGAGTTGGTGGAGCGGAAATTGGCCCACTCGCTCAGGTTGAGCTTGCCCATCAGCACCACGCCGGCATCGCGCAGGCGTTTGGCAACGGTTGCATCCAGCGGCGGCGTCGAACCCAGCAAGGCCAGCGAGCCGGCGGTAGTGTGCATCTGGTCGTGGGTGTCGATGTTGTCCTTGATGAGCAGCGGGATGCCGTGCAGCGGCCCTCGCGGCCCTTTCTCGCGCCGTTCCTTATCGAGCGCTTTGGCGATCTCTTCTGCGTCCGGGTTCAACTCCAGCACAGAGTTCACCTTGGGGCCGTGCCGGTCAATGTCGTTGATGCGGGCCAGATACAACTGCACCAATTTCTGAGAGGTGAGTTCGCCGGATGCCATGCGGGCCTGGAGTTCGGCAATGGTGACCTCGATCAGATCGGCAGGCCCAGGGTCCGAAAATCCTCGTTTTCCTGCCAGCGCGGTGGCCGGCAGGCTTGCCAGGCTCGTGGCAGCGGCAGCAGCCGCCCCCATCTTAAATAGTTTGCGCCGGCTGACTGTGTAGGGTGTCGCCTGTCGTTGCAGCATCCTTTTCCTCCGTAAACGACGCGCCGCCTACGCCTGTGTAGGCAGACGCTGGCTCAGATAGACAGCCCGGAAGACGCGGTGCCACATCCTGAAAAGATGAAGAGAACCACGCTCGGAGTACGCCGCAGGGAAGGGACACCTGCTCTACCGTTTCTATCTCCACAAGAGATACGCAACTGGTTACAGGGATCACCATTCCAGCGAGCGGCGCGTGAGCAGGGATTGCTCGGCGCGGTTCTGGGTGAGTTCCAGGGCGCGCAGCGCGGCGGCCCGCGCCTCGGCGTGTTCGCTTAACTCGCGCAGTAACTCGCCCCGGATAGCGTGGAAGAGGTGGTAGTGGTCGAGGTCGGGCGCCAGCGCGTTGACCTCGGCCAGCGCGGCCTCTGGGCCGGCCAACTGCCGCACGGCCACTGCGCGGTTGAGCCGCACCACCGGCGAGGGCGCCATCTGGAGCAGCAGATCATAGAGGATGAGAATCTGGCGCCAGTCGGTATCGGCCCAGGACGGCGCTTCCGCGTGGCAGGCGACGATGGCGGCCTCTAGTTGGTAGGGTCCAGGCCGGTGCAGTGCTGCCGCCTGCTCGATCAGAGCCGTTGCTTCCGCGATCATCGCCCGATTCCAGCGCGAGCGGTCCTGATCGCGCAGCAGGATCATGTCCCCGGCCTCGGTGAAGCGCGCCTCGGCCCGCGCCAGGTGCAGGCGCATCAGGGCGAGCAGGCCGAGCGGCTCCGGCTCGCCTGGCAGGAAGCGTGTCACCAGCGCCGCTAGCCAGGCGGCATCTTCGGCCAGGTCGCGCCGGGTTGGGGCCGCGCCGCCGCTGGAGAGATAGCCCTCGTTGAACATCAGATAGAGAACCGCCAGCACTTCGCCCAGCCGCTGGTCCCACTCGTCGTCGGCGGGCATGCGATAGGGGATGTTGGCGGCAACGATCTTACGCCGTGCCCGCACGATGCGCTGGGCCACCGTCGCCTCCGAGGTGAGGAAGGCGTGCGCGATCTCGGCGGTGGTGAAACCGCAAACCGCCCGCAGCGTCAGCGCGACCTGCGCGGCGCGTGAGAGCGCCGGGTGGCAGCAGGTGAACATCAGGCGCAGCCGGTCATCCGGCTCTCTGGCAACCGGCTGATCGAGCGCTGCCAGCTTAGCACGATAGCGCGCATCGCGGCTCAATTGATTGAGGGCGCGACGCCGGGCGACGGTGAGCAGCCAGGCGCCTGGCCGCTCAGGGATACCATCAAGCGGCCAGCGCTCCAGCGCCACCACCAGCGCATCCTGGACGATCTCCTCCGCAACGTCGAAGTCGCCCAGAATGCGCACCAGCGCGGCGGTCAGCCGTCCGGCCTCCTCGCGGAAGACGGCGGCGAGGGCCGCGTGCGTCTCGGCGGCGGCTATTGTTCCACCACCGGGCGAATTTCTACAATGCCACGCGCCGGCCAGCTTTTCGCCAGGCGCAGCGCCTCATCGAGATCGGCAACGTTGATCTCGACGTAGCCGCCGACGACCTCGTTGCCCTCGATGAAGGGGCCATCGCGCACGATAGGCTCGCCCGTGCCCTGGAAGCGCACGGTGGTGGCCGTGTGCGGCGGCTGAAGCTGGTGCCCATGACCGAGCTTGGACTGATGCTCGGTGAACCAGCGGCCTACCTCGGCGTATTGCGCGTTGCGGGCTTCCTCAACCGCCTGCTCCCACTCCCGCTGCTGCTCCTGCGTTCCACAGAACAAAAGCACGTACTTCATTTTCTTTATCTCCTCTTGCTCACGATACACAGAAGTGACCACACATCACAACAATCAGATCGGTCATCTTCTCATTATTAACGACAAACAGGAGGAGGCCCAAATCGACATCTTGCGGGCCAGTTTTGCCTTAATTTTCTCAGCCATTGCTTGCCAGAGGGATGCTCTGGGCGAACTGGAAGAGGTTGGCAGGGTCGTAGGCAGCCTTGACACGCTGCAATCGGGCCAGGTTGGCGCCATAATACGCCTGCTGCCAGTTGGTCAGGTCCGGGTCGATATAGTTCTGGTAGGAAGCGCCGCTGGCATAGGGGCGCATAGCCTGCCAGGTATCGGCCAGCCAGGACTGATTGGCCGCAATGCGAGCATCCGGGTCGCTGGCGTTCCAGTTCGCCGAATACTGTGCCGAGAAGAGCGCGCTGCGATGCACAAAGGCCGTCGCGTCCGGCGCCACGCGATTGATCGCGCCACCATACGAATCGATGCCGATGCCGCCCCCGCCGAGCAGCGAGGAGGTCTGGCGGCGCTCAATCGCGCTGACCAGCGCGTCAATGCCTGCGCGGGGCAGCAGGCTGGTGAAGTAGTCAGATCGGGCGCCGGCGGTGACACGCGGCACCTGCCCCTGCGGGTTCTGGCTGGGCAGATGGCATTGATTCACCGTCTGGCCGCCGCAGTTGGCCTCGACCAGCATGGCATCGAGCAGATCGGTCTGCGAGACGTAGCGGCTGACGGGCGCCACACCGATCTGGCTGATGAGTTGTTGGAGCAGCCCGTCAAGCTGGCTCTCATCGCCAACATAGACGCCATTGACCCGCGCGCGAGGATTGGCCTGCTGGTTGTCGGTGGAGAGCAGCAGGCAATTGGACCACAACTCGTCTGGCGCCTGGGGCGCCCAATGCTGCCAGGCATCGAGCATCGCGGCGGCGGCGCCCCACGACCAGTTGAGTGTAAACAGCGTCAGCGTGGAGACCGGATGCACCTGGAAGGTGAACGACGTAACCACGCCAAAGTTGCCGCCCCCTCCGCCGCGCAGCGCCCAGAAGAGGTCGGCGTTCTGGCTGGCGTCGCAGGTGAGCGGACGCCCATCGGCGGCGACCACCTGCGCGGCCAGCAGATTGTCGCAGGTCAGGCCAAACTTGCGGCCCAACACGCCCACGCCGCCGCCCAGCGCCAGGCCGGCAATACCCACCGACGGGCAGGAGCCGGCGGGCAGGGCCAGGCCATCCTGCGCCAGCGTGGCATAGACATCGATCAGCCTGGCCCCCGCGCCGATGGTCGCCGTGCCGGCGCTCGCATCCACGCTCACCGCGTTTATGCGTGTGACATCGATCACCAGGCCGGTGGTGGTGGAATAGCCGGCAAAGGAATGGCCGCCAGAGCGAAGCGCGAGCAAGACGCTGAACTGGCGCCCAAAGGCGAGGCAGCGCTGCACATCCGCCGGCGAGACACAGGAGGCGATGGCCGCCGGCTGCACGCTGTCGAAGCGCGGATCAAACAACTGGCGCGCGACGGGATACTGCGGGCTGTCGGGGCGGATCAGCGTGCCCTGCAAACTGCCGGCCAGCGCCGACCAATCGGCCTCCGCCGGCGGAGGCCGGGGCGAGGGCGAAGGCACGCGGCTGGGAACGGGCGTGGCGTGCCCAACGGGCGCCGGCCCGCTCTGGCACGCGGCCAGCGCAGCCGGCAGCGAGCCAGTCAGCGCGCAAAGCGCCAGAAACTCTCGGCGGGTCAGCCCCTCAGGTGGACGAGCAGGTTCAGGTGTCATCTTCGCTCCGCATATGGCTCATCAGTCTCTTTTCCCGCCCATCATAGCATGGAGGGGACACTGCGACAAGCGTCTCCTTCTCACCTGCATCACTCATAACTTTTCTCCATGACGCGCCAAACTGGTCCGATTTCCTCTTGACAACCGGCCATATCATCAGGTACACTTGTTGGCAAGCACGTTGTGTAGGCGTGCGCTCAACTGAATCAATGGCAGCATGGCGGCGAAACGAACACCGGACATGCCATCACCCCAGCCCTGGCAAGACCAGGAGTGGGGCTGGAGGGTATTGTACCATTCATCCGGGCAAGACCCTCCGGCGGCCACTCGCGCCACCAGCCTGAAGACAATGCAAAAAGCAGGCGGTGGACCAGGGTGGCCGCTCTTGTTGTCCGGCGCGAGCAGGGGTGACTCGCCGCCAACCGCTTTGTGTTGGAGGTGTCCTATGGCTCGTCCCGCGAAACCCAAACTGCCCCCGTTCTCCTTGCCCGTCTGCCTCACCCTCTGGCTAACCATCTGGGCGCCCGCCCTGCGCGCCGCCGGCGCGGCGGACCCGCTGGATACCTCCGCGCTCGCTGAGCCGCGCTGGCCGGTGCTGCGCGTGCTGGGGCCGCTCTGGCTGCTGCGCCAGGCCGCGCAGGCGGTTGCCACGCGGCTGGCCTGCGGAGGCGACATCGTCTGGTCAGTGTTCGCTCGCTATCGGCAGGTGTTCGCGGTCCAGTGGGACGCCCTTGCCAACGAAGGCATCGAGATCGAGACGCGGCTGGCGATGGATGAGGAGGAACTGCCCTGGTTCATGGGCTTGCAACTGGCCTTCTGCCTGCGCCTGCTCGATGACTCCTGCCCGCTGACAGTAGAGGGGCGGCTGCGTGGTATTGCGGGCTGCTGCTGGCGGCTGGCCTTGCTCTACCGGGAGGCGTGCCGACGCTGGGGCTGGCGGCAGGCGCGGGTGGTCGTGCTGGAGGAACTGCGCTGCTTCCTGGGCCAGATGGCCCAGACCGGCTAAGGAGTGTGGGCGGTCTTGTGTTACAAGTCTCACTGCGATGCGTCTGTTAAGAATAGATGATGCTGACATCTGTTGGCAAGCTGTATGGCCTAAAAGTCCTGCTCATCTTGCTATACATCTATCATTCATGCTAGCATGCTATAAAATAGCAGAGAAACGCCCTTCCAGAAGGCTGCTCCCTTGACGGGAGGTGGGCATCCAGGTGACAGGAAACAGGAAGGCTGCCGCGCTGCTGGTATCTGCCGGTGATGGCATTACGCCGGACTGATACAGAAAACTGGCAACGGAAGAGGTATTCTTAAATATGAAGAAGCGATCTTCGCTCCTCCTGCTCGCTTCGCTGGCCCTGGTCCTTATTCTTGGTTCATTGATTATTTTCTTGCCGGGCATTACCCGCGCCGGAAGCAAAACAGCCGCCAGGCCGGCTGCCACCGCGCCGCTGCAACTGGCGCCAGCAGCCGTCAACCTGGCGACGCTCCCAGGCGTCAATCCGGGCACGCAGACGGTTAAGTTTATTAACAACAGCTCAAGCCCAGTGAACTGGTCGGCTGATGCTCTGCCCTCGTGGGTGAGTGTCAATCCGGCCTCTGGCACAACGGGGCCAGGAGTGACCGACCAATTAACCCTGACCTTTACGCTTCCCAGCAATGCGCCGCAGACCTACACGACCAATCTGGTACTGCGCGATCTGAGCAACGTCAACAGCCCGGTCTCCATTCCAGTGACGGTGGTAGCAGCAACGGCCAGCACCACCTGGTACTTTGCCGAAGGCTATACTGGCAGCGGATTCGCCGAATACCTCACACTGGCGAACCCAAATAACACCGCAGCCAGCGTGATGGTGACCTACCTGCTCGGCAGCGGTAGCCCCCTCCAGAAGACCTACACCGTCAATCCAAATGCGCGCGCCACCCTCTCGATCAATCAAGAACTGACCCTCCTGGGCGTCCCACCTGGGAACGTCTCGATGGTGGTCTCCTCCAGCGTGCCGATCATTGCCGAGCGCCCGATGTACTTCACGTATACCGCCCTGGCGGGGTATACGATTCCCGGCGGCAGCGACATCCTGGGCGCGACGCAGCTAAGCCAGCAATTTGATTTTGGCTATCTGGATACCAGACCAGGATATGCTACCTGGCTGACCATCCTCAACCAGAACAGCAGCCCGATGACGGTCACCATCACCTACTTCGCCGCCAGCACAGGCAAGGCAACCACTATCAAGCATACGGTGGGAGCAAACAGCCGGGGCACGGTGTATGTGAACGGGGAGGCGGGACTCTCAGCAGGCATGTACAGCGCGCTGGTCAGTCTGGATATGCCCGGCCTGGTCGAGCGCCCGATGTATCTGAAGCATGCTGATGGCTACACCGGCTCGGCAGACGTGGTTGGTGTGGCAAACCCACAGACCGACTGGTATTTTGCCGAGGGCTACACCAGCCCAACGTTTAATGAGTACTATGTGCTTTCCAATGTCAGCACAAGCGTGACCGCGCACGCCACCGTGACCTTCTACCAGGGGCCTGGAGTGCCGCCGAAGACGGTTGCTGTCACGCTGCCGCCTGGGCAGCAGCAGGTGGTGAACGTCAATCAGGTGTTAACCAGTAATGGCATCAACAACAGCGCGGCGGTCAACGCGGACGCGGCTATCCTGGCGGAACGCTTTATCAGCTTTGACTACGCTGGCGCCATTCCGGGGGCATCAGATGTGCTGGGCGCCGCCGCGCCCTCCTCCCTGTTCTACTTTGCCGAAGGGTATGTGGCGCCCAACTTCACCGAGTATCTCACCCTTGAGAATCCCAATGCCCAGGGAGCCTATGTGACCGTGACCTTCCTGCCCTCCGATGGCAGCGCGCCGACGGTCAAGACCTATCTCATCGCGGCCAGCAGTCGGTTTACCGTGCTGACCAACGGGGTGATGCCCAATCTGTCGTCGTTCTCGCTGGTGGTGGAATCCAGTCAACCCATTGTGGCCGAGCGCCCCATGTATTTCAACTACTATGGCAATACCGGAGGCTCCGACGTGATTGGCTATCAGCCGTTTGCGCCGCCGTTGCCACCACCGCCACCGACACCCACGCCGACGAGTACCAACACGCCGACGGCCACTGCGACCAATACGCCAACAGCAACGCCGCCCAACACGCCAACGGCCACTGCGACCAACACGCCAACAGCAACGCCGCCCAACACACCGACGCCGACCAATACGCCTTCGGCCACTGGCACCCCAACGCCTCCACCAGTGGGCGTGGGCACCATCATCGGCAAAGTGACGGATGGATCGGGGAATCCTCTCTCCGGGGCGCAGGTCAGCACCGCGCCGGCCAGCATCACGGTGTTGACGGATAGCAACGGCAACTATACGCTGCCCAATATCCCCGCCGGCCTCTATAACGTGATCGCCTCGCAGAGCGGTTACAACACGAACTATGTGACCAACATCTTCATCACCAACAGCGACACGATAACGGCCAATATCACACTGCCAGTTGTTCCACCCTACACCTCGATGGACACCTTTACCCGGCCAGACCAGCAAGGCTGGGGCACAGCATCCGATGGGCACACGTGGCAGGATGACAGCGCTACGATGACCGGCGCGTCGAGTGATATCCAGGGCAATCTGGGCTTTGTGAATACCTACACGGCGGCTACCGACCTCGATCAATGGATGGGCAACAGCTACAGCGACCAGTTGGTCTCCGTTGATTTCGAGGTCTTGCAGTTCGGCCAGGATGCCTTCGTGCATGGCCCGCGCATCCTGGGACGGGTGCTTGATAGCACGCATTATATCGCCTTTGCGATCAACTTCTCGAACAATACCCTGGCGCTCTGGCTCAATAAGGGCAACCAATGGGCGCTGTTGAACCAGTTGAGTGTGGCACGGCTCAGCGTCAATCAGTGGTATCATTCCAAGCTGCTGCTGGTTGGGTCGCTGGTCTACGGCAAGGTCTGGCCCGCTGGCACTGCCGAACCGGGCTGGATGATCTCCGGCGTGCAGCACACGCTGACCGCTGGGATGGGCGGGGTACGCACTACCTTCTCCAATACCTATTGGGATAACTTCAGCACGCAGGGCTTGACCACGATTACCGGCAAGGTAACCGACTCCGGCAGCAATCCCATCGCGGGCGCGACGGTGACGGATGGCACGAACAGTGTGACCACCGATGCCAATGGGAACTATGTGCTGATCGAGCCAAATGCCGGCGCGACCTATACGGTCACGGCCTCGGCCAGCGGCTTCACCAGCCAGAGCGTCAGTGTCACGACGACCAATCAGTCCAGCACAACGCAGAACTTTACGCTGACGTGATCTTGCGATGGGCGACCCTGTGCTTGTGACAGACGGCGGGGCGCGTCGGGCAAATTCCTCACATTGCCCGACGCGCCCCGCCGCTGTTTGCTGCCCTGCCGGCCTCAGGCGGACGATTTCTCATTCAGCAGCTTGATGGCTTGTTTGATGAATTCGCCGCCCTCCTTGCTATAGGGCATGGCATAAGGTGACTCACCCGGCGCGGCCTTGCTGACGCCCTCCCAAAGCTTGTTCAGGCTTTTCTGAATGCCAGGGTCGCTGCGCGTGAACTCGCCGACCAGGCTTTGCCACTGCGCGGCCAGCGCCTGCGCCTCTGGACTGGCTGGATCGGCGCCGGCATCCACCAGCCGCTGTAGTTCCGCAGTCAAAGCACCCCAGCGCTGATTAGCAACCAGTTGATCTTGCTCGCTCCAACCCTTGCCCCACTCGGCTAACTGCTTCCGCTGCTCCTCTGTGTAATACTTCTTGCTCAACTCCTCCATCTGCTGGAGCTGCTCATCGCTGAAATATTTCTTGCGCCAATCGTTCGTCTCTTGCATGTGTATCACCCGGATCACGTTGACAATAGCGTCCCAGTCGTGTTCATTGGCGCACAGCAGCGCCGCCGTCTCATCGAGCGCCTGAATGACCGAATCCAACTGCGCCCGCTTCTCGCGCATCATCGCCCGCTGCTGCGCCAGCGAGGTCTGCAATTTTTTCGGCCCCACCTGCAAGCAATACCTGACTTCCTCCAACGAAAAGCCCAGAAACTTGAGCGCGAGAATTCGCTGTAAGCACACCAGATCGGCATCGGTATACAGTCGGTAGCCGGCCTCCGTTCTGCCGGAGGGCGAGAACAAGCCAACCTTATCGTAATAGCGCAGGGTGCGCACCGACACCGACGCCTTCCTGGCAAACTGACTGGTCTGATAAAACCTGTGATTCACGGGAGTTTCTCCTTCCACCCTGAAGGATAAAGCATGACGTAACGTCAGGGTCAAGCCCCAACATCACCAATTTCTTCCCCTTGCGCTTTATCCGCTCTTCTGATACAACCTTATATCAGAAAACCACCAGTAGAAAGGAACTCCCCATGAACCAGCAAAACACCCAACTGGTCCAGATAGAGCGATTGATTGCTAGCATCGAGGCCGAGGGCATCATTACCAAACGCCCCTGGATTCTGGAGAGCGACGTCCAGCAACTGCGGCACCTCTACGCCCAACGTCAGGAGCAGCTTGACCAACTGGCCCGCCTACGCAGCGCCGGCGCCCTGCCCTACGCCATCGAACACACCGAGCGGCAAATTGACATGCTGGACAAAGCCATCCGCCAGGCAGAAGAGGAGACCATCCTGCACGCCCGCGAAGCCGCAGGCCGCCCCGACTAGGCAGAGGCGACCTGGAAACCGGTCAGCGCTAGCGCCGTGCCAGCGCGTGAAGAGCGTCCAATTGCTGCAAGAGACTGAGAGTTTCTTGCAAGCCCCAGCGCTCCACCGCCTTGCCTTGCTCAAAGCGCACTATATCGACGCCGGTAATCGTTACCCGCTTGCCGGTGGGCGCGATACCCAGAAACGTCCCCCGGTGCGTGCCCGTCATCTGGTAGCGAGCAGAGACAAAGGCGAACTCGGAGACCAGCTCCTCGACCTCGAAGTGCAGGTCTGGGAACGCCGCGCGCAAGCCGGCAAAAGCCGCCTTCACCCCCGCAGATCCGACGGGCAGTCCCGGCGCGGGTGGATCGTGATCGACAAAGCCAGGGGCAACTATCTGGTCAACCACCTCGCTCTTTCCTTGATTGACCACTTCCTCGTAGAACCGACGAACGATAGCCTTGTGGGTCGCAGCCATGACCTTCTCTCCTTTTCTCCCGTCTGCTAGTTTCCCAGGGCCGGCGCCAGGCCCAACTGTTGTAGCATGCCAAGCTGATCGCTGGTTGCCCAATGCTCCACCAGCTTTCCATCGACAATGCGCCCACTATGAATCTCTGTCCAGGTCGCCATCTTGCCGGTAGCTGGCATCCCCAGGAACGCGCCCTGCATTGTGCCACGCACCCGCGCCCGCGCCACGACCTTGTCACCATCAGCCAGCAGCGGCTCCTCAAGCGTGTAATGCAGATCGGGGAACGCGGCGCGCAAGTGGGTAAAAAAGGCATCGAAACTGGCGCGAAAGGTCGCTTTGTTAGCCTCATAGATCGGATAGGGCGATGTATACTGCTCAGACATGATTGCATTCCTTCCCAGACGCAAAGAGAGAGCGTGTGCAGACAGACATACGAGCAAGCACGCTCTCTCTTTCCAACCGTCGTAGCGTGGCTCTGAACTAGACCAGTTTTAGCTCCGCCTGGCCGCTAGAGAACGGCGCGTCCACAAGCTGACTGGCGTTCTCAATCTTGATGGTCACGTTCGCGCTCTCTCCAGAGAGCAACTGCGACTTATCATCCACCACCCCCGTGATGGTAATCGTATTGCCCGATTGGGTCACATTGGTCACGCGGATCGTTTGCGAGAAACCCGGCCAGACCAGCGGGCTAACATTGGTTCCATCTGGGAAGCCGGCGTGCATCTGACGTGTGACCGTGCCAGACTTCGCGGTCAGGTCCACATGCCCGCTCAGCACATACGAGCAATACGCTGGGAGCCTGGTAGACTCATCAGGCATACCGCCCACCGCGCGGAAGGACAAGATATTGGTCTGATTATTCTTGGCGAGCAGTGTCACCGCCGGCACAGCCACCCCTGCTGCCGCTGCCGCGCCGCCGGCGCCGGCAATCAGCAGGAAGGTACGACGATTCAACTTCTTCATAGCTTTACCTCCTAATGGGGATGACCCACATAGGGGAACTCAGAGAGATAATCCGTGTGCGGACCCACAAAGTCCGATGTGATCTTGCCGTTGGTCACCAGACCCAGCGAGAAGTCGATCACATCATCCGCCAGCTTGCGGCCATTGAGCGAGGTATAGCCCGCGCTGCTGGTGTAGTCGAAGGTCAGGATGTCTGGGAGCAGAATCTGCGCGATGGTCGTGGCCGTACCGGCGTCGTAGCCGCCCAGCGCCTCCAGCGTGCTGACGAAGCTCGCCTGGAACTGCGCCCGGTCCTGCGAGGGTTCAATCGCGTTGAAGGTATTTTTGTCCTGGCCGTGATTAAAGACGGTGTTGATACCTGCGCGCCCCATGCGGTCATCCTGGGTCAGTGTGCCGTTGCGCGGCTGTAACGTGCGCGCCCACACGCCAATCTTCGGATTCTCGCCCAGCGCGTGGTTGGGCACTTCCAACACGATGCTAAACACGTTCTTGTCAATGAAGAAGTCGCTGCCGGGATTGTGGAAGGCCAGCCCGTTGAGGAAGGCGACCAGATCAAAGAAGAACGGGTCGCTGCGGATGCCGGCGAAGAACCTGTAATCGCCATTCGTTGTGATATGGGTTTCCGAGGTAAACGAGCAGGGCGCATTCTCGATGATGACCTCGCCATCGTCGCCCTCGCGCCCGGCAGATTCGCCAGTTGCCCGCTTCACCGTCGCTGTCTGGTGGTTATTCTCGAAGGACGAGAAGATAAAGCGGAAGACAATATCGGCCAGCGCGTCACCGTTGGTATCGACCTTCAGCTCGTAGACCGCCCTGGCCTCAAAGGAATTCGCCAGCGTTGGCGCCAGGGGATTAACATTCAAGATCAGGATCGACTTGTTGGGGTTCTCCGGCTTCTGGAAGAGATAGATGTCGGTGATGTCAATCCGGGGGTCCATATTTGGGGACTGCAACCCCGGTGCATCCAAATGGTCAGCCATAGCTCCCTACTTTCTGATCTACGCGACAGCGCGTGGATCACACACAGAGAAAAAACCAATCATCGGGCAAGAACCGCTGAGAAACGCCAGCACTTCCTCCACAGTACCAGCACTTTACCAACCACAAGGATTTCCTACGAGGAAGACTACACTGACGAAGCAGCAGCGGATTACAGCACAAGCATCTTCAGGCCCATACCAGCCTCTAGTCGCTCTGGCGCGAGCATGTTATAATAGGCACGCGGAACGACTACAAGCAGGGGCCATCAGCACCCATCTGGCCCGGCAGAAAGGCTGGTAGAAGCATGGGCCTTCCCTTCTCTCGCTTCGAGCGCTTCCTGGCATTGCTGGCCGGCCTGACCAATCTGGTGATTGGAACCATTTTTTTCTTCGATCTGGCTCAGCAGCTTGGCATCTGGCCGACAGCTATCTCGCCGGTACTGGGCCAGTTTATTGGCGCCATCATCCTGGGCAACGCCGCTGGCTCGTTTGCGCTGGCCCGCGAGCGCGATTGGCTGCGCGTGCGCCCACTGGTCATCGTCGCTATCGTTTATGGCTTCGTCGTGGCCGCGAGCCTGCTCTATGACACCTTTCAACCTGGCTTCAACAAAATCTTCTGGGGCTATCTGGTGGTAGATGTGCCCTTCCTGATCGTCTATCTGCTCATCTTCTTGCGGCATGAACGCTCGCGGTCCTCGGCTCCCGCCACCTCGCTTCCGGCGGGCGACGCGAGGCGCTCTCCGCGATAAGGGCGTCGCGCCGAGGCAGAAACAGGAATACGTATGATACAGTGGCCGTTTGCCAGCACACCCCCACCCGAACGCCAGAACAACGCGCCTGTGCCGCTCATCGGGCGTGACCGCGAGCGCGACTTCTTGCGTCAGGCCACGCGGGCTATCCAGAGCAGCACCCACTCACGCTCGGACACGCCACGCGCCATTCTGCTCGCCGGCGCGGCGGGTGTGGGCAAAACCCGCCTGCTGCGGGAACTGGCCGATGAGGCCACCGCCAAAAACGTCGTCGTCCTCTGGGGCGGCGCCTATGAGTCTGGCCTGCTGCCGCCCTATCTCCCTTTTACCGAAGCGCTGCGCCCCTACCTGCGCAGTCGCTCGCCCGACCAGCTTCGCGTGCTGCTCGCCATAGAACAGCCAGCCGCGCCGACTGACAATGGCGCGCCGGCCCATAGCACGCTCTTTCCCGCGCTCAGCCTGCACTACCTGGGGCAGCTCTTCCCCCTGATCGCCACCCTGGTTGGGCAGCCGGCGGCCTTCGATCAACCCACCCCAGAGCAGGAAAAGTTTGGTCTGCTCGATGGCATCGCCACCCTGCTGGAGCGCATCGCTGCGCCAGATGCCGCCGGGCAGCGTGTCCAGCCGGTGCTGCTGTGCCTGGATGATCTGCAATGGGCCGACAGCGCCAGCCTGGACCTGCTGCTCTATCTGGCCGCGCGTCTACGACCAGCCAATGTTCTGCTGCTGGGCGCCTTTCGCACCGACACCCAGACCCCGGCGTTGGATGCCAGCAATCCGCTTGGTCGCATGATCGCCGAACTCAACCGCCAGCGCCTGCTGGCATTGCTCACGCTGCCGCCGCTCAGCGCGGGCGCATCGAGCGTGCTGCTGGATGCCCTGCTGCCCGGTGGCATCGCGCCCGATCTTCAGCAGGGTATCCTGGCCCGCGCTGAGGGCACCCCGTTCTTTCTTGAAGAACTGACCCGCGCCCTCCAGGCGTCCGGCCAGATCGCCCTGATCGATGGTCTCTGGCAGCGCGTCCCCAGTTCCTACCGGCTGAGCGGTCCGCTGCCACAACTGCCGCCCAGCATTCAGACTACCCTGGCCTTGCGGCTGGAGCCGCTCAGCGCGTCCTGCCGCGATATGCTGCGTGCCGCCGCCCTCTGCGGCCCAACCTTCACGCCCGATCTGCTGGCCGCTGCCACCGGCCACGACCAAGAGACCATCCTGGACCTGCTGGATGAGGCGAGCGCAGCCGGGCTGATCGAAGCCACCCCAGCCGACGAGCCAGACGGCCCTCAGAACGCCGTGCTGCCCGCCTTTCGTTTCCTACAACGCATGGCCCGCGAACTACTGGCCGGCCAACTACCGCGCCACAGTCGCCGCCGGCTGCACGCGGCGCTGGCCGACGCGCTCCAGCGCCGCGCCCAGACCCGCGAAGCTGCTGACCGCTATGCCGCCGAGATCGCCCACCACTCTGCCCAGGCCGGGCGCAGCCAGCAAGCTATTACCTGGACCGTGCGCGCCGGCGATGTGGCTGCCTCCCGGCACGCCCAACGCGAGGCCATCGGCTATTATCGCAGCGCCCTGACCCTGCTGGATGCCGCGCCTCCCGCTCCCGACAGTCCTGAGGCATCAGACGATCTCCCCATCCAGAAAACGTACCGGCCCGGCCAACTGCACTGGCGGCTGGGCGAGTGCTGGTTCCAACTCGGCGAGTTCCAATCCGCCCTGCGCAGCTTCCACGCCGCGCTGGAAGAGGAGCGGCCCAGAGGCGATCTGCTGGCGCTGGCGCGGCTCAACCGCCTGATCTCCGATACCTACCGTCAGGCCGGTCAATACGATCAGACGCTGGGCTACTTGCAGGCCGCGCAGGCCGCCCTCGCCGAACTGGAGGCGCGCCCGCCGGACACCGCCCGCGCCGGGCAAACGCAGGCCACCCTGGTGGAACAGATGTTGCTCCGTCAATCCTACGCCATTCTGATGATGGCCGCCGGGCAGGGGACCGAGGCCGAGCAGGCGCTGCGCGATTCACAACAGCTTGCCATCCGCGCCGGGGATCGCAGCGCCCAGGCCGTCGCCCTGCATTTGCTGGGCTGGATCAAAGGCTGGAGCGAACAGATCGGACAATCTATTCAATTACAATTGCAGGCCCGCGAGCTGCTGCAAGAGCTTGGCGATCCCTATCATACGGTGCTGGGTTACCAGGGATTGGGCGCCGTCTATCAGGCCATCGGCGATTCCGAGCGCGCCGTCGCTGAAACCGAGGCCGGGTTGGCGCTTGCCCAGCGCTACGGCATTGCTCGCGCTATTCCCTGGCTGCGCTTCAATCAAGGTCTGCTGGCGCTGGCGCAGGGCCGCTGGGAGGACGCCGCCGGCGCGCTCGAAGCGGCGCGAGCCGAGCGCGAGCGCCTGAGCGACGTTCGCCTCAAGCCGATTCTCTGCCAGGCATTTGGTGTGCTGGCCTGGCGGCTAGGCCGGCTGGAGGAGGCCGGGCAAGCCTTCGAGGACGGCTACCAGGCGTCACTGATGAGCGAGTGGTTCCCCAGCAGCGCCGCGTTCCTGGGCTGGTTTCTCGCCATCACCGGGCATGCCGAGGCCGCCGAACCCTATCTCGATCAGGCGTTGGGCCGCCATTTCCTGAAACCGCTGGGGCTGGCCGCCGATTTTTATCTGCCCGTTGCGGCGGAGGGCCGCCTGGCTTGCGGCCAGATCGACGCGGCAGCAGCGCTGGCCGAACGCATCCAGCCCTGGAGCGCCCGACAATACTATGGCATCAGCGCGGCGCGCATCCTGGGGCGCATTGCCACCACGCAAGCGCGCTGGAGCGAGGCCCGCAGTCACTTCTCCGCCGCGCTGGAACTCTGCCGCCGCGCCGGCAGCCGACCAGAGCAGGCCAGCATTTTGCTTGACGCTGCCAGCACCGCCCTGGCGGAAGCCCGCGCCCGGCCAGAACACGCCTCGGCACTGGTAGACGACATCGAGCGGCTGACTGAAGAGGCCGAAGCACTCTTCCAGCGCTTGAAGCTCACCACACAGGCAGCGCAGGCGGCAAGCCTGCGCGCCGAGGCCGCCACCGTTCCCCAGCAAGCCGTCACGCCCGCCAGCATGCCAGACAGCCGGCAGCTTGACCCGGCGCTGCTCAAGGGGCTAACCCCACGCGAACTGGAGGTGCTGCGGCTCGTAGCCGAGGGCCAGACCGATAAAGAGATTGCTGAGGCGCTGGTTATCAGCCCACGCACGGCCAACCGGCATATTGCCAACATCTTCTTGAAACTTGACGTGACCACGCGGGCCGCTGCCACCGCCTATGCCATTCGCAATCAGCTTGTCTAGCGAAATCTGAGGATTTCATCACGTATTCGTCCCAACCCGCGAAGGCGGGTTTCGTGGCCCGCAGGCCAAAGAGCCGCGACCTTCAGTCGCCAGGGTCTATAAAGGAAGGAAAACATGCCAAGAAGAGTACAGAACGCCCACGAGCAGGCGCAGAGAGCAGGGGAGGAAGAGGCCACACCTTCGACAAGCGAGCAGCAGGCAGAAGCCACGCCTCCGGCTAACAACAAAAGAGGCAGGAAAAGCGCCCAGGCCACCAGCGAGGAACCCGCGCAGGAGCCAGCCAGCAACGCGCCGGCTGAAGAGCAGCCAAAGCAGCCGGCGCCACCCTCGCTGGCTGGGCTGCGCGGCGAGGACTACGTGAAAGCGCTGGCCGGCCAGCCCAGCAGTACCCTCCAGGTGCCTCTGCTTCCCAACGAGCGGCGCGGCGATTGGGAGCGCGCCAAGGGCCAGAAAATAGCCGTGACCACCCACCAGTTGAGCGCTCAGCCGGGCACAAGCAGCCACGCCTGGATGGAACGCGAGCATGCGCTGGCCGCGCTCATCATCGAACTCCAGCGCCCCGGCGCCACGCGCTTCGATCAGATCGATCTGAACGGTAGTCCGGCCCACTCTGCCATCGACCACCTGACGGACTATATGAATCAGGCACGCCTGCGCGCCCAGGTCCAGACCGGCAAGAAATGGAATGCCGCCCATATCTATCTCGTCCCGGCTGAGGATGCCTGAAACACCAGCGCGCCCGCCGCAATTGCGGCGGGCGTTTGCTCTTCCTCTGCAAATTCTCTTCAAACCGTGCTGTTGTGGCCCGAAGGCTGCAATACCCGCTTTCCCGTATGTGTCTGTACAACAGAAGCGGCATTGAGGCCAAAAGTGTTCTTCTGCCCTGGAAGGGATGCCACACCATGACCCTTGTGTACCGCCGCCTCCCCGCGCGGCGAGCTATGCCCTGTCTGCTGGCGCTATGCGTCGCCTGGTTCTTGCTAGTATTCACAAGCACTGCGGCGCTCGCCAACGATGTACAAATCTTTGATGCGGCGCAGGTGCTAAACGCCGGCCAGGTGCGCAGCAATGCCGCCTCGCTGCCCTATCCTATTCGCATCTACACGGTGCCAAACTTCATTGGTAGCGATAAGGACTTCGATCAGGTGGCAACGCGGCAGATTGCCGACACGCACACACTTGTGATGGCAATTAACACACGCTCACATTACCTGGCAATCGTTGGTGGCAAACAGGTTGGCCTTTCAAGCGGTCAGTACAACGATGCCATCAGTGCCTTCAACACGTACTCCAATACCAAAGACTACACCGGCGCGACCATCGCGGCCCTTGACTCCCTCAAGAACGCGCTGAATGGCAGTCCACTCTGGATCATCAGCCTGCTGGGAGCGGTAGGCATCCTCCTCGTCATTGGGGCATTCATCCTCGTGTTGAGGCGCCGACGAGGCGGCCCCAGCTTGAACACCCCCCCAAGCTAACTCCACGCGCTCGCATTGCGGCAAGCGCTTACGCTTGCCCACCATACGTAGCATGCCCGCCGCTGTTGTGGCGGGCGTTTGCTATAATCTGAAGGGCCGCACTCATCAGCAGTAGCTCCAGCCCAGAAAGAAGCCAGAGTCTAAATCTCAGAAAGGCAGCCTATGACCACACGCCAGCATCACCACCAGATCGCCGCCGCGCTCATCCGGCAAGGCGAGCATATCTTGCTCGTCCAGCAGCAAGGGCCGGATAACCCTGCCCCCTTCTGGGCGCTGCCCGGCGGCAGAGTCGAACCAGGCGAGCTACTTCCAGAAGCGCTTGCCCGCGAAGTGCGCGAAGAAACGGGGCTGGAGGTACATGCCATAGGTCGCCTGCTCTATCTCTCCCAACATTATAACCTGACCGCCTATTCCTGGTCAGAAGACGCGCTTCCAGCCTCAGGCGCTATCTCAACCGCTTTCATCTTCGAGGTACTGGACTGGCGCGGCGACCTCTGCCCCGATGACCCCGACGCTTTTATCATCACCTGCCGCTTTCTGCCGCTCGCCGAGGCCATCAACTATCTGGAAGCCGCCCCCTGGCGTGTGATGACCGAACCGCTGCTGACCTATCTGCGCGGCGAAGCTGCACCCGGCGCCTCGTGGTTCTATCGCGCGCAGCCTGATGGCAGCGATGTCTTAATTGCCCGGCTGGGCTAAGTAAAAAAATCCCCCATGCCAGTTGGCATGGGGACATCTCTGGTGCGCGTTAGCGCCACTTGCGCACCCGATCTCCAGTCGCCACCCGCAGCAAAGCGAGCAGAATACACGCGCCCAACAGAGCGACGACAAACGACCCGATGATCCCCAGGTCGGCGCTCACCAAAAAGCTGAGCAGGAAGACGCCAAGCAGCGCCCCCACGATGCCCACTACAATGTCGCCGATAATGCCAAAGCCGGCGCCGCGCATCACCCGCCCGGCCACCGCGCCGGCCAGGCCACCAATAATAATCCAACCAAGCAAGCCAAGAGTTGAAGTAACTGCTGCAAGTGTCATAGATGCAGCCTCCTTTCAAACGACGCAGAGCGCGTCAGAACCAGCATGACAATTTTGCACCTACCAACCTCTAAGCACAAACGATGCCAAATTGCCAATAGCATCAGTTCATCTTCACAACCAATAACTCAACCCCTCTGCCGATCACTTGCTTCTTCAAGACCCTTGAGAATGGACAACATCTTGCAACAAAGAACACCTCGGTGCTTCGAGGGGTATCCATTCTCGCTTGCACCACTATCGCGTTAGACAAAGCAGTCTCACACAAGGAGGTTTTTGATGTCCACCGCGTGGGCGCCCGCGTATGCTGGGCGGGATCAGATTTTGAACCCGGTAGCTCGTACCGCACCGCCAATTCCCTTTCCGATGTTTGGCATTCCGCCAACTCCCTTTCC
>CAZFWN010000044.1:0-32628 GCA_964522745.1 uncultured Ktedonobacterales bacterium
TGTCCTCCTCTGCTTCACCGGCTTCTAGTATATCACTTGGAGCGCGAGTTGGTATAAGCGCGGGTCATCATGCGGCAGCATGCTGCCTGATTTGCAGCATGCTGCCGATCCCTAAAGAGGAGGCAGACTATGAACATGATTGACTTTCTGGCAAGTGGCACGGGGCGCATCGTGCGCGTGGTGGCCGGTCTGGTGCTGGTCGGTATCGGCATCTATCTGTTGACTGTTCCGAGTGTGATGGCTGGCATCATCATTGGCGTCGTCGGGCTGGTTCCGCTGTTCGCAGGGCTCTTCGATGTCTGTGTCTTCGCGCTGTTGTTCGGGGCGCCATTCCAGGGCGCCCGCATCCGTCAGCGAGCGCATGTCAGTTAAGTGACGGTGAGACAAGCGAGGTCAGGTATGGCTATAGAACTGGATGCTACTTTGCAGTTTCTCGACGGCATGGCGTTCTCGATCACGTCTGGGAGCGGCCACGAGATCACGATTGATGCAGGGATTGCCGATGGCGGCCAGAATCGGGGACCCACCCCGATGGAACTACTCTTGATGGGTACAGCTGGCTGCACCGCGATGGATGTGATCTCCATTCTGCGCAAGAAGCGTCAGGATGTGACTGCTTATCAGGTGCATATTCACGGGACGCGCGCGCCAACCCATCCAATGGTCTTTACCTCCATCACCATTGAGCATATGATCAGGGGCCACCACATCTCGGAAGAGGCAGTGGCCCGCGCCATCGAGTTGTCGGTGACGAAGTATTGTGGCGCGCATGCCATGCTGAGCAAAACAGCGACGATCACCACCAAACACCGCATTTTGGAAGCAACGACGGTCTAGCCCACATCTGTCCTTCACAGCGTGGGTCCGCAGCGCCTCTGCGGACCTCTGTTTCGCTCCAAGGGGAGCAGCGAGAGGAATGAGGGGGTCGTGCAGGAGGCGCTTCCTGCGCGTTTATCCTTTTTAGTGAGGGGAAACATGATGAGTGATCGAGAGGAGATGCTCAAAGACGGCGTCTGGTCAGCGTTGGAGCGCCGGGACATCTCACGACGGGATTTTTACGCTTCTGTGGTGTCATCACCGGCGCGCCGGCCTTACCGATGACCTATGCGCCGCGCATCGCCAAAGCGCTCGAACAAGCCACGCGGCCAGCGCTGGTCTGGCTAGAGTTTCAGGATTGCACGGGCAATTCCGAATCGGCGCTGCGCGCAAGCCATCCGACCTTTGCCGATATTGTGCTTGATCTGCTCTCGTGGAATTACCACGAGACCGTGATGGCCCCCTCCGGCAAGGCGGCGGAAAAGTCGCTGCATGATACTGTGACCCAACAGCAGGGCCAGTACCCTGGCGATTGTCGAAGGCTCTATCCCGCTGGCAGAGAATGGTGTCTATTGCACGATCGGTCTATCAGGCAGTGGTACCCAGCACCTGGCATGCGGGGCCGCGCGATGCCCAGGGACAGCGTGGCGCCTATGAAGCCGCGCTGATTGGGACACCAGTGGCAAACCCCGATCAGCCCGTTGAGATTCTGCGGACGGTGCACTCCCTCGATCCCTGTATGGCCTGCGCGGTGCATGTGTTGGACCCCAAAGGCCGTGAGTACGCGAACATTTGCGTGATTTAGGGAGGGCCTATACAGCAAGCAGAGCAGATAGAAGGCTCCTCTATCCAGCGGCAGGCTATGGCTGAACCTGAACCCTCAGTCTGCACGGCGGCTGAGGGCAAGGTTGAGGTGTACGTGTGGGATTTGCCCGTGCGCCTCACCCATTGGGTGAATGTGGCGAGCATTCTGGTCCTTTCGCTCACCAGCTACTACATCGCCAACCCGTTTATCCTGACGCATGGCATCGCAACAAACGAGTTCTTGATGGGAACGGTCCGTTTCGTCCATTTCCTGACGGCGTTCGTCAGCGTCTGCGGGAGCGCTGCATCCTGCCCGAGGCGGTGGTGCAGTTGGTGGATGGTGGCACGCTGGAGCTGTTGAGCTATCTGGAAGGGAGTGATCGGTTGCTGGTGCTGGATGCGGCGCTCACCGATGGCCCACCAGGCACGCTGCTGCGCATTGCGGATGCAGTTCCGGCGTTCTTGGGGATGCGCACCTCGCCCCATGAGGTAGGGTTGGCCGATTTGCTGGCTGTCGCTCGCCTGCACGAGAGCGCGCCGCGCGAGGTGGTGGTTCTAGGTATGCAGCCGGAGGTATTGGAGCTTGGTTGGGACCTCTCGGAGCGGGTTGCCGCGCATCTGGATATATTGGTAGATGCCGCTGTGGCGGAGTTACGCCGCTGGGGCATCCCGATGATTGAGCACTGCTCAAAGAGCGACCTGGCAGTGTGCCAAATTCATCCAGATCAGCTGAGAGGCTATGGTTGTTACTGATTTGTAACCCCTTTCCACGTTGCTCTTTACCCCCACCTTTTATGGTGAGAGTGCCGAAAAGACGAATCAAGGAGGTGAAAGTGAAACTGGGCTATGAAGGCATAGTTCATGAATGCACAATTCCTACACTTCCTCAGGCGAAAAGTTGCTCATATCGAAGGAGCCATGCTATGCACGAGGTAGCATCTATTCAGGGCGCTGTGCGCACAGCGGTGGAGTACATGCGAGCCGCGGACGCATCGCGCGTGACCAATGTGCAACTGACCATAGCGGTGTCGGGGCACTTCACCGAAGATGTTGTGCGCCAATACTTCGCCTTGTTCACTGCAGGCACACCGGCGGCAGGAGCGACGCTAACTATCGTCTGGCTTCCCGCGACCTACAGATGCTTGAACTGTCTGCACACGTTCCAAAGCCTCCAGCCAGCGGTAGAGGCACTCTGCCCGGCATGCGGAGACATGGCGTTGGAGATCAATCACCAGGACATCTGTGCCGTGAGTGTCATCGACGCGGCCTTTGATGAGACGGTGACGCCGGGGAAAGAACATCCGACCACCACAATTTTGCTGGGAGATGAGGCGCTGCAATGGCAAGCCTGACCAAGACGATTATTGAGCGGCGTCGGCTTGCCGTGCAGGGCATCATTCAGGGTGTGGGCTTCCGACCCTTCGTCTATGGGCTGGCGCGGAGCTTCGGACTCACGGGCTTTGTGCGCAACGACAGCGCTGGCGTAACCATTGAGGTTGAGGGAAGTCCTCAAGCGCTGGCGGGCTTTCAGCAGGCATTGCGTGAAGAAGCGCCACCGCTGGCGCGTATTGACGCGGTTGAAGCCCTGCCTATAGCGCCGCTGCATACACCTGATTTTCTGATTGTTCAGAGCAAAGCAGGTGCTGAGCGGCAGGCGCTCGTCTCGCCGGATATGTGTATCTGTGGTGATTGCCTGCGGGAACTTTTTGATCCGGCTGACCGGCGCTATCGCTATCCGTTTATCAACTGCACCAACTGTGGCCCACGTTTTACGATCATTGAGGATGTGCCCTATGATCGCCCCAGGACGACCATGCGCGTCTTCCCCATGTGCCCGGAGTGCCAGGCGGAGTACAGCGATCCCTTGAATCGGCGCTTTCATGCTCAGCCCAACGCCTGCCCGGTTTGTGGGCCACAGATTGCTCTGGTTGATAGCGCGGGCGAGCCGGTGAAGTGTGTCGACCCGATTATTGAGGCTGCGCAGCGCCTGGCCGCCGGGGCCATTCTGGCGATCAAGGGGATTGGCGGATATCATCTGGCCTGTAACGCCCTGGATGTCGCAGCGGTACGACGGCTGCGCCAGCGCAAGCAGCGTGAGGCCAAGCCGTTTGCGCTGATGGTTCCTGATCTGGCGATGGCTCAGCGTCTCTGCGAGGTTGGGCCAGAGGAGACCGCGCTACTCCAATCGCGGCGGCGGCCCATTGTGCTGCTGAGGCAGCCTGTTGGATGCCCCGTTGCGCCTGAGGTTGCACCACAGCAAAATACACTCGGCATCATGCTGCCTTACACGCCTTTGCATTATCTCTTGCTCGATGCCTATGCAGCGCAAAGTGAACATAGACGCCCGGTCGTGCTGGTGATGACCAGCGGCAATATGAACGATGAGCCAATTGCCTATCAAGACGAGGATGCACGCGAGCGCCTGGCTTCCATTGCGGATGGGATGCTGCTGCACAACCGCGAGATTCATATGCGCTGTGACGATTCGGTGACACGCAGCGTGGCTGGTGGTGAACAGCTTTTCCGGCGCTCGCGGGGCTACGCGCCGGAACCTATCCCGCTGGTGCTGGAGTTTCCGTTGCCGCTGCTGGCCTGTGGCGGCCATCTGAAGAACACGTTCTGCCTGGGCAAGGGCAGGCAAGCTTTCGTGAGCCAGCATATCGGCGACCTGGAGAACCTGGAAACGCTGACCTCGTTCCGCGAAGGCATCGACCACTTCAAACGCCTGTTTGACATCGCACCGCAGGCGATTGCCTATGACCTGCACCCGGAATATCTGGCGACCAAATATGCCCTCGACGCCGACATCCCGCAAAAAATTGGTGTCCAGCATCATCACGCGCATATCGCCAGCGTGCTGGCCGAACATGGGCTGACCGGGCCGGTCATCGGGGTGGCCGCCGATGGCACCGGCTATGGGACCGATGGCACGATCTGGGGCTGTGAGGTGCTGGCTGCTGATCTGATTGATTTTGAACGGCTGGCGCACCTGGACTATGTACCCTTGCCCGGCGGAGAGCAGGCCGTGCGCCAGCCCTGGCGGATGACAGCGGTCTATCTAGCGCAGGCATATGGCGATGCGTTTCTGGACCTGGATATCCCCTTTGTGCGTCAGCTTGACCGTGCCGCCTGGCACACCCTGGCGCAGATGAGCGAGCGCGGGCTGAATAGCCCACATACCTCCAGTCTGGGACGGCTCTTTGATGCGGTTGCCGCGCTGTTGGGCATGCGTCGCCAGGTTTTCTACGAGGGGCAGGCGGCTATCGAGCTAGAAGCGCAGGCATCCATCGGCGCGGGCGCGTATCCCTTTGCGATAGAGGATGGCGCTCCGGCCAGGCTGGATGTGCGGCCCCTGATGCGCGCCATCGTCGCTGATCTGCAGGCAAAGGCATCCATCCCGGAGATTGCCGGTCGCTTCCATGCCTCTATTGCGTTGGGGCTTTCGGAGGCATGCCGCCGGGCGCGAGCGCAAACTGGCCTGAATACCGTCGCCCTCAGCGGTGGCAGCTTTCAGAATCGGCTCTTGCTGGAGCAACTGCTGGCGCGGTTGGAGGGGATGGGCTTTCAGGTGTATATCAATCGGCGCGTGCCGCCAAATGATGGTGGGTTGAGTCTGGGGCAGGCAGCCGTTGCGGCGGCACGCCTGCGCCACAGGTAGCAGCCAGGGAATCATCTCTGGTCCATGAAGGGAGGAACGACACATGTGTCTGGGTATTCCCGGCCAGGTCGTCGAGATGGTAGATGAAACGTTCTCGCTTGCCAAGGTGGATGTCTCCGGGGTGAAGCGCAATGTCAATGTGTCGCTGGTGGCCTCGGAGGGCATCGCGCCGGGCGATTGGGTGTTGATTCACGTGGGGTTTGCGATGAGCAAGATCGATGAGCAGGAGGCGCAGGAAACGCTCAAAATTCTGCACTCGATGGGCAGCATCTATACCGACGAACTGAAGCAGTTACACCAAAGTCAGATTGAGTAGGGGGCACGGAATGAGCGATCAGCAGCACCATCAACGCACGCCGTTGCATCAGGAGCCCCTTGTAACAGATAGGCTGTTTTGTGAAGGCACTTGCCTGACCTGTTCTGACGAGGCCTTGCCTGCCAGAGTGCTGAGCATTGGCGAAGAAACCGGGCTGGCGCTGGTGGAGATTGGTGGAACCATCACAGAGGTCGATGTGACGCTGGTCGATGCTGTTGCGCCAGGGGATTGGCTGCTGGCGCATGGCGGCGTGGCAATTGGCCGCATGGGGGAGGAGCAAAACACATGAAATATGTGGATGAATATCGCGATTCGACGCTGGCCGAGCAGATCGCCGCCGAAATTGCCAGACTGAGCGCCGGGCGGCCTCTCAAGTTTATGGAGGTCTGTGGCGGACATACGCATACGATCTATAAATATGGCATTGAAGATATTCTGCCGCGCAATATCGACATGGTGCATGGTCCGGGATGCCCGGTCTGTGTGCTGCCGATGGGCCGCATTGACGACGCTATCTCGATTGCGCACACCGATGGCGTGATTTTTACGACCTTTGGCGATATGATGCGCGTGCCTGGCTCGAAAGGCAGCTTACTCGACGCCAAAGCGGATGGGGCAGACGTGCGCTTTGTCTATTCACCGCTGGATGCCCTTAAAATTGCCACCCAGAACCCTGATCGCCAGGTGGTGTTTTTTGCGATTGGCTTCGAGACCACCGCACCCTCAACGGCGGTGACGCTGCTGCGTGCCAGAGCCGAGGGCACAAAGAACTTTTGTATTTTCTGTAACCATATCAAAGTAATTCCTGCACTTCAGGCGATTCTCGATTCGCCTGATCTGCGGCTGGATGGCTTTGTCGGTCCCGGCCATGTCAGCATGGTCATTGGCACACGGCCTTATGAGTTTATTGCCCGCGATTACCATAAACCGGTGGTCATTTCTGGCTTTGAGCCGCTGGATATTATCCAGTCCATTCATATGCTGGTGCAGCAGATGGTCGAGGGCCGCTCGGAGGTGGAAAATCAGTATGCGCGCGTGGTGCGGCCAGAGGGCAACGTGAAGGCGCTCGAAGCAATGGCACAGACGATGATGCTGCGCCCACTTTTCGAGTGGCGCGGGCTGGGTACCATCCCGCAGAGCGCGCTCAAGCTGCGCCCGGAGTTTGCCGACTGGGACGCTGAACTGCGCTTCGCAGTGCCTGGCATTCGTGTGGCCGACCCGAAAGCCTGCCAGTGCGGCAAAGTGCTAAGGGGAGCCATCAAGCCCTGGGAATGCAAGGTCTTTGGTATCGCCTGCACTCCAGAAACGCCGGTTGGCACCTGCATGGTGTCGTCAGAAGGCGCCTGCGCCGCCTATTTCAACTATGGTCGCTTTTCGATGGCGACTGAGCGAGCGACTTTGCCAATGGCCGATCTCGAGCCAGCAGAACGATGAGGAGGGTTACCATGAGCAGTGCAAGCGGCCAGGGCACCCTGGCGGCTGAAGTGATGGAGAAAATCGAGCGTGTGCGGGCGGCCCGGCGAAGCAAATTCTATCTACGGGATGAACACATCACGCTGAGTCATGGCAGCGGCGGCAAAGCGACGCAAAATCTGATTGAAGGAGTCTTTGCGCCCGCGTTCTCCAATCCCCTGCTGGAGCCATTGGATGATGCCGCGACATTCTCGCCTGATCGCTTGAGTCCACGCATGGCTTTTACCACCGACTCCTATGTGGTTCATCCGCTGTTCTTTCCGGGTGGAGATATTGGTAAATTGGCGGTGCATGGCACGATCAACGATCTGGCGATGGCAGGCGCCCAGCCGCTGTACCTTTCGGCGGGCTTTATTCTGGAGGAAGGCTTTCCGATCGCCGACCTGCGCCGCATCGTGGCTTCAATGGCCACTGCGGCGGCTGATGCCGGCGTCTCCATCGTGACAGGCGATACCAAGGTGGTCCAGCGTGGCAAGGCGGATGGGCTGTTCATCAACACAGCGGGCATTGGGATTGTGCGAGCCAGGCAGAAAGTCAGCCAGACGCAGTTGCATCCTGGAGATAAGGTGCTGCTCAGCGGGCCAATTGGCGATCACGGTATTGCGGTGATGCTGGCCCGCGAGGCCCTGGACATCGAGGCGACGGTGCAGAGCGATACCGCGCCCCTGCATACCCTGGTAGCCGCGCTGTTGGATGCAACAGAAAATGGCATCCACTGCCTGAAAGACCCGACGCGCGGCGGCGTGGCAACCACTTTGAACGAGATGGCGCTTGGCTCTCAGGTGGCTATTGCGCTTGACGAGTCAGCTATTCCCATGCGCGCAGAAGTGCGAGGCGCCTGCGAGATTTTGGGGCTGGACCCATTGACCATTGCCAATGAGGGGAAACTGCTGGCGGTGGTTGCTCCAGAGGCCGCCGGGGCGGCGCTGGCGGCCATGCGCGCCCATCCGCTGGGGCATGAGGCGGCCAGTATTGGCACCGTGCAAGCAGGTCCGGCCGGAATGGTTTTTATGCGCACGAATATTGGCGGAACGCGCGTGCTGGATATGCTTGTGGGCGACCCCCTGCCGCGCATCTGCTGAGCCAGAGCATCGTCTTCGAGCAGTAGCCCTGATTTGTAATATGGTGCAGCAACAGCGGTATCCTCCTGGCATACCCAGGAAGATGTATCTTTTTATGGGAGAATCAGGAGGCCAATGGAGCAGCTATATTCCTATTGATACAGGACAGGAGCGCTGAGCCGCGAGCGGAACAGCGCGGCTGTGCCAGGGCTGACGTTGTCGCCGATGCGGGCCAGAAAGACATTGGCCGGGTCCAGGTGTAGATTGGGTTCATTGGCGGCCATCTTTTCAAAGCCCACCGACTCGAACAGTCTGCGAATCATCTGCCCATAACTCATGCTGCCCAGGCCTGCGCCATCCAAATCCCAATGCCAGGCAAAGCCCAGTGCAAAGAGGATCACATCCTCAAAGTAATCCGGTTCCAGGGCAAACTGGAGCATGGCTTTGGAGAGGCCGAGCTTGCGCCAGTTGGAACTAACCTCAATAGCCACTTCGTATAAATCTGGAATCCCTTCCCACCAATCATCGGCGCCACAGATGCTCACCTGCCCAATCAGTTGCCCATCAGGTGTATGGGCCAAGACCAGTTCGCACTCCGGGCCAGAGGCTATGCACTTGAGCAGCGCCTGCTCGCGGTCGGCCCGACGCGCAAAGGCATTCAACCCTTCGTCAGGATGCAGCCGCTCGACCAGCGAAGGCGGGCACCAGTCGCGCAAGAGCACTTGCCCGCGGGCCGTCTCCAGCGTGCGCACACGTGACTCTGCAGTTTTGCCGATGTGTTGCAGCAGATCGGGTACTCCAGCACTGCTTGCCTCCGGACGAACTGCTGGAAACGCAGGAACCGCGAGCTGGGGATAGGCCAGACGCACCTGTGCAGGCAGGAAGAGTCGCCGCGCCTGGGCCACGATGCGTCGATTGTGGCGTTCGATCTCCAGCCGACGTGGTTTGGGTGGGAAATCGTCGGGACTATCTAGGAAGGTGGTGGGGAGCTGCTCTTTGCTTTCTGGTTGCCAGTGCTCTAACCAGGCAGGAGGAATATGCTCTGGCAGTGGTCTGCCAGAAAGCTCCGACCAGACCAGCGCCCAGGCGCGTGGCACGACGCGATACATATCATAGCCGCCCCCACCCAACGCGACCCAGCGCCCCTGGCAATGCTCATGTGCCAGATCATGTGTCAGCTTTGCTTGGGCGGCAGCAGCGCGCGTGGTGAGGGAGAGATGGGTGAGCGGATCCCAGGCATGGGTATCGCAGCCATGCTGGCTCACAATCAGGTCGGGGTGAAACGCGTGAACCAGCGAAGGCAGCAATGCGGAAACGGCCTCCAGCCAGGAATCATCCTCTGTAAAGGCATCGAGGGGAATATTGACACTCAAGCCCCGCCCGGCTCCCTTGCCAAGCTCCAACAGATCGCCAGTGCCGGGGAAGAGATAGTCGCCTGTCTCATGGAATGAGACCGTCATGACACGCGGCTCATCGTAAAAGGCCCATTGCACACCGTCGCCGTGATGGGCGTCAAAATCGACATAGAGGATGCGCGCCTCGTATTCTTGAAGCATGGCCGCGATGGCGACCGCCGCGTCATTATAGATGCAGAAGCCGGAGGCGCGGTCGCGCAGGGCGTGATGAAAGCCCCCCGTGGCGTTGAAGACATGACGCGCTTTGCCAGACATAACGGCGCGCGCCGCTGCCAGCGTGCCGCCAACAATGCGCGCCGAGGCGGCGTGCATCTGTGGAAAGATGGGGTTATCGCCTATGCCAAAGCCATAGGGTTCTGGATCAACTGCGTATTCGCCAACGAGGCTATCCAGCCCTTCATCCTCGGCGCTCAAGCGCTCGACTGCCGCGATATACGCCGGGCTATGCGCCAGGAGCAACTCTTCCCGACTGGCTTGCTGCTGAAGCAGGATATCTGGCCCATCCGGCTGGAGGATGCCCGACTGCTCGAGCAGGTCCATTAGCAGGAGGTGGCGGCGCGGGCGCAGCGGATGCTCTGGGCCAAAATTGTACTGGCTCAGGTATGGGTCGTGGACGAAGAGCACACTCGCTTCGGGTGAGGAGGAGGCTTTGGGCCGCGCCTGCTGGTCAGGCTGGTGATGGCTCATCTTAGCCCTCCTTTGGAGTGATTGGTTGCTCCACTTCGACTCCTCCGGCCCGGAGTTTCTGCACGAGGGGTTCCGGATAAATGGTGCGCACGCGCAGCGTGACCGGCCAGCGGCCTTCCGCATCAACCGGCTCGGTCAACAACCCTGCCAGATGCAGATGCTCGTGCCCAAGCAGCAGCAAGATCCGGCCCAGCTCGATTGGGTCGGAGCTTTGCAGCAGCAGCCGGAGACGGGTGCTGGGCTCTTGTGCCCCTAACAACCGGACCAGCGCGTGGAAGAGATCACTTTCTGTGATCATACCGACCAATCGGCCATTCTCCTCATCATTGACGACTGGCAGGCACCCGATGGCGTTCTCAGCCATCAGGTTAGCAGCGTACTCCACTGGGGTGTCCGGGCTGATGGTGATGACAGCCCGGTGCATGACCTCGCCCACCTGGCGCTCCTTCAACTGCTCCAACGGGACGGCTCCTACTCTGCCGCCGGGCAGATCGCGGTCGGAGAGGATGCCAATGACGGCCACTGGCGGTTTCGGGGGCGGGTAGACAATCTGGGAGAGCGGCTCCTCTTTATGCGGGAGGCGCTGGACAACGGGCAGATGCCGAAAGCGTCCCTGCTGCAAAAGGAGCGCAGCGTGTTCCAGGGTATCCTTTTCCTGGATGGTGACGACGTTCTGGACCATGATATTCCTGACCAGCATAGTGTAGCCTCTTTCGTTCCCTGCTCAAATGACAACGAGCCTGGGATCAACGCCCAGCGCCTCTTCCATTTGGACCCGCCGGGCCGCTCTGACCCGCCGCACCTCTGCCCAGAGTGCTTTGAGCTGGCCATTGATGATGTGCAGGCGTTGTGCCGCCGAGTGATCGCTCTGGGGGTGCTGCGCCAGTCGCAGGCGTAGTGCATAGCGCTCTTCGCTTAACTGCTGGATGGTGTCGAGCAGCATCTGCTGTCCGTTGCCACTCTCTAAAAGATGGTCAATCATGACTTCTTCATACGGGCTGGGTTCCATCCGTATCGTTTTGGTGATCATCGATGACCTCCTCACTGCTCTCTGGTCTGCTTCTTGTCTTTCAGTCTACTGCTCACAGGTTACGAGTGAGGTAAAGGCACATCACTCGAAGGTAACAAAGCAGTTTCCATAACGTCTGGCAGCGGTGTAATGATTTTGATAAAAGGCGGCTGTATGTTCACAATAAAGTTTGACATTTTTCGGCCCGCTGACCCAGGAAAATCGGAACACTCTGCAGAGTTAAAGTTTGACACTAACGGCGAATGCCCGCCATCATCACCGCTCTATTGATTACAATAAAGTTTGACACGCCTCGTCCATTGGGCAAGAGCTTTCCCTCATCTTCATCGATGCGAACCCATTCATCTATCCTGAACAAGCATCTGCTCAATGCTAAAATCACTACACTCATCCCCCTGCAAAGCCCAAATTTTGAACGGACGTCCCAAGTAGCCAAGACAGGATGAAATCTTCGTGTTCCATGCAGGAAAGATTATCGAGCGTGGTAGCCACGTTCAGTCACTCCAGCGGGCGGGGAGCGTATCAGCGGATGTGGCAACCGCAGCACCCGGGAGTAACGGTTTTGTAACCTCCAGTAATCCGTGTAATCACCAGCGTTTTCTATCCTTCTATCAGGAAGAAATGATCATGCCCTGATTGTCGGCATGCTTGCCGATACCAGGGAGCTTGCCGATGCAAGGAGAAGAAGGAGTGCCTTTATGTTTCAGCGCATTCTGGTTCCCCTGGATGGCCCGCCTCTGGCAGAAGTCGCATTGGCTGCTGCCGCACTGCTGGCAAGGCGTTTTGAGGCTGATGTCGTGTTGGTGCGCGTAGCACCAGACTCCTTGACTGATAGTTCTAAGGCTACAGTTCAGGATGAGGCTACAACGAATCCTCATGTCTATCTTGAACAGGTAGCTCACTGGCTGAAAAGTGAAGGAGATGTTGCCCATACAGCGATTGTTACTGAAGCCGTCCCTGAAGGCATTGCCCATGAGGCGACGCTTGATCAGGCCGACCTCATCGTTATGACCACACATGGGCGTAAGGGAGTAGATGCCCTGCTGCATCCCAGCGTGACCTGGCAGGTGCTGAGCAGGACGAGCGCGCCCATTCTCGCCTGTAAGTGTGATGTAGGCGATGATACCCGTCATCCACCGGTGCAGCTGCCCAGATTCATGACTGACCCGCTCGCGCCGATCCTGGTGCCGCTTGATGGGTCGCCTCAGGCTGAAAGGGCGCTGCCTCTTGCCCAGGAATTGGCCCAGACGTTCGGGAATCCGCTGCTGCTGGTGCGTGCGGTGGAGCGCCCCTCTGTTGCAGGAGAAGCGACGGCATATGTACCTCTGCTCTCTGAGTCAGCGAAAGCTTTGCTTGAGGAGGCTCGAGGCTACCTCCAGCGTAAGCGGGATGAGCTAGCGAGTGTCGGCTTGAACGTAGAGATTGACTGCGAGTCAGGTACAGCGGAGCAACTGATTGAGCAATGGGCGCGTGAGCGCGAGGCGGGTCTCGTGGTCATGGCCTCGCATAGTCGCGGCTGGCTGGGTCGGATGGTCTTTGGCAGTATTGCCAAAGGGGTGTTAAGCCAGGTGCAGGCACCTATCCTGCTGATTCGTAGAGGCGCCTCCCAGAGCGAAGCCCAACCAATGAAGGCGCCATCCGACGTGCATGTTGGTATGCAAGTGAGAAGCTAGCTTCGGCATCCGTCCGGCAGAGAAAGGACACATACTCAATATGGCAGCAGCATGGGCGGGCTACAAAGATCAAGCTATCCTGGAAGCCCAGCATTTCCAGCAGTTGATCGATGCGCTGCTGAAGAGAGGGTATCGCGTGCTAGGGCCAACGGTGCGCGACCAGGCCATTGTCTATGATGAGGTAAGGTCCGTCACCGATCTTCCCATTGGTTATACCGATGAGCAAGATGGCGGCGTCTATCGATTGAAGCAGCGCGCCGATCAGGCGTTCTTCGGCTATGCAGTGGGGCCACAGTCGTGGAAGCGCTTTTTGTCTCCTCCCACCCTCCGACTCTGGCAGGCGCGTAAGGATGAGGGCGGTTTCCACGTGCTGCCCGATGAGCAAGAGAACCCCAAATTTGCGTTTCTGGGTATTCGCTCATGCGAACTGCACGCTATCGCCATCCAGGACAAGGTGTTCATCCACGGCCCATATGTCGATCCCGTCTATCAAGCGCGCCGGGAACAGGTCTTGATTGTCGCCATCAACTGCGCTCAGGCCGGAGGCACCTGTTTCTGTGTCTCCATGCAAACGGGGCCAAAAGTGACTGGCGATTTTGATCTGGCTCTGACGGAGATTTTGGATGACGAGCGCCATTCCTTCGTGGTCGAGGCTGGCACAGCCGTAGGGACAGAGATTCTGGCGGAGCTTCCTCAGAGAAGAGCGAGCGACGAAGAAAAAACAGCAGCGGAGCAGAAGGTGGAACGAACCGCCAGCCAGATGGGCCGCACCCTTGATACGACCGACATCAAAGAACTGCTCTACCACAACGTCGAGCATCCGCGCTGGGACGATGTTGCCAAACGCTGCCTGACCTGTGGCAATTGCACGATGGTCTGCCCCACCTGTTTTTGCATCACCGTCGAAGATGTCACTGATCTCTCTGGACAGCGCGCCGAACGCTGGCGTCGGTGGGATTCCTGCTTCACGATGGATTTTACGTATACGGCTGGCAGCAGTGTTCGGGGTTCAACCAAGGCCCGCTATCGCCAGTGGATGACGCATAAACTGGCAAGCTGGATCGACCAGTTCGGCACGTCCGGCTGTGTCGGGTGCGGACGTTGTATTACGTGGTGCCCGGTGGGCATCGATATTACCGAAGAGGCTCGCGCCATCCGTGAAACAAGCGGCGCAGGCGCCGCTTCAGGAACGGAGGAGTAGCGATGCGCAGATTCGATGCGCTTCTGCCAGAACAGGCATTCTTCAAAGATATGGACCCTCGCTCGCTTGAGATCATTGCTGGCTGTGCTTCCAATGTGCGCTTCGCTGCCGACGAGTGGATTTTTCAAGAGGGCGAAGACGCCTCCAGGTTTTATCTGCTTCGTCATGGGAAGGTGGCGCTGAAAGCCTTCGTGCCTGGGCGTGGCGAAGTGACGATACAAACGATTGGGGAAGGTGATGTGCTGGGCTGGTCGTGGCTGTTTCCACCCTATCGCTGGCATTTCGGCGCGCGGGCGCTGGAATTGACGCGGGCGATTGCCTTTGATGGCGCTTGCCTGCGGATGAAAGCAGAAGCCGACCATGATCTGGGCTACGAACTGCTCAAGCGCTTTTCCCAGACGATTATCGAGCGGCTTCAGGCCACACGGCTGCAACTGCTCGATGTCTATGGCGTTCATGCGTGAGGTGGGAAATGTCAGCAATGCTAGCAACAAATCCGATGGCCCCCGACCCCTGGAGGATTCAACGTATCCGGCGAGAAACGCCTGATACCTTCACGATGGAGCTTGAGCCAGTGGCGGGGGATTCGGCCCTGTCCTTCGGGGCTGGACAATTTAATATGCTCTATGTGTTTGGCGTGGGCGAGGTGCCCATCTCGATCAGCGGCGACCCTACCGATGGGAAAGCGCTGGTACATACGGTGCGTGCTGTCGGGACCGTTACCAAAGTGATGTGCGCGTTGCAATGCCACGATGTGCTGGGGGTGCGCGGGCCATTTGGAAGTTGCTGGCCGCTCCAGGAAGCCATTGGCAGCGATGTAGTTATTGTAGCTGGTGGGCTGGGGCTGGCGCCGCTCCGCCCGGCCATCTATCAGATTCTGGCCCAGCGCAAGCAGTATGGCCGGGTGGTGCTGTTCTATGGTGCGCGCACCCCTGCTGATCTGCTCTATCGTCGTGAGTTGGAGCGCTGGGGCGCCCGCTCGAATATTGACGTGCAGGTCACGGTCGATCGTGGCGACGATACCTGGCACGGCAATGTGGGCGTGGTGCCACGGTTCATTCCCACCGCGACGTTTGATCCGCTCGATACGGTTGCCCTGGTCTGTGGGCCGGAAATCATGATGCACTTTACGCTGCTGGAACTCCAGAAGCGCGGGCTGACAGCGGAGCAGATCTTTCTTTCCCTGGAGCGTAATATGAAGTGCGCGCTGGGCTTCTGCGGGCACTGCCAATTCGTGCCTTTCTTTGAGTGCAAAGATGGCCCGGTGTTCAGATTCGCGCAGATTCAACGCTGGTTTGGAAAGCGAGAGATCTGATATGGCAAAGCAGCGTAAGCCAAAACTAGCCGTTTGGAAATTTGCCTCCTGCGATGGGTGTCAATTAAGCTTGCTTGATTGTGAGGATGAACTGCTAGAGGTAGCCGGGCAGATTGAAATCGCCTCGTTTCTTGAGGCATCAAGCGCACAAGTCAAGGGACCCTATGATCTTTCATTGGTTGAAGGGTCGATCACGACACCCCACGATGCCGAGCGGATTGGGCAGGTGCGCCGCGCTTCCAGGTTTTTGGTGACGATTGGCGCCTGCGCAACCTCCGGCGGCATCCAGGCGCTACGCAACTTTAAGGATGTCAAAGAATTCACATCTATCGTATATGCCTCCCCCAGCTATATTGAAACGCTGGCAACCTCAACGGCCATTGCTGACCATGTGCCGGTGGACTTTGAACTGCGCGGCTGTCCCATCAATAAAGCGCAACTGATCGAGGTCATCAGCGCGTTTCTGCACGGGCGCAAACCGAATACTCCGGCGCACAGTGTGTGCATAGAGTGCAAACTGCGTGGGATGGTGTGTGTGATGGTTGCACAGGGCATCCCCTGCCTTGGGCCGGTGACGCACGCTGGCTGCGGAGCCATCTGCCCGACCTATCATCGCGGGTGCTACGGGTGCTTTGGACCAATGGAGACGCCCAATACGGCATCGCTCAGCAAGCGCTGGGGTGAGCTTGGAGCATCCAGGCAGGCGATCCTGCGTGTGTACCGCAACTTCAATGCTCAGGCCGAAGCTTTCCGTAAGGAGAGTGAAGTGTATGAACACTAAAACTATCCGCGTAGATTCCCTGGCTCGCGTCGAAGGCGAGGGCGCCCTCTATGTGCGGCTTAAAGGCGATCAGGTGGCCGATGTCAAGTTTAAGATCTTCGAGCCGCCGCGTTTCTTTGAGGCGCTGTTGCGCGGGCGCAGTTTTGAAGACGCGCCCGATATTACCGCCCGCATCTGTGGCATCTGCCCTATCGCTTACCAGATGAGCGCGGTGCATGCGGTTGAAGATGCGTTTGGAGTTCAGGTTGATCCCCAGATTCGCGCCTTGCGCCGGCTGATCTATTGCGGCGAGTGGGTGGAGAGCCATACGCTCCATGTCTTCATGCTCCATGCTCCTGATTTTCTTGGCTATGCCGATGTCGTACAGATGGCAAAAGATCATCCTGAGGTGGTCAAGCGGGCGCTGGAGTTGAAGAAAATCGGCAATGCGGTGATCACGCTTCTGGGCGGCAGGGCCATTCATCCGGTGAATGTGCGGGTGGGCGGGTTCTATAAAGTTCCATCAAAGCGGGACCTGGCTCCTCTGGCTGAGCAGTTGAAATGGGCACGCGATGCCGCGCTGGAAACGGTGCGCTGGACCGCAGGGCTTCCCTTCCCAGATTTCGAGCAAGATTACGAGTTTGTGGCCTTGCAGCATCCCGAAGAGTACCCCTTTAACGAGGGCCGGCTGGTTTCCAATAAGGGCTTGAATATCCCTGTTCGTACGTATGATGACACCTTTGTGGAGGAACATATCCCCTACACCAACGCACTTCATTCCAGGCTCAAGGAGCGCGGCGCCTACTTTGTTGGGCCAATGGCGCGCTACAGCTTGAATTTTGGCAAGCTCTCTCCGCTGGCACAAGAGACCGCGCGTGCGGCTGGCCTGGGGACTGTTTGCCGGAACCCATTTCAGAGCATTATCGTGCGCAGCGTCGAAATTCTGTACGCTTGCGACGAGGCGCTGCGACTCATCGATGCGTACGAGATGCCTGATCGGCCAGCGGCTGAAATCCAGCCTCGCGCTGCCACCGGCTACGCCTGCACCGAGGCGCCGCGCGGCACGCTCTATCATCGCTATCGCCTGGATGAAGCCGGGCAGATTCTAGATGCGAAGATCGTGCCGCCAACTTCGCAGAATCAAAAAATTATCGAGGATGACCTTCGCCGGTTTATTCCGCAGGTACTCCAGCTTCCTGAAGATCAGCTCACCTGGCGCTGTGAGCAGACCATCCGCAACTATGACCCTTGTATTTCTTGCGCCACGCACTTCCTGAAGCTGCATATCACGCGTGAATAAGGGGGACGCTTGTCACAGCCTATCCTCATTATCGGGATTGGAAATGAGTATCGAAGCGATGATGCTGTTGGCCTGCTTGTGGCGCGAGCGCTCCAGGACAGAAAACTTCCGCATACCTCCATTCTGGAAGCTACTGGCGAAGGGACAGCACTGCTTGAGACCTGGCAAGGAGCAGAGGACGTCATTCTGATAGATGCCGTGACCTCGCAGGCACCAGCGGGAACGATTCATCAACTGGATGCGCAGAGTGGCGCTCTCTCACCTGGTCTCTTTGCGCTCTCAACCCATGCGTTCAGCGTGGTTGAAGCCATTGAACTGGCGCGCGCCCTGGGCAATCTCCCACAGCGTTTGATGATTTATGGGATCGAGGGCAAGAAGTTTGTTGCCGGGTTGGGCCTCTCGCCTGAGGTGGAGCGCGCATCGCACAAGGCTGTTGAGCGTGTTATCCGGCTTGTTGAAAGTTGGCGGCAATCGGGTAGTGTAAAAGAGTCATCGTCGTGAATATGTCTATGCTCCTCAAGAGAGATGCCGGTGGCTAGGGCCTGAGCGGTGAGGCGCGGCTGCCATGATACCTTGCTTTGTTTCACGATGCTCTGGCGACGTTGCCAGGATGAGCATCCGTTGATCACTCTTGCATGACATCCGCCTCACCGCCGAGGCGCTCAGTATTAAGCCTGAGCCTGAATGCCTCCCTAGCCACCAGAAATGACTCATCCATCCTTTCCAGGAGGCGCGGCTGCCTCGAACGATATGAGAGTAGCAGATCAGAGGTTTGCGCCATCAGCCTTATCAATTTCCTCTGTCTCCAATCTCCTCTTTCTCTGCTCTACCTTCAAGATACTGCCAAGATACTTCGCCCTGGTCATAGAAGCCGTTACAAGCCATTATGATGATGTTACTTTCGGCTGTTCACCTACCAGGCGCCCGCCTCAACGAGCACCTGTTCGGTCTTGACTCCCTCTGCGGGTACAGGCTCAAATCGGCGGACCAGCAAGATAGGTGTCTGGCTCTGGCTCAGCACATTTCTGGCGACACTGCCCATGACGAGCCGACCCAGCCAGCCTCGCCCGCGCGAAGCGATGACAATCAACCCAGCTTGATATTCCCGCGCCGCTGCTTGAATCACTTCGGCTGGCGTGCCAGGTGCAGCGATAGTCTTGACTCGCAGCCCGGCCCTGGCCAGTTCTTTCCGTTTTTGCCTTAAGTACGCTTCGGCCTCCTCCATCCAGTAGCCGACTGAGCCACCAGGCATCAAGTCCTGCGCGCCCAAGCTCTCAGCTAGAAGCAGCGGCTCGCCGACGCGCAATAGCACAAGCGGGTTGCCAAATTCCTCGGCCATTTCCTGGGCAGGTAGAAGCACCTGCTCCGCCTGGGGTGAACCGTCCAGAGGCACCAGGATGGGGGCTGTGGCATCTGTCAAAAAACGGAGCTGATGTACAGAGGGTGCTGCCTGCTCTTCGTCTGCATATCTGCTGACCAGGAGCGGCGCGTTCGTCTGAGCAAGTACCCTCCAGGTGACGCTGGGATGGAGCAGGGCATCCAGCCCGGTACGCCCATGCGTTGTCATTACGATCAGGTCTGCACGCGCAAGCTCAGCCTCTTCACTAATTTCGTTCTCCGGTGATCCAGGTGGCAACATAGCTCGTACCGTGAGGCCCTCCTCGCTCAAGCAGCTGACCATTGTTGCCAAATAGGCGCCAATTTCTGCAACAGTGGATGTGGAGGTAACGCCAACTAACAGCAGTTCGGCATTGTCTCGTCTTGCCAACGTACTGGCAGGCAGAAGTGCCGCCGAAGCCAGCGCTGAACCATCTAACGGCACCAGAATCTTTTTGAACATGGGGTGGCTCCTTTGCACATTTTCAGCGCCAACAGGCGTACAAACGATAGAGGATCCGCTCTTGCTTCTAGGGTAGCCGCGTACCGTAACAACAGTGGTGATAAGCAGTTACCAATCCGTATAGATTCCCCTCAGATCTGGATGCTTTTCTCATTCCCGGTAGTGCCCGAAGCTGATTGTATGCTTACAGCGGGAGATGCTTGCGTTGCTGGCAACTCGAACCTTCTTGGCTATGGAATTCAATCACAGTCTTTCAGATATGGTAACGGTATTGTCACTCGTTGCAACGCCAAAACTTCCCGCTCTGCTCTACTCTTTTCTGTAAGAGTAGATAAAAAAGCAGTGGCACCCCAGCACAACCTATAAGTAGGCGTGATTGTTTGAGCCGGAATACAAGGTCTTGCTCATTGAATATGTCGAAATGAGGCTGATTCAGGATGTTGCACATAGATGAATTACCCAAGCAGGCGCTGCCGAGCAAGCGGCCTACTGATAATGGCGTCGAAGAGCCAGCCAGTGCAAAAGTTGGCGCCAACTTTCGACTCTGGCAATCTGTAAAGCGCTACCCGCTTCCATTTGGGTCATTGGCGCTCCTCCTCGCAAGCTTTTCGCTCTGGCTGGCTGGCCGGGCTGATCTGGCGCAATGGATGCTGCTTGCTATCATCTTGCTTGGGGGCATCCCTTTGCTTTGGGAGACAGGACACCAGCTCCTGCGACGTGAGTTTAGCGTCGATCTGATCGCTATTCTGGCGATAGGGGGATCGCTCTTGCTCGGCCAGTACCTTGCCGGGGCGTTTGTCGTGTTGATGCTTTCAGGCGGTGAAGCGTTAGAAGCGTATGCGCTGCGACGGGCGCGCAGTTCGCTAGCAGCTTTAGCCGAGCGCGCTCCTCGAACGGCTCATATCTGGCAGGATGCACAACTGACCAATATTCCAGCAGAAGCCGTTGAGATCGGGATGCAGGTGGTTGTCAAACCCGGTGAACTCATCCCCGTTGATGGAACGGTTGCTCAAGGCTCCTCCAGCGTCAGTGAAGCTGACCTGACTGGTGAGCCTCTGCCGGTGAGGAAAGAACCAGGAGCAATTGTCTTCTCTGGCAGTGTCAATCTGGATAGCCTGCTGGAGATTTGTGCTACCAGGCGGAGCGCTGAAAGTCAGTACGCCCAGATCGTTCGCCTCGTTGAAGAAGCCCAGAAGCAGAAAGCACCTATCCACCGACTGGCTGATCGTTATGGAGTCTGGTTTACCGTGTTCTCCATCCTGTTGGCTGCGGCTGCCTGGGCGCTCTCTGGCGATAGCATCTATGCGCTTTCAGTGCTGGTAGTGGCAACCCCCTGCCCCTTAATTCTAGCCACCCCTATCGCCATTATGTCTGGCATTAATCGGGCTGCTCACAAAGGCATGATTGTCAAAAGCGGCGCCACGATTGAACAACTTGGCGCAGTGAAGGTAGCTGTGTTCGACAAGACAGGCACTTTAACCCTGGGAACGCCCAGGCTGGTGGGCATGTTCCAGCCCCAAAAGCAAGGTGACGGAGAAGAGGGCAGCTACAGCGAAGATACCTTGCTGCAATTGGTGGCCTCGGTTGAGCAGTTCTCGACGCATATTCTGGCGCGCGCCGCAGTGACAGCGGCCCAGGAGCGCGGATTACTCCTCATACCTGCCAGCAATTTTGAAGAAGTGGCCGGAAAAGGGATACGGGGCTGTGTCAGAATGCCTGATAAGGGCCAGGAACACGGCGATGAAGGTTCCTTTGTCGAGATAGCGATTGGGAACCGCACCTTTATGCGTTCCCTTGCAATTGAGTTACCGCTGCTGCTGCTGGCCGAGCGTGAACAGCGTACAGCGCAAGGGCAGATTGTCAGTTTTATCGCGCTTGATCGCAAGATAGTTGGGCTGCTCATCTTTGCCGACATCCCACGACCGGAGTTAACACGGCTCTCAGCCGAACTCAAGGACGCAGGAGTCCAGGAAACTATTTTGCTCACTGGGGATGGTGAGACTGTTGCCCAACAGATTGGAGCCATTGCGAAGGTTGACCGGGTGATTGCCCGCTGTCTTCCCGAGGAGAAGGTACGTGTGGTGCGCGAGTTGGAGGCGAAAGGGCATCGCGTGCTGATGGTCGGGGATGGCATCAACGACGCTCCGGCCCTGGCGACGGCAACCGTTGGAGTGGCAATTGGCGCGCAGGGATTAACTGCTGCGGCTGCGGCTGCCGATTCGGTCCTCCTTTCCACTGATATTCTTCAGGTCGTGGGGGCGGTGCGCCTGGGGCGTCGGGTGATGCGTGTGGCAACTCAAGGCATCTGGATCGGCATGGGATTGAGTATTGTGGCGATGATCTTTGCTTTCTTCGGCTTCATCCCGCCTGCGGCAGGCGCCATCTTGCAAGAAGGTATCGATGTGATTGTGATTCTCAACGCCCTACGAGCTGGTAGGGCCTGAGTTTTATGGCTACTGAAGGAGTTGGATCAACGTCGCAATCTGGTAGCCGCGCTGCTCGATAAGAGCAGAGAGACTCCGTAAACTTATTCCCGCTATCGCACTGCTCGCCCCGGCCAGTAACTAGTTGCTACTTCTGTTGTAACCTTTCTGACCTATGCTGAGAGTGGTAGGTGAAAGACAGCCGAGGTGGTCATAGAGCACTGTGGTTTTTTCCCACCTCAGGTACAAATCATATATGTCTGCTCGCCATTGTCACCAACACAAGCGGGTCGCAATTATCCTATGCGAAGGAAAGAGGGTGATTTCCAGTTATGGATAAGGTAACAATTGATGGCAACGAGGCTGTCGCTGCCGTTGCTCATGCGCTCAGTGAAGTGATTGCGATTTATCCGATCACGCCCTCAACGGCAATGGGGGAACTGGCTGATAGCTGGTCAGCACAGGGAAAAAGCAATCTCTGGGGGAGCGTGCCCCAAGTGGTCGAGATGCAATCAGAAGGCGGGGCGGCTGGCGCGCTTCATGGCGCCCTTCAGGCAGGAACGCTGGTCACGACCTTTACCGCCTCCCAGGGGTTGCTCCTGATGATCCCCACTATGTATAAGATGGCGGGTGAACTCAGTCCTGCGGTGTTTCATGTGGCGGCGCGTTCCCTGGCGGCTCAGGGCCTTTCGATCTTTGGCGATCACTCCGATGTGATGGCAACGCGGGCCACCGGCTTTGCCTTGCTGGCTTCTGCCTCGGTCCAGGAAGCGCAGGATATGGCGCTCATTACCCACGCCTCCGCCTTACAAGCGCGCCTTCCCTTTCTGCATTTCTTTGATGGCTTCCGCACTTCGCATGAAATTGACAAGATTGAGCCGTTGACGTTTGATGATATGCGGGCGCTAGTCGATGATGCCTGGATTACTGCCCATCGTCAACGCGCGCTTTCGCCAGAGCATCCCTTCATTCGCGGGACGGCCCAAAACCCCGATGTGTACTTTCAGGCGCGCGAGAGCGTGAACCGCTTTTACCTCGCCTGTCCACAGATCGTCCAGGAGACGATGGACCGCTTTGCTGCGATCACCGGTCGCCAGTACCACCTCTTTGATTACGCTGGGGCGCCTGATGCTGAGCAGGTAATTGTGCTGATGGGCTCAGGCGCTGAGACGGTCCAGGCAACGGTAGACTATTTGAATGCCAGAGGCGAAAAAGTCGGCGTGGTCCGGGTTCACCTGTTCCGTCCCTTCTCGGTTGACCACTTCGTTTCAGCGATGCCAAAGACCGCCAGGGTAATCGCTGTGTTGGACCGGACCAAAGAGCCAGGGGGCATAGGCGAACCGCTCTATCTGGACGTGGTGGCAGCACTCAGTGAGGGTAGGATGGAGGCGGCGGCCCAGCCAATAATCATCGGCGGGCGCTATGGCCTCGCTTCCAAGGAATTTACCCCGGCGATGGTGAAGGGTATCTTTGACGAGATGAACCGTGCTGCGCCGAAGAACCACTTTACCATCGGCATCAACGATGATGTGACCCATACCAGCCTGGACTATGACACACGCTTCACCATCGAGGATGAAGATGTGGTGCAATGTGTCTTCTGGGGCTTAGGCTCCGACGGCACCGTAGGCGCCAACAAGAACTCGATTAAAATTATCGGGGAAGAAACCGAGAATGACACGCAGGGGTATTTTGTCTACGATTCCAAAAAATCGGGGTCTGTGACCATCTCGCATTTGCGCTTTGGTCCGCGCGTCATTCATGCGCCTTACTTGATTGGAGAGAGACAGGCCAACTTTGTGGCGTGTCATCAGTTTTCTTTCTTGGAACGACTGGATGTCCTCAAATACGCGCGCCCGGAAAGCACCTTTCTGCTTGACAGCCCATATGGGCCAGCAGATGTCTGGCAACATCTGCCCCACGAAGTGCAACAAGAGATTCTGCACAAGCGGCTTCGCTTCTATGTCATTGATGCCCATAAGGTGGCACGTGACCTGGGCATGGCGGATCGCATCAATACGATCATGCAAACCTGTTTCTTTGCGCTCAGTGGGGTGCTACCACGCGAGCAGGCGATTGCACAGATCAAGCAGAGCATCAAGAAGACCTATGGCAAGCGCGGTGAGGCCGTTGTTCAGAAGAACTTTCAGGCCGTCGATGAGACGCTGGCCCATTTGTATGAGGTACATCTGCCCGAAGCGGCAAGTGATGTAGCAGGAGTGCCAGCGGTGCAAGTGGCCACTCAGGAGCACAGGCAAGGAGCACTGCTGCCAGTGATTCAGCGCAGGCCGCCAGTTCCCACTGAAGCACCTGATTTTGTGCGCGCTGTGCTGGGGCCGATAATTGTCGGTGAAGGAGATACGCTGCCAGTGAGCGCGCTGCCACAGGATGGGACGTATCCATCGGGGACGGCGCGCTGGGAAAAGCGCAACATCACCGATGAGATTCCGGCCTGGGACCAGAATCTCTGCATTCAATGTGGCAAGTGTGTCATGGTCTGCCCGCATGCGGTGATCCGCATGAAGGTGTATGACCCATCCTGCCTGGAGGGCGCGCCAGCGACGTTTCTTTCTTCCGAGGCGCGCTTCAAAGAGTTTCCTGGGATGAAATATACGTTGCAGGTGTCGCCGGAAGATTGCACCGGATGCAGCCTCTGTGTGGAAGCATGTCCGGTCAAAGACAAGCGCCAGGTTGGCCGAAAAGCGATCAACATGGTTGCTCAGCCCCCAGTCCGCGAGCAGGAGACGGCGAACTGGAACTTCTTTCTCTCGCTCCCCGAAGTGGAGCGGGCGCCGCTAAATCTGCACGCCATTAAAGACACGCAGCTCTTGCAGCCGCTCTTCGAGTTCTCCGGCGCTTGCTCTGGCTGCGGGGAAACGCCGTATATCAAACTGGCGACACAGCTCTTTGGTGATCGCATGCTGGTAGCGAATGCAACTGGCTGTTCCTCGATTTACGGGGGCAATCTGCCGACCACTCCCTGGACTTTTAACCAGGAAGGGCGTGGCCCGGCGTGGTCCAATTCGCTGTTTGAAGATAACGCCGAATTTGGCCTGGGCATGCGGCTCGCGCTGGACAAGCAACAGGAATATGCGCGTGAACTGCTCGCGGAGTGCAATGGTGTTGTGGGTGAGGAACTGGCGCAGGCCGTCCTGATGGCTGACCAGTCCACCGAGATGGACATCGTGGCCCAGCGGGAGCGTGTCGCATTGCTCAAGCAGCATCTCCAACGTGCGCTGAATCATTCAGTGCTGGCCGACAACGCGAATCTGCTGGCCTCGACGCGCAATCTGCTGGCAGTTGCTGACGCGCTGGTCAAGAAGAGCGTCTGGATTATCGGTGGAGATGGCTGGGCCTATGACATTGGTTATGGTGGTCTTGACCACGTGCTGGCTTCCGGGCAGAACGTCAATATCCTGGTGCTGGATACCGAAGTGTACTCGAATACCGGCGGGCAGGCCTCGAAATCGACGCCACGTGCGGCGGTTGCCAAGTTCGCGGCGCGTGGCAAAGCGGCAGCGAAAAAAGATCTGGGCTTGCTGGCGATGGCCTATGGCAACGTCTATGTCGCGCGGGTTGCGCTTGGGGCTGACGACCAGCAAACACTGAACGCCTTCCTGGAGGCCGAGACGTATGATGGGCCATCGCTGATTATCGCCTACAGCCACTGCATCGCGCATGGCTATGACTTGGCGCAGGGGCTTGCGCAGCAAAAGCGGGCGGTCCAATCGGGGTACTGGTTCCTCTATCGCTATAACCCCAGGCTGCTGGCAGAGGGCAAGAATCCGATGCTCATCGACTCCAAGGCGCCATCGCTGCCGCTGCAAGACTACGCCTACAACGAAACCCGCTATCGCATGCTGGTGCAGAGCAATGGGGAGCGCGCCGAAACACTGCTGGAGTTAGCACAACATGACGTGCGCCAGCACTGGAATCTGTACCATCAACTGGCGACATTGGCACAGCACGACGGCCACAATGGCAAGCAAGGGAAGGAGTGAGTATGAGAACCCCTGATCTAACCGCCACCTACCTGGGGCTGCATTTGAAGAATCCACTGGTGGTTTCAGCCTCGCCGCTCTCTAAGAAGCTCAGCGCGGTACGCAGGCTGGAGGAAGCGGGCGCCTCAGCTGTCGTCATGTATTCCCTGTTTGAGGAACAAATTACGCACGAAAGCCACGAGCTTGATTACTTTCTCAATCTCGGCTCCCACAGTTATGCTGAGGCGCTGAGCTATTTCCCTAATCTGGACCACTATAACCTGGAGCCAGATGCCTATCTGGAGCATCTCCATCAGATCAAGCGGGCTGTACGGATACCCGTGATCGGCAGCCTCAATGGCATTTCTGCGGGCGGCTGGGTCGATTATGCGCGCAAGATCGAAGAAGCAGGAGCTGATGCGCTGGAGCTGAACTGCTACTATCTCCCGACAGATATGGATGTAAGCAGCGCCGAACTGGAGGATGTCTATGTTGATCTGGTTAATGCGGTGCGTTCCACCATCAAAATTCCGTTGGCGTTGAAGCTCAGTCCATTTTTCACCGCACTCCCCCATGTCGCGAGACGTTTTGTTGAGGCTGGGGCCGACGCACTAGTCCTGTTTAACCGCTTTTATCAGCCCGATCTGGATTGCGAGGCGTTAGAGGTTGTGCCCAATCTTGAGTTAAGCACCTCCCATGACTTGCGCTTGCCGTTGCGCTGGATTGCGCTTCTCTATGGGCGCCTCGATGTTGATTTCGCGCTGACCAGCGGCGTGCATTCGTCGACAGATGTTCTCAAGGCCATTATGGCGGGAGCGAACGTGACGATGATGGCCTCTTCATTGCTGAGGCATGGGGTTGATCGGCTGACGGCCATTGCATCGAACCTGCGCCAGTGGATGGAGGAACACGAATACGAGTCGGTGGCTTCTATGCGCGGGAGCATGAGCCAGCGTGCGGTTGCTGACCCGGCAGCCTTTGAGCGTGCCAATTATCTGAAAGCGCTCAATTCGCTTGACCACGTGCGCCCATAATCAAGCTGGCGATGCAACTCTTCTTACCTCGCTTTCTTGCTGATGGTTCTTCACCAATTTTTAACCGTTTAGTCACTTTAGGTAACACCCCCGGCTATCTGACTACTGTATATCACCAGCTAAACAAACAAGAGATGAGCAAGGGGCGCCGAACTGCACTCCTCCCGCTCTTTCGCTGCACTGAGGAGTTAACAATGGATACTGAAGAGTACGGAATGGAGTTGTGGCGCGCAGGAGATCTTGTCCCGGCAGGATCTTATCTGCGTGTGGACGATCACTCCTATCGGTTAATTGTCCTGAAAGAGCAAGACCACCTTCCCGGAAGCTGTGATGGGCATGTTGCCTTTTATTGCCAGGCGTCCGCCGTGTGCCTGATAAATGTTCAGTCTGATAGGAGTCGTACCCTCAATTAATAGCAAGCATGCTGAGGTTATCACGCGCCTGTTATGAATGAGTGACAACAGCATCTTTTGCTGGGCCAGTCTGTGCTGCAGCTGTTTTCTTTAACAGTTGGACCAGGCTCGTCAGCGTCGCTTTGGCGTCACCGAAGATCATCATTGTTTTCTTATCGTAGAAGAGTTCATTGTCCTCGCCAGCAAAGCCTGGGGACAAACTGCGCTTCAAGATCATGATGGTATGCGCCTGGTCAGCATTGAGAATGGGCATGCCATAGAGCGGGCTGTCTTTTTTGTACCGCGCGGCGGGGTTGACCACATCGTTCGCCCCGATAACCAGCGCCACATCGGTGCTCTGAAAATCATCGTTGATTTGTTCAGGTTCGCAGAGCAAATCATACGGCACATTCGCTTCTGCCAGCAGCACATTCATATGTCCAGGCATGCGCCCGGCCACCGGATGAATGGCATAGCGAACGGTTGTGCCCCGCTCAAGGAGTAATGCCGACAGTTCCTGCACGGCATGTTGGGCCTGGGCGACGGCCATGCCATAGCCGGGAATGATAATCACGGATTCGGCGTTCTCCAGGATATAGGCAGCGTCTTCCGGGGTATAGCGCATGACCGTTTTCGCCTCTTCCTGCACTTTTGCTCCCGGTTTTACCGCACCCACTGCGCCGAAAAGGACATTGAGGAAGGAGCGGTTCATCGCCCGGCTCATCATTATGGAGAGGAAGAAGCCGGAGGTGCCATCCAGCGCGCCAGCGATCAACAGCACATGGTTGGAGATGACTAACCCGGTGGCCGCCGAAGCCAGACCGGCATAGGAGTTGAGGAGCGACAGCACCACCGGCATATCGGCGCCTCCAATCGGCAGCACGATCAGGATGCCAATAAGTAGCCCTGCCGCGACCATGCCATAGAACAGCGCGCTTGTGCCAGGCCGCACGATGAGATACACAAAGACACCCACCGTGACGAAGAAGAGGAGGATGTTTGAGACATTCTGGAAGCGATAGGTGATGGGCGCGCTCTTCACCAATTCCTGTAACTTGCTAAAGGCCATCAGACTGCCAGTGATGGTGAGCGAGCCGAACAACACCTCAAACCCCAAGGCTGCCATTGTGCCATGATCAAGGGTCAGACCGTGTTCATAATACTCGACGATGCCGACCAGCGTTGCTGCCAGCGCCCCGAAGGAGTGGGAGATGGCAATCCGTTGGGGCATCGCCGTCATCGGCATGAAGATCGCCATCAGGGCGCCGATGGTTGAGCCGACAGCAAGCCCGACGAGTATCCATTGATACTGGATGATCTCGTGGCGCAGCAGCGTGCCAACCACTGCGAGCAGCATCCCAGCTTCGGCCAGGAGGATGCCGCGTCGGGCGGTCTCTGGGGAATTCAACGCCTTTAATCCCAGGATAAACAGGATGGAAGCCGCCAGGTAAGCGGCGGCCAGGAGGATGTCGCTCATTGTGGTTTGTGCTCCTTCCGCCGAAACATCTTGAGCATCCGGTCGGTAATCATGAAGCCACCGACTACGTTAATCGTGGCAGCGGTGACGGCAATCACTCCAAGCACCGTGCTGACGATACTCTGACCACTTCCAGCCGCGACCAGCGACCCCACGAGAGAGATGCCGGAGATGGCATTGGTTGTGGACATCAGCGGTGTATGCAGCAAAGGGGGCACCTTGCGGATCACCTCGAACCCCAGAAACCCTGCCAGGACGAGAATGTAGAGCGATTCAAAGAGGAGGCTATTCATCTTGCCACCTCCTGTTTCATCATTGGTTGCAGCAGTTCGTGGACGACTTCCCCGCCGCGTGTCACGCAGGCCCCTTTCACCAGTTCATCAGTGCTATCTGGCTGCTTCCCGGTGGCTGGATAGAGGTAGCGAAACAGATTGACGACGTTACGGGCATACAACTGGCTGGCATCAATGGGAAGCATGGCGGGCAGATTCGTCGCGCCAATGATAGTGACCCCTTCATGCGCAATGGTTCGGCCTGCCTGGGTCAGTTCGCAATTTCCGCCTTGCTCGGCGGCAAGATCAACGATCACCGACCCTGGGCGAAGGGACTTGACCATCTCAGCCGTAATGAGCAGTGGAGCACGTTTGCCAAAGACCTGGGCCGTGCTAATGACCACATCCGCCTTAGGGAACTGGGCGCAGATAACTTCCTGCTCGCGCTTGAGAAACTCGGCGGATTGCTCTTTAGCATACCCGCCTGCCGTTTCTGCATCTTGCGGCAGCTCCATTTCAATGAAGGTTGCCCCCAGACTGTGAATCTGTTCGCGGACAACTGGACGGGCATCGAAGGCTTCTACCCTGGCGCCAAGTCGTTTTGCTGTGGCAATAGCTTGCAAGCCGGCCACGCCTGCGCCCAGCACCAGCACGGTGGCGGGAGTGATCGTGCCTGCGGCGGTCATCAGCAGGGGAAACATCTTGCCCAGGTGTTCTGTCGCCAGGAGAACGGCTTTATAGCCCGCTACTGTAGACATGGAACTCAGTGCATCCATGCTCTGAGCACGCGTAAGGCGTGGAATGAACTCCATCGCAAAGGCGGTAATCTTGCGCCTGGCAAATATCTCTAGCACATCCAGATGGGTCAAAGGGGCAAGCAACCCAATATAGGCTGACTCTTCACGCAGCATCTCAGCTTCAGGCAGGTGAGTTGTCGGGTGCATCTGGGGTGGCTGTACCTTAAAAATCATATCAGCCTGCTCATAGAGGGCTGGGGCGTTCTCAACCAGGGAAGCCCCAGCCTGGAGATACTGTGCATCGGAGAAACATGCCCCGACTCCAGCACCGGCTTCAACCAGCACCTCATGCTGATCTTTTTTGAGCAGCGGAACCAGGCTGGGAATCAGCGCAACCCGTGTTTCACCAGCCTGCACCTCCTTGGGAATGCCGATTTTCACCGAAGCGCCTCCTTTGCTCGTGTCCCCTGCTCTTCTTGCGCTTCGGGGGCCAGTTGGGGTTCTGCCTGAGCAGAGGGAACGAGCAATATCGGCAGGCGACCATCATGGAGCACCTCTTCGCTCACGCTGCCTAACCGCCAGCGAACCAGCCCGCCGCGCCCCTGGGTGGTCATCACCATCAAGCGTACCTGCTGGCTGTGGGCTGCATCAATGATCTTCACGCCAGGCATACCATACCCAAAGGTCCAATGCGCTTTGACGCCAGCATGCTGAACGGTTTCAGCCTGACGCATCAGATAGCGTTCTATCTGATGGACGCGACGACGACCAGCATCCCAAGTGCGGTGGACCTCTTCCAGGCTGCTCTCCTCAAACTTCGGTACAAAGACATAGAGCAAACGTACTTCTGCGTGCAGCAGGCGCGCCATCTCAATGGCAGAAGGCAGCGCGGCCTCCGCTTTGACTGAGCCATCCAGCGGGACGAGGATCTGGGGCATCGCCCCTGTTTGCTGAACCCCCAATGCCACCGTCGTGGCAGGTGCTGCATCTGGAAGCAACAATAGAGGCACCGGAACACTGCGTGCCACGCGCTCGGCGACACTGCCGAGCGCCCAACGGGCCAGTCCGCTGCGCCCATGTGTAGACATGACAATCAGCTCGACCTGGCGTGCCATGGTCTGCTCAAGGATGACTTCTGCCGGATTCCCCCGGCGCACGGCTGTTTCAACGGTGATCCCTTGACTCCGCAATTGCTTGGCCCGTTCCTCCAGGTAACGAGTTGCGGCCTCGGTTGCTCGCGTGCGCTCAGCCTTGCGGTCATCAAGATTCAGCCAGTGTGAGAGATCAACCGCCTGGAACAGGATCAGCAGAGGTTCAAGCGCTGGCTCACGGGTAGGAATCTGTTGCGCGAGCACTGCTGCCAGGTCTAGCGCCCGCTCGGCTCGCGGAGAGCCATCGAGGGGGACGAAGATACGCAAAAACATGATGTCCTCACTTTCTCGGCTTTTTGTCTACCTACAGAGCTATTTCAGTGCAATTTCTTGCAGGAAAACTCCTTCGTTGAGAAGAACTGCACGAGACCATCATTTGGTATTTCGAGAGAAGCATAGCCTCTTCCCCTTGCTCCCGGGGTTGAAGTGGGTAACGAGAACGTTAATCATACGTAGCAGCGTGTCTAGGACTGCCAGTAGAGACTGGCAGATGTTGATTGAGGATATGAGGTAGAGGGGCATGATAAATACATGGCTTTCCGTTCGTTGTGGGTCTGATGGAAAGCCATGTATCTGCTCCTTCTCGTCCTCTCCTGGCTCTGCTCAGATGCTGTACATCATTTGTTTGTCCTGGAGCGCGGCCACACCAGGGAGCGTGCGACCCTCCAGGAATTCGAGCGAGGCGCCACCGCCGGTGGAAACGTGCGACATTTGGGCAGCTAACCCGACAGCTTCGACGGCTGCCGCCGTGTCGCCCCCACCAACAATGGTCGTCGCACCCCGGCGCGTCGCTTCGGCGATTGCCACGATCATCGCATTGGTACCGTGCGCAAAGGGCAGAAACTCAGCCGCGCCGAGTGTGCCATTAAAGACGATCATTCTGGCGTGCTTCAGTTCGCGCCGGAAAATTTCCACCGTCTGGGGGCCAATATCCAGGATTCGCGAGCCCACTGGCACATGAGCACGGCTAACGACCTCGTTCTGGGCGTCCTCGGCTAGCTGGTTGGCAATAACCACATCTACTGGCAAAAGGACATGGCCCTGCTGTCCCGCCTCGGCCAGGATGCGCCGCGCCTCGTAGAGCTTGTCATCTTCGACGAGCGAATTTCCGACAGTATACCCCTGCGCTTTGAGGAATGTGTTTGCCATTGCGCCGCCGATCAAGAGCGTATCGGCCAAGTGAAGCAGTCGATCCAGCACGCCGATCTTGTCCGAAATCTTGGCGCCGCCAATGACGGCGATGAACGGGCGCCGGGGCTGCTCCAATGCTCTGCCCAGGTAGTCCAGTTCCTTCTCCATCAAGAATCCGGCATAGCCAGGGACAAGCCGCGCGATGCCTTCTGTTGAGGCGTGGGCGCGGTGCGCCGTGCCAAAAGCATCGTTGACATAAACCTGGCCAAGCCTGGCAAGCTGGCGCGCGAAATCGGGATCGTTCTTTTCCTCTTCCTTATGGAAGCGCAGATTTTCAAGTAGCAAGACCTCGCCGGGCTGAAGCGCCTGGGCCATCTGCGTAGTCTCTGGCCCAATGCAGTCCGGGGTCAGGGCGATGGGCCGCCCCAGCAAGTACGAAAGGCGCTCGGCGACAGGTTTCAAGCTCAGCTTCTCAACGCGCTGCCCATCCGGTCGTCCCAGATGGGACATCAAGATGACCGCCGCGCCCTGTTCCAACAGATAGGTGATGGTGGGCAGCGCCGCGCGGATGCGCGTATCATCGGTGATCTGGCGTTCGGCGTTCAGGGGTACATTGAAATCGACGCGCACCAGAACGCGCTTGTCCTGCACATCTCTATCCCGAATCGTGGCTTTCTTCATA
>CAZFWN010000045.1:0-31251 GCA_964522745.1 uncultured Ktedonobacterales bacterium
TGCGTGTGAAGGCCGCCGCGTACCACGAGTACAACCAGGCCGCCGTGATGGATAAACTGCTGACCGGGCTGCCGGAGATCGTGCGGGCAGTGGCCGAGCCGCTGAGCAAGGTGGACAAGATCAACATCGTCTCTCTGGGCGGTGAGAATGGCGGCGGGCTGGGCGCTAGCCGGCTGACCGCCGACATCGTCAGGATGGTCGCCCAGGCGCCGGCGCTCTTCGAGGCGCTGACCGGCCAGAAGGTTTCCGATCTGATGAACCGCGTGCCCGGCCTCAACGTCGTGCCGCCGGAGAACGCCAATCACAACGGCAATGGCGTGACCGTCGATGCGGGCGCGTCTGGCACCTCAGATGAGGGCAAAACCAAGTAGCTGAGCAGTCGCGTGGTGGTGGAAGCGACATCGGCCTGTACCTCTTGCCGGGGATACGTGGCTGATGTCGTTTCCGTTCCCTATTGATGGAACAGCATGCCAGACGGTACAATAAAGAGAAGCCTACTCTTTAGCGGCGTCCACCAGTGCAATGGCTCCAGCCGGATTCATTGGCCGGCGCGTCCCCTCCAGCCAGCGGGAGGTTGTTCATGGGTTCACCTCATCATCAGAACATGCGCGCGCAGCACCGGGACAATGCTCACCGCCTGCGCTATCGTGCAGCGACCCAGGGCTTGACCGGCCAGGAGCCAGGAGGGTTGTCAGTTGCCCTGGCAATGACCGGCATCGGAACGGTGTTTATGCTGGGATTCATCCTGGCACTGCTCAACGGCGGCTCGATCTACGCCAGCCCGCTCCTCCTCTTTGGATGCTCGCTCTTCACCTTTGGCATGGCCTTGCTGGCGGTTGTGCTGGGCGAAAAGATCGCCAGGCGGCTCATCAGCAAAAAGAAGCACTGCGGCTGCTGTGTCTTCTACCAGCCGCAAGACGAGGTGTATGACGTTGGACTCTGCCAGGCAGACCCGCGCGAGGGCTTTGTGCAGCGGGCGCATAGCTGTCCTTATTTTCGCTACTCCGAGCGCGCAATGGTGCGTGATCGGCTGGCCCAACGGCCAGAAATGTTAAAGCAAATTCGCGTGATTCGGGCGGGCAACGGGCAAACGGGCGGCGAATAGTGAACGAGAGGCGGTTTTCATGAAATTGCTCCAACGGGTTATGATGCTGATCCGGGCGAACATCAATGACATCGTAGAAAAATCGGAAGACCCGGAACAACAGTTGCATCAGTTGCAGCAAGACCTGCGCAATCAAATGATGCAGGTCAAGACACAGGTGGCAACCGCCATTGCTCAGGAGCATACGTTGCACCTTCGCTGCGAAGAACTAAGCAAGCGTGCGTCGGAATGGCAGCGCAAGGCAGAAACTGCTGTCGCTCGCGGCGATGACGCGCAGGCCCGCAGCGCTTTGCAGCAGCGATTGGATAGCATGCGCCTCCTGGAGAGCTACCGCCGGCAGCACGAAGAACAGCAGCACTTGATCGTCACTATGCGCAACGCGCTCAAGCAGCTCCAGGCTAAAACAGAAGAGACGGAGCTGAATATCGAACTCTTGCAGATGCGCCGCCGCCGCGCGCAGATTCAGCAAAGCGTCTACGAAACGCTCTCCAAGACCAGGCAGGAGCAGACGCAGGAGCGGGTTCGCAAAGCCGAAGATCAGGTGATGGACGACGAGGCACGCGCAGCCGCGCTGCATGATCTGGCCCACGCCGACCCGCTGGATGGTCTCGATGCCCAGCTTGCTCAGCGCTCGAAGCAAGAGATCGTCGAGGAGCATCTGGAGCGGCTGCGGGCACGTCAGCGCCAGAAGCAGGGCCAGCCGCGCCATCTGCCCCCGCCGGCAGCCGGCAAAGCCGCGCCGCTGCCACCACCGCCAGCCGCGCCGGCCCAGCCGGCCACCGCGCAGGCAGCGAATGAGCCGCCGGCGCTGCCCCCTGGCGGGCGCAGCCGCCGGTTTGTGCCGTCGCTGAGCGAGCAGTTGGAAGAACTTTTGCAACGCCATCAGTCCGGGCCAGGCAGCACTTTGCCGCAAGGCGAGCAAGCCAGCCAAGATGATCGAAACGCCAGCCAGCCAAAGCAGAGCGGCAGGAAAGCATAACTATCCCTATCTTGATATACTTGGCCTCGAACATAAGATGCTCGATGAAGAGAGGAGCCACACGCTTGGACTATCGTTATATCCTGGTGGAACGGGATGAGCGGGTGCTGATCGTTACCCTCAACCGGCCTGAGAAATTAAATGCCCTTAATTGGGATCTGATCGGCGAGGTTGCCAACGCCCTCGAAGCGGCGGATGCCAACCCGGAGATTGGGTGCAGCATCATCACCGGCGCGGGCAATCGCGCCTTTGCTGCCGGCGCGGATATTGGCGAGATGTCGAACGCCAGCCCAACGACCATGCTGACCGGCCCCTTCAGCGGCTGGGATCGCATTCGCCGGCTGGGCAAGCCTGTTATCGCAGCGGTCAACGGCTATGCCCTGGGCGGCGGCTGCGAATTGGCGATGCACTGCGATATTATCCTGGCAAGCGACAACGCCCGCTTCGGCCAGCCAGAGATTAACCTGGGCGTCATTCCCGGCGCCGGTGGAACCCAACGGCTCACCCTCGCGTTAGGAAAATATAAGGCGATGGAGATGGTGTTGACCGGCAACCCGTTCAGCGCGCAGGAGATGGCTGCCGCCGGATTGGTGAACCACGTCTATCCAGCCGAGCAGTTGATGGACGAGGCGAAAAAGCTGGCAAAGCTGATTGCCGCGAAAGCCCCCATTGCCGTGCGGCTGGCGAAGGACGCCGTTCTGCGCTCCTTTGACGCGCCGTTAGAAGAGGGGCTGGCCCACGAGAAGCGCAACTTCGCCCTGCTCTTTGCCACTGAGGACCAGAAAGAGGGTATGCGCGCCTTTCTGGAAAAGCGCCCGCCAAACTTCAAAGGTCAGTAGCCAGGCGAGCCTGGAGAGAAGCATCACCTATGTATCAACGAATACCACATTTGACGCTGGAGGAGTACCTGGCTCTAGATGAGGCCAGCGAACACAAATGGGAGTATGAAGATGGGCGCGTCTATTGCCTGGCGGGGTCCACGAACGATCACGCGGCTATTGTGAGCAGTCTCAATAGCGCGCTTGACCTTGCCATTGGCAAACGCCCTTGCCGCATTCTCACCGAATCTCCCAAGGTGCTTGTCTCTGCCCGCAAGCACTATTACCCTGACCTTGTCGTTTCTTGCGACGAGCGCGAAAAGGGCAAGGATGCAGTAGTACACTATCCGCTGCTCATTGCGGAAGTGTTGTCGCCCTCGACTGAGCAGCACGATAAAGGTGCCAAGCTGTTTGCCTATCAACAGATGGCAGGTATCGAAAATATCGTGTTGATTGCTGCTGACGAACGCCTGGCTATCGTTTATGAGCGAGTGCCAGGGGACAGCAGGCAATGGATTAGCCGTCAATATGATGCAACTTCTCCAGATATGCAGCTTTCTGCGTTGGGTGTGTCGATCTCTCTCCTTGATCTCTACCGGCGTACCAGCCTGGTGCTTGAGCGCGAGCAAGAAACGGAGCAATAATGGAAGAAGCAGTCATTATTTCTGCTGTGCGCACGCCGATTGGCAAATATGCCGGCGCGCTGAAAGATGTCCGGCCAGATGATCTGGCGGCGCTGGTGATTGCCGAGGCGGTGCGCCGCGCCGGCGTGCCAGCCGAGGCTATCGAAGATGTCATTCTGGGCTGCACCAATCAGGCAGGTGAAGATAATCGTAACGTGGCGCGTATGGCGCTCCTGCTGGCCGGGCTGCCCGTCAGCGTGGCCGGCCAGACGATCAACCGGCTGTGTGGCTCTGGTCTTCAGGCCGTCAACAGCGCGGCCCAGGCCATCCAGACCGGCACCGGCGATCTGTTTGTGGCCGGCGGCGTCGAAAGCATGACCCGCGCCCCGTTCGTCCTGGGCAAACCAGACGCCGCCTTCCCGCGTGGCACGCTGAACTTGCAGGATACGACGCTGGGCTGGCGCTTTCTTAACTCACGCCTCTCCGAGATGCACCAGCCCTACAGCATGGGTGAGACGGCAGAGAACGTCGCCGAGCGTCACAAGGTCAGCCGCGCCGACCAGGATGCCTACGCGCTGGCGAGCCATCAGCGCGCCGTCGCCGCCATTCAGGAGGGGCGCTTCCACGACGAGATTGTCCCGGTGCCGGTGGCGCAGAAGAAGGGCGATCCGCTGCTGGTGGACACCGATGAGCAGCCCCGCGCCGATACCAGCCTGGAGAAGCTGGCCGCGCTCAAGCCCGTTTTTCGCCAGGGCGGCAGCGTGACCGCAGGCAATTCCGCCGGCATCAACGACGGCGCCGCCGCGCTCGTGCTGACCAGCCGGCGGCACGCCGAGGTGCTGGGCGTGCGCCCGCGCGCACGTATCCTCTCCAGCGCGGTGGCCGGCGTCGATCCAGCCGTGATGGGCCTGGGGCCGATTCCAGCCACGCAGAAGGCGCTGGAGCGCGCCGGGCTGCGCGCCAGCGATCTCGACCTGGCCGAACTCAACGAGGCGTTTGCCGTGCAAACCCTGCAATGTATGCGCGTGCTGGGGCTGGAACACGAGCGCACCAACGTCAACGGCGGCGCGATTGCGCTGGGCCATCCGCTGGGCTGCTCCGGGGCGCGCATCCTGACGACGTTGCTCTACGAAATGGAGCGCCGCAGCGCCCGGCTGGGGCTGGCAACCATGTGCATCGGCGTCGGCCAGGGTATCGCTACGATTATCGAGCGGCTTGAATAGCCAGCAGACGAGGATACGAGCCAATGCGCGCCAGAACTGCGCTCCGCGAGGAATCGTTGGAACAGCCGCGCCACCCCCCGACACCGCTCCAACCACAGCGGCGCTGGCAGGTGGCGCGGGGTGGCATGCGCGCCTTACAAGAGATCAGCCGGTTGAGCGCGGCCCGGCTTGACCCTGCCGAACTCTGCCAGCAGGTTTTGCTGCTGCTGGCAGAACTCTATGGGTATGATCTGCTCTCAATCTATTTCTACGCGCCCATCGATGAGGCGCCGGCCACCAGGCTGCTGCCGGGCGCTGTTCAATCATCCGAACCGATCTTTGGGCTGCGGCTCGTTGCGCAAATCGGTTATCGCACGGTGCTGGAACGCATCCCGGTGACATCGGGGGTCGCGGGCCGGGTGGCGCGTGCCCACAAGACCGAGTATGTGCGCCACGCGCAGCGCGACCCCGATTTTCTGGCTGCTATCCCCGATATTCGCTCTGAAATCTGCGTCCCTCTCATGACGCCTGATCTCCAGATCGCCCCGGCCAGCCAGCACTCCCAGAAAACCTGCGAGGTCTATCGCGGCCCCCACACCGACATCCTCACCCGGCGCCCGGAGGTCGGCGCGCCGGGTGAGCAGAGCCGGCGTTTTCTGGGTATCCTCAACGTAGAATCCTGTCAGCGAACGCTGGCCCCCTCCGATGTTCGCTTGATGGAGGCCATCGCCAGCCAGCTCGCCATCGCCATTGAAAACGCACGCCTCCAGCAGCAGGCTGGCGAGCGCGACGCCATCGTCGCTATTGCCGAGCGAGTCAATGCGCCCTTTGCGCTCGATGAGGTTTTGCATGAAGCGCTCGGCCAGATTACGGAAACGCTGGGAGCGCCGATTGGGGCCATCCATCTGCTGGAAAATGAAGCGGGTGGCACGAGCAGCATGCGTCTGCGCGCCGTCTGGGGCGTTCCCATCGAGCCTATCAAAGAAGCCCATTTTGATGTGTTTCAGGTGAGGGCGAGCGAGAATCCCGTCTATTCGCTGCTCTCAAGCGGCGGCATCCTGGTTGTGAATGATCTCCAGGCAGCTTCCATCATACAGCCGGCCATCCGCGAGCAGTTGCTTCATTCAGGCATTCAGGCGCTGGCATGCCTGCCCCTGGAGAAGCAGGGGCAGTGCGGCGGGCAGCTGACGATTGCCAGCCCGGAGCCGGGCTATTTCAACAGTGAGCGCGTGAACTTTCTGCGCATCATCAGCCGGCAGATCAGTGCAGCCATTCAGAAAGCACAGCTGCTGGCCGATCTGCGCCTGGCCTACGAGCGCCAGCGCGAAGTGGACCGGCTCAAAGACGAGTTTATGCTGACGACCTCGCACGAACTGCGCACCCCTCTGACCACCGTGCAAGGCTACCTGAGCCTGCTCAGTGATTTTGGCGCCACGCTCTCGCCCGACCAGACCCGCCAGTTTTTGGAGAACGCTCGCCTGGCCGGTGAGCAGTTGACACGGCTCGTCAACAGCATTACCCACGCCGTCCGGCTTGATGCCCAGACCCAGCAGGTTCAGCCACAGGCCATCCACCTGAGTTGCACGATTAAAACCGTCATCAGCTTACTGGAGCCACAGATACAGCAGGAAAAGCGCTCCCTCACCCTGGAGGTGGACCCGGCGCTCTGGGTACAAGCCGACGAGGTTCGGCTGCGCGAGGTCTTGCTCAATCTGCTTTCAAATGCGCTCAAATATTCGCCGCCAGGGACGCCCATCGCCGTGCGGGCGGCGTGCGAGCCATCAGGCGAGGCCAGGGTGCAGGTCATCGATCAGGGGCCAGGGCTGCCGCCAGCAGAGCAGATCAAGCTGTTCCAGCGCTTTGCGCGGCTGGAACGCGAGATCAACAGCCAGGAGCGCGGCTCCGGCCTGGGCCTCTACATCTCGCGCCGGCTGATCGAGGCTATGAACGGGCGCATCTGGGTCGAGAGCAGCGGCCTCCCCGGTGAGGGCGCCACCTTTAGCTTTACCCTCCCACTCACCGCTGCACCAAAGCAGGAATAGAGGAACCTTCCCGTGACCACTTCTGGCGATACCTTGCTGCAAGAGCAGATTGCGTATTATCGGGCGCGCGCGGGCGAATATGATCAGTGGTTTTTGCGCCAGGGCCGCTACGATCACGGCCCGGAACTCAATCGGCAGTGGTTTGATGAAGCCGGCGTGATGGCCGAGGCGCTGGCCGTCTTTGCCCCAACGGGCCGTGTGCTGGAACTGGCCTGCGGCACCGGCCTCTGGACCCAGCATCTGGCCCACACGGCCAGCAGCCTCACGGCGGTTGATAGCTCGCCAGAGGTCATAGCGCTCAACCAGGAGCGCGTCGGCAGGAGCGACATCGAGTACATCCAGGCTGATATCTTCGCCTGGCAGCCAGCCGCGCAGTATGATCTTGTCTTCTTCAGCTTCTGGCTCTCGCATGTGCCGCCCAAACGGTTCGCTTCCTTCTGGGAGATGGTGCGCTCGGCCCTGGCGCCTGGTGGCCGGGTCTTCTTCATTGACTCCCTCTACAGCGAAAGCTCAACGGCAAACAACCACCAGCTTGCCGGCGAAACGGCAACCACGCTCAGCCGCAAGCTCAACGATGGGCGTGAGTTCCGCATCGTCAAAGTCTTCTATCAGCCAGAAACGCTGGCCGCCAAACTGGCCGGCCTGGGCTGGCAGATTACGGCCCAGGCAACGCCCAGCTATTTCCTTTACGGCTCCGGCGGCCTGGCCTCCAGTTGATGGCCGATGTCCTTGCTTGCCAGCTCTCTTCGCGTGAGATATAATCAGCCCGCGTACATTATTCTAACCAAGAGGGCTGCTTGTGGAAGAGACATTGCGTATCCAACGGCGCGCCGGGCTGCTGCGCATCAGTATCAACCGCCCGCCGCTCAATATTCTGGACCTGGCAACGCTGCGGGCGTTGACCGCCGCCTTGCGGCAGGCAGGTGAGGACCGGCAGACGAAGCTAATCGTCCTCACCGGCGAGGGCGAGCGCGCCTTTTGTGCCGGAGTGGACATCCGCGACCACCTGCCCGGCAAAGACGCCGAGATGATCGAGGCCGTGCAGCAGAACTATCGCGCCTTCTGCGAACTGGCGGCGGCTTCACTTCCCACCGTTGCCCTGGTCAAGGGGCTTGCGCTGGGCGGCGGCTGCGAATTGGCCGCCCTCTGCGATACGCTGATTGCCCGCGAAGACGCCGAGTTTGGCCTACCAGAGATCACGCTCGGCGTTTTTCCCCCCATCGCGGCGGCGCTCTTCCACCGTCGCCTTACCCCGCGCGTGGCTCTCCGCCTGATGCTCACCGGTGAGCGTATCAACGCCGCCGAAGCCCTGCGCATCGGGCTGGCTCATCAAGTGCTGCCAGCAGAGCGCTTCCATGATGACGCCGAAGAACTGCTCTTGATGCTGGCAATGCTCGGCGCCGCCAGCAAAAGCTGAGCTACGAGCCACAAACTCATCTTGACAAGGTGCCTTCTTGCCAGTATACTGTTTGTAACCGTTCCCGCTAACGGTTACGGAACCGTTATCGCACCCTTCCCTCGCTCGTTGAGCAGAAATCCATCATTTCCGATGCGTCTATCTAACAGCCGAGGCAATGATGCAAGCAACGCAGATACCACCCCAACAGGGAGGGCACGCTGGTATCCACTCCATCGTCACCCTGGCACTCTGGAGGGGGCGGCAAACCTGGCACTTCTTGCTGCTGACGGGGCTAGGCATGCTTGCAGCGGTGGTCATTGTCTGCGTGGTGCCGCTTTTCTCGCAAGTGGCGCTGACCGCTGGGGTTCGCTCCGTCCTCACTGCCAGTCCAGCCGACTCGGAAATCGAGTTGCAGATCGAAACGACTGACGTTTCTCAGCAGATTGTTGCCCAGGGAAAAAACCAACTCAGCGGATTTATGCGGGCCGAACTGCGGAGCTACCTCAGCAGCTACTCGCAATTTATGCTGCAACTCCCTGGCTTCAGCCTTGCTACTACGCCTTCCCCTTCTTCTCCTGACGGGCAGAGTGATAAGTTGCTCCTGACGGGCGTTTCGATAGATCAGGCCCGTTCCCACCTGCGCCTGCTTCAAGGGCAGTTGCCGCTCTCATCCAGCCCTGATATTGAGATTGTTCTTACCCAGCGTACTGCCAGCGATTTAGAAGCATCGGTTGGTTCCATTGTTTCCCTGCATGTCTCCTTCTTTGTCAAGGGGAACCCTGCTTATCCGGCCTCGCAGTATGTTGTCCTGGAGCTGCCACTGCATGTGGTTGGCATCGTCGCCCTTGATGGAAGCGACCCATTCTGGCACGGCCAGGATTTCGAGCCAGTTCGCGCCGGCTTCGCTAGCAGCTACCGAGCCATCATGTCCAATGATGCTTTTCTCGCCACGCTGACGCAGCTTGCCAGCGAGTATGGTGGAACGATGGTCCAATTCGATGCTCACCTGGCGATCCTGTGGTTTTTTTTCCTGAACGACAAGAGCGTGACCATCAGCAACCTCGATGACTTGATTACGCATCTGAATAGCGCGCAACTGCACCTTGACGCGAACACAACCACAGCAGCCTATCTCCGCAATCCGCAGCTTACCAGCCCGACGATGAATACCTATGGCGCGTCTGGCACGCTGGAGCGCTTTCGTGAGCGTATCCCGGTGGTCCAGATTCCCCTCGCTCTCCTGACCATCCAGATAATCGCGCTGATGCTCTTTTTTGTCAGCGTGGCGGCCAGCATCGCTCTTGAGCGTCAGGCCGAGATTATTGCCCTGCTGCGCAGCCGAGGGGCCAGCCGCCGGCTGGTTTTCAGCGCGTTTGCGCTGCACATGCTGGTGCTTGGGCTGCTGGTACTCTGTGCCGGGCCGCCGCTCGCGTTGCTCCTCGCACGTTTTCTAGGGAGCCAGATGCTTGCTCCCGCCGATCAGAGCGCCCTCACGCTTGTCACCACTGATCCCTTGCAGGCGGCGCTTGGGCTGCGCTGGTACGCCATCCTTGCAATGGCCGCAGCGGTCAGCGCGACCATCTTCTCGCTCTGGGGAGCCGTTCGGCAAGATGTGCTGGTTCTCCGGCGCGAGTTGGCGCGCCCGGCGCGTCGTCCGCTCTGGCAGCGCTTGCGCCTGGATTTGGTGGCGGCCAGCATCGCCCTGGCCGGCTATGGCATTTCGCTGTATCTGCTCCATGCTGGCGCGCTCGATGCGCGTACCAATCAGGTGCTCTTGCTTCCAGTATCGCTGGTGGGGCCGATCTGCTTACTGATCACCGCTGTATTGCTCTTTCTGCGGCTTTTTCCATTGCTGCTGCGCCTTGTCGCCAGACGCGCGACTCGTTGGCTGGGCGCGCCGCTCATGCTCGCCCTGGCACAGCTCTCGCGCGCGCCGCAGCAATCCATTCGCGTCGTGCTGCTGCTGGCGCTCTCCGTCTCTTTTGCCATCTTTTCCCTGGTCTTCAACGCCTCGGAGGCGCAGCAGATGAGCAGCGTAGCCGCCCAACAGGTCGGAGCAGACTTCAGTGGGTCAATTCCGATACCACTTGGCAGCCACCCTGTCCCCAGTGAAGTTGAGCGCGCCTATCGCGGCATCCCCGGCGTCACCTCCGCCACGATTGGCTATGCCACCGACGGCATTTCCTCTACGAACGGGCAGACCGCGCCCTTACAGATTCGAGCAGTGGACATCACCACCTTCGCCCAGACGGCCACCTGGACCGATCAGGACTCTCGCCAGCCGCTCGCCGAACTGCTCACACAACTCTCTGCCCCACTGCCAGACGGCGGAGCCACCTCCCTGGTCGTGCCCGCGCTGGTCGATGCCGTCTTTTGGAACTCGCTCCAGTTGACTCCAGGGGCCACGTTCTTCGTAAACATCACGGGCAGCTCGGTCAGCATCATGTTTCAAGCCATTGCAGAGGTCCAGCATATTCCCACCATTAACGACAGCCTGCAAACCAACGGCGGCAATGACTACAGCACTCCTGGCGGAATTCTGGTGGATCTCGCGCTCTACACGCAGGTCTTTGAACAAGCGAGCAAAATCAACAATCAGACGGGCACGCAGTATCTGCCCCCTGCCATCAATTACGTCTGGCTGCGTACCGCCGACAGCGCCCCGGCGCTGGCACAGGTGCGTGCCGCGCTTACAAGCGGCCCACTCTCCCTGGAAGTGGTCTATGACCGCCGGGCCATGATTGCGCAGATGCAGCGCGATCCCCTCTCTCTCGCGCTGAGTGCTGTGCTGATTTTGGGCGCAAGTACCGCCCTCCTCCTGGCTCTGGTCGGGAGCCTGCTCGCTACCTGGCTAAGTATAGGCAGCCGCCTGACCCATTTTTCTGTGCTGCGTGCCCTGGGCAGTACACCGCGTCAGATTGCTCGCATCCTCGCCTGGGAGCAGGGCATCGTCTATAGCGTTGCCCTGCTCCTGGGCAGCCTCTTTGGGATGCTGCTTGTCCTGACCGTCGTGCCGGGCCTGGTTTTTACCGACCCGGTGCCTCCCGGAACCGGCATCACTGATACCGAGTTTTATGTTATCCAGCATGTGCTGCCTGTCCAGCTTGTACTGTCGCCAACACTGGCTATTGCCAGTACTGTCTTTATCGCCATCTGTGCCCTGGTGCTGACACTGATGATCCGTCTGGCTACGAAGCCTGCTCTGAGCCAGACCTTGCGACTCAACCAGGAGTAAGCATCGAAAAAATGACCTGAGGAGTGTTCGGATGACTCACGCCCCACTCGCGCTCCAACAGAGACGTACCCAACGCCTGCTCCCTTCAGTGGTAACACTGGCCTGCTGGCGCGCGCGCCAGACCTGGCGGCTTCTGATGCTCACCGGGGCAGGCATGCTGGCGGGCGTCATTCTGATATGCAGTGTGCCGCTGCTCTCGCAGGTCGCCTTAACCGCAGGATTGCGCAACACTCTCACTGTCGCCCCCGTAGATTCGGAACTGGTTCTCTCATCGCAGCCAATCCTGATTTCTACGCAGATTTTTGCCGGCGACAAGCAGCAGCTCAACACCTTTATGCGCGCGCACCTGGGAAGCTACCTGAAGCAAGAGAGCCAGTTTCATATCGACACGCCTAGATGGCAGATCACCTCGCCCAGCATTGGCGTAGGAAGCTTTGTCGGGCTGGCGGGCGCCGATTTCCCGCAAGCCACGCCGCATGTCAAAGTGCTTCAGGGGCGGCTGCCAGCGCCATCTGCCAACCAGCTTGAGATCGCTATTACCCCAGTCAGCGCCTTTAGCTTGAAGCTGACTGTTGGCTCGACCATCACTGTTTCCTTTGATATTGTTCCTGTGACTGCTGATGGAACTGTCCTACCCCCCATTTCTCTGACCCTTCCCATTCAGATCGCCGGCATTATTGCCCCGACAGGCGCGGACCACTACTGGCATGGAGAAGATTTCAACCCGGCCCCGGATGGCGGGGGCGCGCTCTACCCTGGCCTCATGTCTAACGACACCTTTCTCAACGTCATGACCCAGACCGCCGCCGCGCATGGCGGGACGGCGCTTCTATTGGGAAACTCCAACGGCTCATTCTCCTTCAATCCTACGTTTATCGAATGGTATTTTTCGCTGGATGCCACGCAGGTGACTGTTACCAACCTGGGCGATCTGCTGGCGGGCCTCAACACTGTTCAAGTGAAAATCAATGAACAATATGGCAGTACACCAACGCTCAGCGATACGACAGTGAATGGGACTATCTACCCATCAAATGGCGCGCCCAGCCCCCTGACGCGCTTCTTCAATCGCAGCAAGGTGGTGCAGATTCCTGTCATCATCCTGGCGGCGCAGGCGCTAGCGCTTGTCCTGCTCTTTGTCAGCCTTCTGGCAACCATCTTGATTGAGCGCCAGGAGACGGTCATTGCCCTGCTGCGCAGTCGCGGGGCCAGCCGCCGCCAGATTCTTGGCGCCTTTGCCGTCCAGAGCCTGGGGTTGGGTCTGGTCGCGGCGCTTGCCGGGCCGCCGCTCGCCCTGCTGGCGGTGCTGCTCATTGGTCATCTTACGCTCACCCCCAGCAATCAAAACGCGCTCAATTTCCTCACTGCCAACCCGCTGCAAGCCGCGCTAGGAGTCTTCTGGCTGGCAGTGATAACTGCCGCCGGCATTGTGGCGGCGCTGGTTCTCTCGATCTGGGGCGCAACCAGGCGCGATGTGCTAACCATCCGGCGCGAGGCCGCCCGCTCCACGCGCAGCCCGCTCTGGCTGCGCCTGCGACTTGATCTGGTCGCCGCGCTTATGGCCCTGGCTGCGTATGGCATCTCCCTCTATCTCACGCGCTCTGGGGCCATCGATGCCAGCAGCAATCAGGTGATCGCGCTCCCACTGTCGCTGGTGGGGCCGCTCTTCTTGCTGGTTGCCGCCATCCTGGTCGTCTTGCGGCTCTTCCCGCGTCTTCTGCGCTTCTTCGCCCGGCGGGCGGCACGGCGCCCTGGAGCGCCGCCGCTGCTGGCGCTGGCGCAGATGTCTCGCGCACCGCAGCAATCGTTGCGCGTCATCCTGCTGCTCTCCCTGGCAGCCGCTTTTGCTTTCTTCACGCTGGTCTTTCAGGCTACCGAAGCGCAGCAGATACGCAGCGCGGCTGCCCAACAGGTCGGCGCCGACTTCAGCGGCGCACTGCCCCGCCCGCCCAATGTCACCCCGACCCCGGCCCAGTGGGAAGCCCTGTATCGTAAGCTCTCAGGCGTCACCGCCGTCTCAGCGGGCACAACCGTCGATACCGTTTCAGCCGGTGGGGCGATGACTGTGCCGATGGAGATCAGAGCCGTCGATACGAGGAGCTTTGCCCAGGCGGCCACCTGGACCAGCGATGATGCTCGCCAGCCGCTCGCCAGCCTTCTGGCGCAGATCAGCAGTGCAGGCGCACTCAGGCAAGCGCGGCAAGCCGTCCCGGCCATTGTCGATGCCGTTGCCTGGAAGGCATTGCAGCTTTCGCCCGGTGCGCAGTTCAACGTTGCCATGCAAGGGCTGCCAAATGGGGTGGCCTTCGTCGCCATTGCCGAGGTCCAGCATATCCCCACCGTCAACGACAGCCTGGAAACCAGCGGCACCAACCAATACACAACGCCGGGCGGCATCATCGTTGACTACGAGCGGCTGGCCCAGGTTTATGGAACACTGGTCGGCGATCCCAGCGCGCTTGCCGCAACTTATCTCTGGCTGCGCACCAGCAGCGATCAGACAGCGCTGTCACAGGTGCGCGCCGCGCTGAGCGCGGGTCAGTTCCAACTGGACAACGTTCTTGACCGGCGGGCGCTTATTGAGATGATGCAGCAAGACCCGCTCTATGTGGCGATCAACAGCATTCTGCTGCTGGGTGTCAGTATCACCCTCCTGCTGGCGCTGGTTGGAGCGCTGCTGGTTTCCTGGCTCACCACCAGCGCGCGCCTGACCAACTTCGCCGTGCTGCGTGCCCTGGGCAGCGTGCCCCGACAGATTGCCAGTGTGCTGCGCTGGGAGCAAGGGCTGGTCTACGGCGCGGCCAGTGTGCTGGGCATTACCTTTGGCGTGCTGCTTGTTCTCAGCGTCGTACCTGGGCTGGTCTTCACCAATCCGGCGCCACCGGGAACCGTGATCAGCGAGGCGGAGTTCTCTGTCATCCAGCACGTGCTGCCTGTGCAGATCGTGCTGCCGCCTTCGCTGGGCGCGGCTCTGGCCGTCTTGATCGCGCTCTGCACGCTGGCCCTGGCGCTGATGACCCGTGCTGCCGCCACGCTCTCGCTCAGCCAGACCTTGCGGCTCAATGAGGATTAATCACCGCGCATATCACCAACGAGGTTAAAGGATGACATCGAGAACACACGTGCTGCCCAGAATACGCACAGCACGCCAGCGAAATCTGGTGCCCGCCTTTGTCACTCTGGCTTTCTGGCGCGTGCGCCAGACCTGGCGGCTGCTGCTTGTCACCGGGGCAGGCATTCTGGCAGCAGTCGTGATCGTCTGCACCGCACCGCTTTTCTCCCAGATCGCCTTAACTGCCGGGCTGCATGGAGTCCTCTCGGCCACGCCTGAGGACTCTCAAGTGCTGCTCTCCGTTTCAACAAACGGCCTCTCAACTTCTATAGCTGCCAATGACCAGGCACAATTGCTCAGGCTCATGCGCTCTCAGTTGGGGAAGTATCTCAGCAACACCTCTCAATTCACCCTTCAAACCGATGGGATGGAGCTTGTTCCTTCCGCTTCGCTGGCTCAGGGCAGCGAGATCGCGCTGATCGGCGTCTCCATGCCACAAGCCGCTCCGCATATCAAGCTGCTTCAGGGGCGGCTCCCGTCGGAAACTGGCGCCGCGCTCGAGATCGCCTTGCCTCAGGCCGCCGCCGATGCCCTGCATGTCACGGTTGACTCAACGTTGAGCGTATCAGTTCCAGTCACGATCCAGAATACGTCAGAGGGAACCGCGCAATCCACCACAGCGCTGCCGCCGCTGCATGTTGTTGGCATCATCCGACCCACCAACACCGAGACCTACTGGCATGGAAACACCTTCCAGCCGACCCTGGAAGGGCATTTCCCGCTGTACTATAGTCTGATGTCCACCGCAAACTTTCTGCAAACCTTGACTCAGCTTGCCCAACAATTTGGCGGCAATGAAGCCATCATGTCAGTGCCTCCAACGATTCGCTGGTATTTTTCTCTGGACATCTCCCAGGTGAAGAACGATAACCTGGATGATCTCATCTCGCGCCTCGGCACAGCGCAGGTACAGATAGGAGACAACGCCAGCGCGAACCAATACCTCAACAACGCCCACCTTTCTGGCTCGGTTCTGCAAGAGAGCGACACGTCGAGTTCGCTGCAGCAGTTTAGCGATAGAAGCGGCGTAGTGCAGATTCCTGTCGCCATCCTGACCATCCAGATTCTGGCGCTGATTCTCTTTTTTATCAGCCTGGCCGCCGGCCTCTTTGTCGAGCGCCAGACAGAAGCCATTGCCCTGCTGCGCAGTCGCGGTGCCACCCACCAGCAGGTCTTCGGTTCCTTCATCATCCAAAGTATCGGCCTGGGGCTGATTGCCCTTCTTGCCGGGCCATTGCTTGCTGTGTTTGTTGCGCGGCTGTTAGGCAGCCTGATCTTGATCACTCAAGATCAGAGCGCGCTCACCATTGTCACCGGCGACATCGTCCAAGCTGCTCTGGGGGTGGGCTGGTACGCCCTCGCGGCAGCAGGCGGGGCAGTCATTGCGATGGTGCTGGTCATCAGCGGCGCTGCCCGGCGCGATGTGCTTGCCATTCGGCGCGAAGCTGCCCGTTCCACACGGCGTCCACTCTGGCAGCGGCTGCAACTGGATCTGGTGGCTGCCATCTTTGCCCTGGTGGGCTATGGCGCCTCCACCTATATCATCAGCTCTGGTGTGGTCGATGCCCGCACCAATCAACTCATCGCCAGTCCGCTGAAACTCATTGGCCCGCTCTTCTTGCTGATTGCCGCCGTGCTGCTCTTCTTGCGGCTCTTCCCGCTGCTGCTGCGCTTCCTCTCCTGGCGCGCCACGCGCCGCCCCGGCGCTCCATCGATGCTGGCCCTGGCGCAGATGGCACGCGCGCCGAACCAATCGGTACGTATGATTCTGCTGCTCTCGCTGGCGGCGGCCTTCGCCATCTTTACCCTCGTATTCAGAGCCTCGGAATATCAGCAGATTGCCAGTGTTGCCGCGCAACAGGCCGGCGCAGACTTTAGCGGAGCCTTGCAGCAGCCGGCTAAAAATCTCCTCTCGGCTGCGCAATGGGAGCAGCGGTACAACCACATCCCTGGCGTGCTGTCCAGTTCTGTTGGCTATGAGTACCAGACCACCAGCGAACAAGTGCAGACCCTCCCCATGCAAGTGCTAGCCGTCGATGCGCGCACCTTCGCCCAGACCTTCATCTGGACTGACCAGTATTCCAGCCGACCCATTACCCAGGCGTTGAAGGAGATTGCCGATCAAGGTTACGCTCAACCAGTCAACGGCACGCTTTCTGTTCCTGCTATCGTTGATGCCGTCGCCTGGAATGCGCTGCAACTCTCCGTCGGCACAACGTTCGCCTTGGGTGGTCTCTCATTTGTTGCGCTCGCTGAGGTTCAACACCTCCCTACCGTGAATGACAGCCTTGAGACAAGCGGGGCAGATGCTTATACGGTTCCAGGCGGCGTGCTGGTCGATTACACAGTCTTTTCTACGGTACAGCAGGTAGTACAGCATTCACAGGCTCCGCTACAGCCTTACCCGGCTCCGCAACCGCCTAGTTCTATCTGGCTGCGCACCAGCGATGACCCGGCAGCGCTCGCCAACGTGCGCTCCGCGCTCAGCGCCGGACCGTTGCAGTTGGGCAATTTGAATGACCGCCGGGCCATGATCGAGCAGATGCAACAAGACCCGCTCTATGTATCGCTGAGCGGTGTGCTGCTGCTCGGCACCATTACGACTATCCTGCTGGCGCTGGTTGGGAGCCTGCTGGCCTCCTGGCTCAATGCGCGCAGCCGCCTGACGAGCTTCGCCGTGCTGCGCGCCCTGGGCAGCGCGCCGCGCCAGATCGCCAGCACCCTGGCCTGGGAGCAGGGCATCGTTTATACTGTCGCTCTCCTGCTGGGCATCCTGTTTGGCGCGGCGCTCGTTCTCACGGTGGCGCCCGGATTGATCTTTACCAGTCCGCCCACCAGCAGCAATGTCAGCAGTGGCGAATTTTATGTCATCCAGCAGGTATTGCCAGCGCAGATCATCTTGCCGGCCACGCTGGGCCTCGCCTTCGTCGTTCTGGTCGGCATCTGCGCTATCGCGCTTGGACTGATGGCGCGCGTCGTCTCCAAGCCGTCCATCAGTCAAACCTTGCGGCTGAATGAGGATTAGGGCAACCTGAGCGCGAGAAGCACGACACCGGTGATTTTTTATTGGATTTGGATTAGAAGTCTAGATGTCTTGACAACCTACCTGGCACATGGTATTTTCTCCAGAGAAAACGATGAGCTACGAGAGGTATGATGAAATACGCTGCAAGCGCGCTGCCACGTCGAGGCAGCCGAACCCTGATCCCTGCCTTTGTGACCCTGGCGCTCTGGCGCCTGCGGCAGACCTGGCGACTTCTGCTGGTGACCGGCGTAGGCATTCTGGCCGCCGTCGTGATCGTGTGCGCCGTCCCGCTCTTCTCCCAGGTCGCCTTGAATGCCGGCTTGCGTGATGTTCTCACGGCTACGCCAGAAGATTCGCAACTGCTGCTACAAATAGCCCCCAATCAATGGTCAACCACAGATCTGGTGAGTATAAGAACCCTCCTTTCCGAGATCATGCAATCTCAGCTTGGCGGCTATCTCGGCCATGACTCCCAACTGACTCTACAAACCGCTGGGCTAACCCTCGACACAGGAGACGCGATACAGCTCAGCGGCGTCACGGTCCCCCAGGCACAGCCGCATCTGCGGGTGCTGCAAGGGCGTCTGCCGGCCACTTCTGGCGCCAGTATAGAGATTGCCATCACCCCCGATACTGCTCAGGCATTGCACGTCACTGTCGGTTCGACCCTCCCCATCATGCAGCAACTGTCGATTAGGGGGGGAATGTTGCAGTTTGGGCAGGAAATCCCCCTGGCTGCAACGCTTCCGCTGCACGTGGTTGGCATCATTGCCCCTCCCAGCGCCGATCCCTTCTGGCATGGCAACGACTTCCAGCCAGAGGTGGGCGGATCTCCCGCCATCTATAAAGCCCTGATGTCTACCAATGCCTATACAGCAGCGCTCTCACAGGTGGCTTCGCAGCACGGCGGCTCCTGGGTTTCGCTGCAAGTGCCCCCTCAGTTGCTCTGGTATTTCTCGTTGGATGTCGCGCATATTACGATGGACAACCTGGATGACCTGATCGTCCACCTCAATGCCGCGCCACAGCAGCTTGTGGAGCAATTCACCTCAGGTGTTGACCCAAACGACCCGCTTCCCCAACTCTCCGCCCCAACGATCAGTCAGGACAGTGCCCCTAGCTCCCTGGAGCGCTTCCGCGACCGGGCCGGCCTGGTGCAGATTCCGATGGTCATTCTGACCTTCCAGATCGTTGCCCTGCTGCTCTTCTTTATCAGCATGACCGCTGGCCTGCTCATTGAGCGCCAGAGTGAGGTACTCGCTCTGCTCCGCAGCCGGGGAGCGCGCCGTCGCCAGGTCTTTGGCGCCTTCGCCATACAAGGGCTGGGGCTGGGCCTGGTGGCCTTCCTGGCCGGGCCATTGCTTGCCGTCTTCCTGGTGCAGGTTCTCAGTCACCTGAGCCTGCCACCCAGCGAGCAGAGTGTACTGAGCATCACCCTGGGCGATCCCCTCCAGACCAGCTTGCGTATCGGCTGGTTTGCTGGCGCGGCAGTGGCCGCTGCGGTACTCGCTGTGCTGCTCGCCGTCGCTGGCACGGCCCGGCGCGATGTTCTCGCCTTGCGCCGCGAGGCCGCCCGCTCGACCCGCCGCCCGCTCTGGCAGCGCTTGTATCTGGATCTGGTAGCCGCTGTGATTGCCCTGACCGGCTCTGGCATCTCGCTCTATCTGGCCCACTCCGGCACCCTGGATGCTCGCACCGCGCAACTGCTGGCGACTCCGCTGGATCTGATCGGGCCGTTCTTCTTGCTGCTGGCCGGCACGCTCTTCTTCCTACGGCTCTTCCCGCTGCTGTTGGCCCTCCTGGCGCAGGGCGTGCGCCGCCGGCCAGGCGCTCCGCTCTTGCTGGCGCTGGCCCAGATGGCACGCTCGCCCCAGTCTGCCCTCCGGCTGATCTTGCTGCTGGCGCTGGCCGTTGCCTTTGCCGGCTTTACCCTGGTCTTCACCGCCTCTGAGCAGCAACACATCGGCGCCGTTGCCACCCAGCAGGTGGGCGCCGACTTCAGCGGTATCCTGCTCTCTCCTACCACCCCTGCCGCCAGGCAAGCCACGCTTAGTCAGTGGGAGCGTCCCTATCAGCGGACGCCTGGCGTGTTGGCCGCTTCCGCTGGCTATGTCATGCGAACTAGCCTCTCCGATGGCACCTTGCCGCTGGCTATCCAGGTGCTGGCCGTCAACCCGCGCACCTTTGCGCAGGTCGCCCTCTGGACCGCACAGGACGCCAGCAAGCCGCTGAGTGCAGTGCTGGCCGAACTGGCGAAGCCTGCCGTTTCGGTGGTGGGAGTGCCGGCGGTGGTGGATGCGGTGACCTGGAACCAGTTGCAGCTCGCTCCGGGCATCGTCTTTACCCTCAGTTCCCCTGACCTACCGTTTGATATCCCCTACACGGCAATCGCTGAGGTGCAGCATTTGCCCAGCATCAACGACAGTCTGGCAACCAGTGGCACGGGCGACTACAGCACCCCTGGCGGCATCCTGGTCGATTACCACGATCTCAACGTGTACTACCAACGCATGGTGCAGTCGAAGCAACCGCTGGCGCCCAATCATCTCTGGCTGCGCACCAGCGATAACCCGACATCGCTGGCCCATGTGCGCGCCGCCCTGACCAGCGGCTCACTGAGTCTGCTGGCGTTCCAGGATCGGCGGGCGCTGCTGGAGCAGATGCAGCGCGATCCCCTGTATCGCGCCCTGACCACCGTACTGTGGCTCGGCACCGTGACCACCCTGCTGCTAGCGCTGGCGGGTACACTGCTAGCCTCCTGGCTACACGCGCGCGCTCGTCTGACCAGCTTTGCTCTGCTGCGCGCCCTCGGCAGCGCTCCCCGCCAGATCGCCAGCGTACTGGCATGGGAGCAAGGAATCGTGTATACTGTCGCTATCTTACTAGGCGGCCTCTTCGGGGCGCTGCTGGTCCTGACCGCCGTGCCAGGGCTGGTCTTTGCCAACCCGGACAGCGCTGCCAACCCGATCAGCAGCGGGGAGTTTTATGTGATCCAGCAGGTCTTGCCAGTGCAGATCATCTTGCCGGCCACGCTGGGCCTTGCCGGCGCGGCGCTGGTCCTCATCTGCGCGGCTGCTCTGGTCATGATGGCCCGTGTCGTCTCCAAACCTTCCATCAGCCAGACCTTGCGGCTGAATGAGGACTAACAGCAGGGAGTGAGCTATGTCAGAACCACTGGTTGTCTGTGAAAACCTGGTCAAAATCTATAAAGTGGCCGATCTGGAAGTGGTTGCCTTACAGGGGCTGGACCTGGATGTGTTGCCCGGTGAGATGATGTCGCTTGTCGGTGCTTCCGGCTCCGGCAAGACGACGCTGCTCAACATCCTGGGCGGTCTGGACAGCCCCAGCGCTGGAGCCTGTACTGTTGCCAGCCATAACCTGATGCGCATGGGCGAGAGAGAGCGGGTTAAGTACCGGCAGTTTGTGGTCGGCCATATCTGGCAGCAGAGCGGGCGTAACCTGCTGCCGGAACTCACCGCCGCTGCCAATATCGAACTGCCTCAGCTCCTCACCGGCGTCAGCCCGGCGCACCGCAAACGCCGCGCCCAGGAATTGCTGGAACTGATCGGCATGGGTGACATGGGCCAGAAGAAGCCCGATCAGCTTTCCGGCGGCGAGCAGCAGCGTGTTGCTATCGCCGTCGCGCTTGCCAACAATCCCCTGCTGCTGCTTGCCGATGAACCTACCGGCGAATTGGACTCGGTAACGGCAGGTGAGATCTGCGCCCTGCTGCGCAGCCTCAACAAAGAATTGGGGCTGACGGTGCTGGTTGTGACCCACGATGTCGGCGTGGCCGCCACGATGGATCGCACGATTGCCATCCGCGATGGCCGCACCAGCACCGAAACCGTGCGCCGCAAGGAACCGCTGGCCGCCAGCAATGGGCAGGCGACTGCGAAAGGCAGCGCCATCATTGGCCTCTCCAGCGAGACCCATCACGAGTCGGTGCTGATTGACCGCGTGGGCCGGCTGCAACTGCCCAAAGAAGCGATTGAAACCATCGCCTTCAATGGCCGCGCCGAAGTGGTCATTGCCAGCGATCATGTTGAACTCTGGCCGATCAGCATAGACAGTACGCCTATCGCAGAGGAGCAGCCCGTTCAAGCAGCCAATCAGAGCCGAGAGGAGAAGCAGGCATGACAGAAGTTGTCGCCACAGCGATTGTCGAGGCGCGCGGGGTCACGCGCGATTTTCGCGGAGGTGGTGGCATCGTCCACGCCCTGCGCGGCATCGAATTGCAGATCAATCCCGGCGAGTTTGTCACCCTCATTGGGCGCTCTGGCTCTGGCAAGACCACCCTGCTCAACATCCTGGCCGCGCTAGATAGCCCAACGCAGGGCGAGGTGTTCGTTCTGGGGCAGAACCTGGCCACGCTGGATGAGGTCGCCCGCGCCAAGCTCCGCCGCGAGCGCATCGGCATCATGTTCCAGAATGCGCACCTGTTCCCCTCGCTGACTGCGCAGGAAAACGTCGAAATCCCCCTGCGGCTGGCAACGACCAGGCCAGAGGAGCGCGATCAACGCGCGCGCGAGGCGCTCGAACTGGTCGGCCTCGGCCCACGCGCCCGCCATCGTGGCCTGGAGCTTTCCGGCGGCGAGCAGCAGCGCGTTGCCCTGGCGCGGGCGCTGGTCCACAAGCCGCGCTTCATTGTGGCCGACGAACCAACCGGCAATCTCGACTCGCTGACCGGGCGCACCATCACCGCGCTGCTGCGCGACACCGCCCATCAGACGCAGACTGGCCTGCTGGTTGCTACCCACGACCTGGCGATCATGGAGGCGGCAGATCGCGTCCTGCGCATTCAGGATGGGCGCATTACTGAAGATTGAGCGGCGCGCTTCAGCAAAAATAGCCTTTTTTGCCCTACTCAATCATTGAATACATTCCCCAGCAGTAGGATTTGGCGATATAATAGGGGGGTGCAGGCACTCGCACGGGAGATTGTCTCTCACACCTCATGTGGAGCTACCTGTAGCACCTCCTGGTCTTTCTCCAGACCAGGCTTTCTCTTTATCGCATCCAGCCTTATCGGCTAGATGAGGATTGAAATCAGGCAGGGTGGTGTCGGGGTTTCTCGCTGGCGGCATTCCTCACGTTATGCTGGCAAGCAGTCACTGAAAGGTGACCAGGCATGTCGAGTGGTAGGCTCTCTAGAACCCTGGCAGGAAAGCGCTTCCTGCCCCCACAATCCCGCCTTCAGCCGGTCTGGCACTGTCGCCCGAACCGGACAGCTTGCGCTGTGACCACATTGCTGCTTGCATGCTTACCTCCAACACGCGGCCCTCCGGCCTGTCTCCTAAACGAGTAGCTTTCACTGAGGATGGAGGGAAGCAATGGCGCATCTCGCGTTTCAAAGGTCTAACCATCGCATCAAGCCTGGCGGCTGGATGAGGATTGAAACAACTGGCACTGCTGCCTGGCGCCGCCGCACTGCATCTGCTCCTCCCTACGCACCCCAGACGTCGCGTGCTGTAACAATCACCCCCTTTATCGAGCTAACTGAGGATGGAAGATGAAACACCAAGTACACCTCAAAGTCAACGGTGTCGAACACAGGAACGAAGTCGAACCGCGCACCCTGCTCGTGCATTACCTGCGCGATGTACTCAACCTGACCGGCACGCATGTTGGCTGTGATACCAGCCAGTGCGGCGCCTGCACCGTCATGCTCAATGGGCAGGCAGTCAAGAGTTGCACTGTCCTGGCCGTGCAGGCCAGCGGCGGCGAAGTGTTGACCGTCGAGGGTCTGGCGCCAGAGGGCAAGCTGCACCCCATTCAAGAGGGCTTCTGGGAGAAGCACGGCCTGCAATGCGGCTTTTGCACGCCCGGCATGATGATCACCGCTGTGCAACTGCTGGAGCGCACCCCCAACCCCAGCGAGGAAGAGATTCGCCACGCGCTAGAAGGTAATTTGTGCCGCTGTACCGGCTACCAGAATATCGTCTCGGCCATCCAGTATGCTGCCGAGAAGATGCGGGCCGAAGCCACCGTGCAGCCTACCACGGTCGCGCGATAGGAGGAAGCAACGATGGCTGTCACCAAGATGTTTGGCGCCGCAGTCAAACGGCGCGAAGACCCCCGACTGATCACCGGGCGCGGCTACTATACAGATGATATGAACCTGCCGGGCCAGACGTATATGGCCGTGCTGCGCAGCCCCTACGGCCACGCGCGCATCCGCAGCATCGATAGCGAAAAGGCAAAGATGCACCCCGGCGTCGTCGCTGTCTTCACCGGCCAGGATACGAAAGACAGCCTGGGCGCTTTGCCCTGCGCCTGGCCGCTGCCCGCAGCGACCCTGGAGGGCGGGCAGCCGATGCCAGTTCCTCCCTGGCACTCGCTGGCCGTTGACAAAGTGCGCTACACCGGCGATAGCGTCGCCGTTGTGATCGCCGAAAGTCCGGCTATTGCCAAGGACGCGCTTGATCTGATCGATGTAGACTATGAGCCGCTGCACGCTGTCGCCGACCAGGAAAAGGCGATGGAGCCGGGCGCTCCACAATTGCACGACAACATCCCCAATAACGTTGGCTTCCACTGGATGCTGCATGCTGGCGATATTGATGCCGCCTTTTCTCAGGCAGACCGCGTCGTCAAACACCGCCTGGTCAACACCCGGCTGATCCCCAATCCAATGGAGACCCACAGCATTCTGGCCTCCTGGAATCCGGGCAGCGAAGAGATGACCATCTGGAACACCAGCCAGAATCCACACGTCACCCGGCTGCTTGGCACGCTCACCACTGGCATCCCAGAACACCGGCTGCGCGTGATCGCGCGCGATGTGGGCGGTGGCTTTGGCGCCAAGATTTCGCTCTATCCTGGCGATGCGGTCGCCATGTGGGCCTCGAAAAAACTCAACCGCCCGGTGAAATGGACCGAAGAGCGGCGCGAGAACTATCTTGCCACCGCGCATGGCCGTGATCATGTTGAGTATGTCGAGTGGGCCGTCAAGAATGATGGCACCATCCTGGGCATGCGCGTGAAGACGATTGCCAATATGGGCGCCTACCTGCAATCCGGCCCAGGAGCCGGCGTACCCACCTGGCTCTTTGCGCCTATGCTCTCCGGCTGCTACAAGGTCGGCGCTATTCACGCTGATGTCTTCGGTGTCTATACCAACACGGTGCCTACCGACGCCTATCGCGGCGCGGGCCGCCCGGAAGCCACCTACATTGTTGAGCGCGGCATTGATCTGGTCGCCAAAGAACTGGGCATGGACCCAGTGGAGATTCGCCGCAAGAACTTCATCCAGCCCGACGAGTTCCCCTACGCCTCGGTGACTACCTTCGTCTACGATAGCGGCAACTACCCAGGCGCGCTGGATAAGGCGCTCCAGATCGTCGGCTATGACAACTTCCGCCGCGAGCAGGCCGAGGCGCGCAAGCAGGGCAAATACCTGGGCATCGGCTTCTCGACCTATGTGGAGGTCTGTGGACTTGGCCCGTCTGCGGGCGTGAACGCCACCGGCTTTGCCGGCGGCCTCTGGGAGAGCGCAACCGTGCGCATCTCTGCCACCGGCAAGGTGACAGTGCTTACCGGCACCAGCCCGCACGGCCAGGGCGAAGAGACGACTTTCGCGCAGATCGTTTCAAGCGAACTGGGCGTGCCGGTTGATGATGTGGACGTGGTTCATGGCGATACCGGCTCGGTCCAGATGGGCATGGGCACCTATGGCAGTCGTGGCCTGGCCGTTGGTGGCGCCGCGCTGGTCATGGCCGCTCGCAAGGTCCGCGAGCAGGCGCGTAAGATCGCCGCGCACCAGCTTGAGGCCGCGCTGGATGATGTTGTCTATGAGGATGGCAAATTCTTTGTGCAGGGCAGCCCGGATAAGGCTAAGGCCATTCAGGAGATTGCCTTCGCTGCCTATATGGGCGGCAATCTGCCCGAAGGCGTGACGCCGATGCTCGAAGAGAGCCACTTCTATGACCCGCCCAACTTTGTCTATCCCTTCGGCACGCATATCTGCGTCGTCGAGGTCGATGCAGAAACCGGCGTGACCAAGCTGGTGCGCTATGTCGCTGTGGATGACTGCGGCCCGGTGGTCAACCCGATGATCGTCGATGGGCAAATTCATGGCGGTCTGGCACAAGGCATCGCCCAGGCGCTCTATGAGTATGCCATCTATGATGATAATGGTCAGCTTGTCAGCGGCAGCATGATGGATTATGTCGTGCCAACGGCGGGCGAACTGATCCACTTCGACCTTGACCGCACTGTCACCCCATCACCGCATCAGCCGCTCGGTGTGAAGGGCATCGGCGAAACTGGCACGATTGCCTCGACGCCAGCGGTGGTCAATGCTGTTGTGGATGCGCTCTCGCCGCTGGGCATCACGCATATCGACATGCCGCTGACCCCGGAGCATGTCTGGAACGCTATCCAGCAGGCGAAAAAGGCGTAGGAGAAAGGGAGGAACGTACAACCATGTTCCCTAGTGAATTTGACTATCACCGGGCGCACAGCGTCCAGGAAGCCATCGAGCTGCTTGGTAGGAATGCTGATTCCAAGCTGATCGCCGGCGGCCATAGCTTGCTGCCCATGATGAAGCTGCGCCTGGCCCAGCCAGCCATGCTCATCGATATTGGGCATATCGCCGGCCTGCGCGGCATTAAAGCCGACGACGGACATATCAGCATCGGCGCGCTGACCACCCACTACGAGGTGGAAAGCTCGGATGTGATGAAGAAGTCGTGCAGCGTGCTGCCCGAAGCCGAGCGGGAAGTCGGCGACGTGCAGGTGCGCAATCGCGGCACCGTCGGTGGCAACCTGGCCCACGCCGACCCGGCCTCCGATCTGCCGGCGGTCATGCTGGCGCTGGGTGCGGAAGTGCGCGCGGTTGGCCCCAACGGCGAGCGCACCATTACCGCCGAGAACTTCTTTGTAGATATGCTGACCACCGCGCTGGACTCTCAGGAGGTGCTAACCGAGGTGCGCGTGCCGGCGCTCACAGCCGGGCAGGGCGCGGCCTACATCAAGCACCCTCATCCGGCCAGCCATTACGCGGTTGTTGGCGTGGCGGCTATCATCACCCGCGACGCCAGCGGCAACTGCACCGACTGCCGCATCGGCATCACCGGCGCCGGCCCCAAGGCCGTGCGCGCCAAGGCGGCTGAGGCGGCGCTGACCGGCAAGGCGCTCTCGGCAGAGAACATCGCTGCGGCGGCCAGCCATGCCGCTGAGGGCATGGACTTCCTCAGCGATGCCTACGCCTCAGAATCCTATCGCAAGCATCTGGTCGAGGTCTACACCAAACGCGCCCTCACCAAAGCGGCAGAGCGCGCCAAAGGCTAACCCCGACCCAAACCAGCGTAAAACGATCAGGCCGGCGACTAGCCACAATGGCGTGGTTGGCCGCCGGCCTTTAGTTGTGAAACGCCCGCTCGCCGGCGCGGATCGCCACCGGCAGCCGGTTCTCGTTCGGCGCGAGCGGGCAGACCCAGCGCGGATCATACGCGCAGGAGGGGTTATAGGCATAGTTGAAGTCTAAAATAATCCCGCCACCAGCATACCCCAGCCCCCGCATGGTCTCTGTCGCATCTCCCGCGCCATCCTCCACCGTCATGAAATCGCTGCCCTTGACCGTATCAAAGAGATAGCGTCCACCGCCATAGCTCTCCTGCCCGCAGGTCGCATCCCGAAATGGCAGAAAGAGGCCGCCGCCATAGACATCGATCCAGTAGACCATCAAGTGCAGCGGTGTAGCATCAATGGTAAAAGACACCCGCCCGGCGCGCAGGAAGCGCATCGCGTGCGCGCCGCTGGCCTCCAGCGTCTGCTCTTCCTCCACCGTCTCTGGCTCCAAGATCGCCTCCAGACGCAGCGCGGGATTGTACGGAAAATAGTGCAGGCCGCTGAAGCTCTGGCGCTGCTCCAGGCTCAGCGCCGATTGCGGATGCCGGGCAAAGAGCGCGTCCCGCCCGGCGCGCCAGCGTCCCCAGATCGCCTGCTCATCTTCGCCGGCCCGCAGCGCCGCCTCGCGCTCCTGATAGATGCGCGCCACGCGCCTGCGGTAATCATACAGGTCTAGCCAGGTCGGCGCTGATGGGTGTACTTCGCTCATAGTCGTTTCCTCCTGATAAGTCGCGCTCTCACTTGAACGCCACCACCCCGAACGCTTCGGGATGGCGCACGATACGCCGAAAGCCAGCTTCCTGCAACCGGCGAACAACTCCGCCAGCCACGCGCTGGCCCGAACTGCTGGAAAGATCGCCGATGTAGTGAAAGACTCGCCCTCTGGCCCGCAGCACCCGGTAGAGTTGGCGATAGAAGGCAAGCGAATAGAGGTCTCCGGCCAGGCTAAAGACTGGCGGGTCATGCAAAATTTGGTTAAACGAGCCATCGATGAACGTCTCGATTAGTTCGCTAACATCGCCGACGCGCTGGATGATGCGCGGGTTGTCGAAGAGCGCCCGCGACCAGGGATTCATCCGGGCAATCTCAATCGCTGCCGGGTCAAGCTCAATCGTCGTCACCTGCTCCGCCGTTTTGGCCGCCTCAATGGCGGTGTAGCCCAGGCCGGTAGCCGTATCGAGCAGATGGCCGCTGATCGGCGCCAGCGCGGCAATCTTGGCGCGTGTATCTTGCAGCGGATCAGTTCCCTGAATGCGGTGCATCGAGAAGCCGCCCACAACGGTAGTGGGCGCCGAGGCGGTTGCAAAGAGGCTGCGCGCCCAGTTGGTCGCGGGCGAGAAGACCTGGATCGAGGCGATGCCTTCCGGTGTGACCCGGAAGCACTGATGGTCACTCTTCGTAATGCGTGCAATCTCCTCCCAGGTCACGCGCTCCCCGGCTGGAAAGCTTACCCCCTCTGCCGTCAACTGCGCCTCAATAGTCGTTAGCCCAAGGTCAGGCGACACTTGAGCCGAAGTCTGCTGCTGTTGGCGCGCCGCCAGCAGCGGGCGCGTCTGATAATGCGATAGGACAATCATCGGTGCCCTCTAGCGGAAGAACACAATTTCTAGTACAATAGAGGCATGAGTTCAACCGACCCGCGCAACCAGCGCTCTCTCTTTGACGCTGATGATACCACCGGCGCAGCCGCGCCGGTGCCGGCAGAAACCGCCGGCGACACGCGCATGCCGCTGGCGGCGCGCATGCGCCCGCGCGCGCTGGATGAAATTATCGGGCAGGAACACATTATCGGCCCCGGCACGGTCCTGCGCCGAGCGCTGGAAAGTGACCGCGTGCCCTCGATGATTCTCTGGGGTCCGCCGGGCACCGGCAAAACGACGCTGGCAGAGGTGATCGCCGGCGTCTCCCACGCGTATTTTATCCGCGTCAGCGCCGTCAGCGCCGGCGTCGTCGAACTGCGCAAAGCCGTCGAGACCGCCAGGGAGCGACGCAAAGCCTATAATCAGCGCACCATCCTCTTCATCGATGAGATTCACCGCTTCAACAAAGCGCAGCAAGACGCGGTGCTGCCGCATGTGGAGCGCGGCATCGTCACGCTGATTGGCGCGACCACCGAAAATCCGAGCTTTGAAGTCAACGCCGCGCTGCTCTCGCGCTGCCGCGTCTTCACCTTGCGCGCCCTGGGCGACGAGCAGATCGAAGCCATCACCCTGCGCGCCCTCAGTGATGAAGAGCGCGGGCTAGGGCAGATGCGCCTTCAGCTTGCGCCAGACGCCCTGCGCTTCCTGGCAACCGCCGCCAACGGCGACGCCCGCACTGCCCTCAACGCGCTGGAACTGGCAGCAGACGCCGCCGAGCCAGACGAGTCCGACCAGCAGATCATCACCGTTGCCACCGTCGAGGGTGCGCTGCAACATCGCGCCCTGCTCTATGACAAAGCCGGCGAAGAACACTACAACCTGATCTCTGCACTGCATAAAGCGCTGCGTGGCTCCGACCCGGACGCCGGCCTCTACTGGCTGGCGCGCATGCTGGAGGCCGGCGAAGACCCGCTGTATATCGTCCGGCGGCTGATTCGCTTCGCCAGCGAGGATGTCGGCATGGCCGACCCGCAGGCGCTGGTCGTGGCCGTCGCCGCGCAGCAGGCGGTGCATTTTATCGGCATGCCGGAGGGCAAGCTGGCCCTGGCGCAGCTGGTCATCCATCTGGCAACCGCACCCAAGAGCAACGCGCTCTACACCGCTTATGCCCGCGCCGAGCAGGATGTGCAGTCTACCCGCAACGACCCGGTGCCACTGTGGATTCGCAACGCCCCGACCCAACTGATGAAAGACCTCGACTACGGCAAAGGCTACATCTACACCCACGACGTCTATCAGGACAGCGCGCCGGAGAACCCCAACCGCCCGCCGCCCAAAGCGCTTCAGGCGTATCTGCCCGACAACCTCAAAGGTCGGCGCTACTACGAGCCAACGGTCTATGGGCAGGAAGGCGACATCAAGGATTGGCTGGAAAAGCGGCGCAGGCATCAGCAAGAGGGAAACAAAGAGGGGCAATCCGATGAATCGTAGCATCATGTGGGCGCAGGTGAGCGGGCCAGGGCTGGAGCATCTCCATCTGATGCAGCGCAAAGATGAGATCGTCGCCGATGGGATGGTGCTGCTCGAAGCGCAGGGCGTTCCCATGCGCGTGCATTACACCGTCCGCTGCGATAGCAAGTGGATGACGCGGCAGGTGTCTCTCCATGCCATCGGTCTGGCTGGCGCCCGGCAGCGGCTCACTACTGATGGAGCCGGCCCCTGGTTCAGGGCTGGCGCCCCTCTGGCAGTGCTTGACGGCTGCCTGGATGTGGATATAAACGTTACCCCCTTCACGAACACCCTGCCTATTCGCCGGCTGGCGCTCAAACCAGGCACATCAGCCGAAATCAACGTGGTCTATCTGTCCGTACCAGAACTCCACTTTCGAGCCGTGCGGCAGCGCTACACCTGTCTGGACCTGACGCCCGAAGGCGGGCGCTATCTCTATGAAGGACTGGCAACCAGCTTCAAGGCCGAAATTACCGTTGATGCCGATGGGCTGGTAATCGACTACCCAGGGATTTGGAAGCGCGTTTGATAAGGCAATGTCCTCATGATGCCAGTTTGGGCCACCCGCCAGGCATGATCTTATCGGCGAGCCAGTCCGGCGCTGGCGGCGTGAAGCGGCTGATCGACCTGATACGGCTCGATGGGTTGATCGAGCCAGCGGGCGCTGCACATCTCCGGGTCGCGCCGGTTGATCATCGCCGCGTCCCAGGGATGCGCCGCAACGGGCAGGTCATAGCGCGTTTGCAGGCCATAATTGCCGCCCACCTGATCGCTGTGATAGTGGGTATTCACAATCAGCGCTAGGCGCTCTGGCGATGTGCCAGACCCGCGCAGCAGCCGCTCGGTTTCGTCCAGGTCGCTGCCAAAGCCAGTATTCACCAGCAGCGGGCGCTCGCCACGAATCAGGACCATATTGGCGCTGGGAAAAGGGCGCTGGAAAAACCGCAGCCAGGAGGGATAGTCCATGCTAGCAAGCGCCTATTTCCCAGATGGCTTGAGATTATTCGCTACCACTACCGCCGCCGTAATCGCCTCAACCTCCGAGGTGCAGAAGCCGCAGCGCGTCGCCTTCAATGGAATCTTACTGTAGCAGAATGGGCAGTCGCGGGTCGTCGGGTCGGCTGCCTTCTCGTGGTACACGCGCTTCACCAGCGCATTGATTGGCCGGACAACTAAGAAGAAAATCACGGCAGAAATGATAATGAAACTGATCAAGGTATTAATGAAGTCGCCTAGCAAAAAATCACTGTGGTTAATCGTAACTTTCC
>CAZFWN010000046.1:0-30990 GCA_964522745.1 uncultured Ktedonobacterales bacterium
TAGGCTCTCATGCCTCCATCGTACCACCTCGCTCAATCTTTCTGCTCGCCGCTGTATATAGTTCTGGTGCCCTGATGCCCGTTGTTTTCTTCGCTTGCTCGTTTTGACTTGATGACACTAGGCCCATGAGGCGCAAGTAGTGTCACAGCCCTTTCCACTCACGTTGACTGGTTCTCTCTGTGCAAAAATATGACGCTTATCTGCTCTTCTCCCTGTGGTGGCTACTCTCGTCATAAGATCAGCATTGGAAACTGTAGAATCGTTTCTGCCCAGATATCTGCTTACCCCTGTGGTGGTCATAAGGGTAGCATCCAAGCATGAGATCCCACTCCCCCGCATCTCTTCATACAGTAGCCAAGAACAGAGGAAAAGGAGAGAGGTAACTGGGCGGGTAGCCTAGAGGGAGCCAGAAGGAAAAATTTTGGTAGTCTTGTTGATTTAGCTTGCGAGCGGAACCAAAGAGGTCGATTCCACGACAATCCCGCGGGGTTGCCTGGCAGGCGAACTCAAGCAAGCAAAGGTGGAACCGACGGGCATCGGGGCAGATGGCGCCCCTTGCGTTCGTCCCCTCCACAGTGCTGCTCACGGGTAGCATAGCTCTTGTCCCACCAACCTCTCACCATGTCAACCCACCGATTCCTCCACTCAAGATTCCTCGCTCAGCCTGGCGCACCGTCGTCCAACGTGTGGCGCAAAGAGAATCGTTGCGCGCCGTCGCCCGCCGTTTGGATGCATCCTATGAAGCCGTGCGATTCGTGTTGCTGGCAGCTCGCCAGGACTTGATGGGAGACCCGCAGGCGCGACGTAGCCAGCACAACACTTGACAAGGATTAATTTAACGGTTATCCTATAATTAAAACTAACCATTAAATTTAGTGTTAGAACCCACAGCCCCATTTCTCTATGAGAAGGGTGCCGCCAATGCCAAAATCTACTGTGACGAGCCGTGATGTTCGCCGCCTCAATCGAAGAGTGGTGCTTCAACAGATTGCTGCGCATCAACCTATTAGCCGGCTGGAGATGAGCCAACACAGTGGACTTAGCACCGCCACCGTGACCAATGTCGTTGGCGAGCTGCTGGCCGAGCATATTATCGTAGAAACCGGTCTGGAAGCTTCAGAGGGTGGGCGTCCACGTTCCCTCTTGTCTTTCAATCGCGCCTATGGCTATTTGCTCGGCTGCGAGTTGGGAGAAACCCGTATCGTAATCGATCTCTTCGATCTCCTCTTGGAAAAGCAAGCGACAATTATACACCCACTCTCTGATGACGACAGTTCCCCCTCGACGCTGGTTACCTTCATTGTACAGGGGGTGACGGAGGTACTGAGCGCGGCACACATTCGTCCAGAGCAGATCCTCGGTATGGGGATTGGTGTGCCGGGAATTGTTGAACATAGCCCACGCATGTTGCTGGCTTCACCGACCTGGGGGTGGCATCCGGCCCCCTTTATGGCTATGCTCAAGCAGCACTTTGAGTTCCCCATCTTTCTGGAGAACGGCGCCAAGACGATGGCCCTGGCGGAGATGCAAGCGCTGGGAACCCACCGTCCTGCTAATATTGCCGTCATTAATATCGGCACTGGGGTGGGAGCGGGGATCACGTCTGAAGACAGACTCTACCGTGGAGCCACCAATAGTGCCGGCGAGGTCGGCCATACTATTATCCAGTTGGATGGCCGTCTGTGTCGCTGCGGGCATAAGGGCTGTCTTGAAGCGTATGTGGGCGCCCCAGGCATTCTTCAAACGCTTCGTGAACACGACGCCAACAGTCCCTGGGTGATTGCCCACGATCAATGGAGCAGTATTGCAGCCTTGGCCGCAGCCGCTCAGCAGCACAACCCCCTGGCGCAGCAGGTGCTGGCAAAAACGGCCTTGTACTTAGGGGTGGGTCTGGGGAATCTTGTCAATTTGTTCAATCTGCAACTACTCATCATCGGCGGTTGGGTTGGCTTGCTGTTGGGGCCGTTGCTCCTCGACGAACTCCGACAGGTACTCGCCCAAACGGCGCTCCAACTGCCGCTTGAAGCCCTAACCATCTCGATCAGCCAACTTGGTGAGGATGCGGCCAGTTATGGCGCTGCCCAGGCCGCATTTGATCATTTTCTCGCCAATGTTGGGCGCATGGGCAGTGCAACCTCCACTGCGGACGTCTTGTTACAGTCAACCCACGCATAATCACGGCTATTCTCGTTGAATAGTCTTGCTTCATAGACACAGACAGTGCTGTCTGGCAAGGGCATCCCTGTCCTTTTGATACTCATCCTTTGTGTGATTTTCCAGTGGCGCAGCTTGCAAAAGAGCAGTCCCAGCAGCGCGAAGCGCTTACGAGCGCGATGTGCTGCGATGTAGCCTTCTTGTGTCTCGAAAGGAGGTTCCCCAGCCCACCACAAAAAGCAAGTAGCAACGCAGCTTGAGGGTTCGTGTGGCAGACCTGGAAACACTGGCGCCACGAGTGAAGTGGCAATGAGATCCTCACACAACACCACAGAACGCAGTCGTTCGGAAAGAGACGCTTCACATGAACAAACTGATCGCCGTTGTCCTTTCCTTTACCCTGTTGATAGGATTTACCATCATCGCCAGTCCACCGATCACCCACGCGGCATTTGGGAACGCCGATTTCCTCAAAACTAACGGCACCGTGATTAAGAACAATTCGGGCACCGGCTCGGTCGTGAATCTGCACGGCACCAACCTGGGAAGCTGGCTGCTGCGCGAAGGATGGATGTCGCCGCTTGGAGAGGCTGCCCTGAGTCGTTCCGGCTGGGTTGTGTCCGCCTCGTCCACTGAAGCGGGCGGTTCCCCCTATAACGCCATCGACGGCAACCAGTCCACACGCTGGAGTACCGGGGCTGCCCAGACGAACGGCCAATGGTTCAAGATTGATCTTGGATCGGTGACTGCTTTCGACCAGCTTTCTCTTGATGCGGGATCGAGTACGGGCGATTATCCGGCTGGCTATCTCATCCAGGATTCGAGCGACGGCGCCAATTGGTCGAATGTGACCAGCGGCCAGGGCAACGGGCATAACCTTGTCATTCCCTTCGTGCAACAGAACGCCCGCTATATTTTGATCTTTCAGACCGGCAGCAAAGGGAACTGGTGGTCGATTGCCGAACTGAACGTCTACCAATCCGACGAGTATACGGTGCGGCAAACGCTGACCAACCGCTTTGGGGCGGCTACCGCCAATAGCCTGACCAACGGGTATGAGACCACCTGGATTCAAGCCAGCGACCTGGATAACATCAAAAATATGGGCCTGAACGTGGTGCGCGTCCCGATTTATTGGCAAGTGTTGATGAATCCCGATGGCACGATGAAATCCGACGCGGACGCTTTTGGCGAACTGGATTGGCTGGTAAGCCAGAGCGCGCAACGCAACATCTATGTCATCTTAGACCTGCACGGCACTCCCGGAGCCGACTGTCCCTGGCAATCCTGTGGACAAGCTGGCAGCAATCAACTCTGGAGCAATTCCACCTACCAGAATTGGACCGTGCAAATCTGGCAGCGGCTTGCGAGCCATTACAACGGCAATCCAACCATCGCCGGGTATGATTTGCTCAATGAACCCTTGCTCACGAACGGAGGAGGCGAGTCCGCCCAACAGGTCCAACAGAAGTACAATTTCTACAACACGCTCTATCAAGCGGTACGCGCCATCGACCCCAACCATATCATCATCGTCGAAGCCTTTTTCGGATGGGGGCAAGCCCTGCCACCTTCCGCCTATGGGTGGACCAACGTGGTCTACGAACTCCATTACTATAACTTTAGTGCTTATAATGACTGGAATTCGACGAACACCCTCATCAACAACTCCCTTCAGGACATCGCCACGTTTCAAGCTAACTGGAATGTGCCAGTCTATGCTGGCGAATTCTGGTTCTGGCAGTTCAATGACCTCTGGGGCAAATGGCTGTCCGGCCTGAATGCCCTCAATGTCTCGTGGACCAATTGGGCGTATAAAAACAAAAATACTGATAGCTCGGTTGGTCCCGATGGCATTCCGAATGGAGGGAATTGGGCATTCTATACCTCCAACACGAACCCGATTCCCGACATCAACAACGACAGTGCCTCGACCATCGCCGCCAAATGGAGCCAGTTCGGGACCAACAACTTTGTGGCGAACACCACCCTGCAAAATATCGTCCGCACCTATACGGCAACTGGGAATTGGTCCAGTATCCGCGCGAACGCGAACAATACCTACGTGAGCGCGGATAACTACGGGAACAATCCCTTGATCGCCAATCGGACGGCAGTAGGAACCTGGGAGGAGTTCATGGTGGTGAGTAACCCGGATGGAACCGTATCGCTCCTGTCTTTGATCAACCATAAGTATGTGACCACCGACCTGAACCAAAGCACGAAACTCATTGCCGAAGCACTCGGAGTCCTGGGTTGGGAAGAATTCCGGATGGTCTCGGTGGGCAACGGAGCAGTGACACTCCAGTCGGTTGCCAATAACCTTTATGTCTCCGCCGATCTGAACCAGGGGGGGGTATTGTTTGCCAACCGGACAACAGCAAGTACATGGGAACAATTCGTGATTAGCCCCGTGTAAATGCCACAGCCCGCATGACGCATGAAGCACCCCGGATTTAAGGAAGGCAACGCTGGAACACAACGAAACCTCTGAGGGAGAGTAAGGCACTAGCATTCTTGCTTCCCTCGGAGGTTTCGCCATGTTCCAGTCTATCTCGCCTGCCACGACCTGCCAGACCCCAACCTGGCCCGGCAGATGCGCAGCCAGTTCCAGCAGTTTCTCAGCCCGTTGCTCGCCCAGCTCCATCATTCCCTGGACCTGCGCCTGATCCGCGCCCTGCATCATTATCTGGAAGCCATTCTCGCGCCCCCAAGCCCGCTGGCTGACTGAATTGGGCAGCCTGCTCTGCGGGTAGCGTTTCATCTGGGATGCCGGGAGCGAGAGATTCAACCATCCTTTGCGCTTGGGCAACCTCCTCTGCCGCCTCTTTGCGACGGTCCTGAGAGAGCGCCAGCCTTCCCACCGCCCCCCAGACGCCAGAGCATTGGACGAATGCCTTGCGCTTCTGCCGCCTCTACAGCGGCGTACAGCAGCGCTTCGGCCTCGGCTGTCTGACTCAGAGCCATCTGAGCCTCGGCTCGCAGATGCCACAGGCGAGGAATCACTCCATCCGGCCCAACCCCGCCAGAGGTAATTAGCGTCTCAATGATGGAGAGGGTCTTGTCTGGGTGTGTGAGCGCGGCTTCCAATTCCGCCCGCGCACACCAAATGATGCGTTCCGGCAGCGACGGGCTTGGAGGTGGGGCGTCGACAGCATCATTCAGCAGCAATGCTGCCCGCATTACATCCTGTTGGGCCAGACACACTGAGGCTAGTAGCTGGTGATGACGCGGAGCCAGAATAGCGAGCCGCTTTCCTGCGCCAGTGCCAATGCCTGCTCCAGATGTCGCTGCGCTTCCGGCAGCGCCAGCAGATCCAGCAGCAGTGTTCCCCAAACGCTTCCTGATGGTTAGGAGGTATCCAAACGGCAGGCGATGGCGCGCAAGGATTCTCTCTGGGCCGCACGTTGGACGACCGTCTGCCAGGCGGACCGAGGAATCTTGAGTGCAGGAACGGGTAGGTTGGCATGATGAGCGGTAGGTGGGACATTAGCCAGATCTATCGCGCTCAATATCCTATTTTCCGAACGGATGACGAAAGTAGCCAGCACAGGGAGCAGTTCAGGAATCGAACCGGTGTTCGTGTGGTGTTGGCTCATGTCGGCCTCTGTTCACCAGAGGCCAAGTCGAGAGTGTTCACTCTCCTACTTTCTGAACAGATGATCTCGGTAGCCAGCACAGCAACTAAGACCCTGTGAGTCATATTATCTTACCTTGACGTAACCGTTACTTTATGTTACACTTCAGTTAGGCTGGCATACAGCATCTACCGGGGCAAGGGGCTTGTTCGATCATGCCGAACAACAGCATTGACTGCCAGGTCTGCTATATGTTATATAGCTCAAAAGGTTCTTCACTTCAGCACGGCGATCATTTGCCCTCCGAAAGGGAGCCAGATTTGGAGGGAGCCACAGCGGTGGCGGCTGGCGCTGCGATAATGGCAGAGACATCTGGCGCCGGCGCTTGTGGGAAGAGGTACATCTGCGCAACGTTACCAAGCTTGTCAGCAATAGTTCATTGCCATCCGTCACCAGCCCAGGCAGCCTTCATTTCTGGTTCTTTAGTAACGTGCTAACTCTAGCGATCTCATTATCCCTTACTGTAAAGAAGCAGGGGGAGTTGACACCATTGTTAGAATAGGGCCATGACAACCGATGGGCAAATAACCACCGGAAACTGTGAATATAGCCCTCGTTTATCTTCTCAGCGCAACTACCTTCCAGACCCTTGTCTTGCCGGCTCATTGCCATCCGTCAATAGCCCAGGAAACTCTTATCCCTGATTTTCTCTAAAGAGGGTACATCAAGGCGCTACTCGATAGTACGAACTGAGGTTACAGTAAGGGATCGCCGCCTGGTTTTTGAAAAGGGCTAAAAATAAGGGTCATCGTATTTATACGACTCACTGTTACAGCAAGGAATCGCTATCTAGATAGTCAAGGAACTGCTGATGCTGACAGAAAGGAGGCATTGCCATGAAAAAGGATGTAGAGCTTGTAACTACAACGGAGAAAAACAACAGTTGGAGCAATGGCCTGTTGGGGCCATAAACAATGGGCACCCCCAAAGAAGAACATAAAGGAAACCCGCCTTAGACCTGGAAATGCTGAGCAATGCACACCATCATGACCCCGAAGCTGGTAGACGGAAAGAGTAAGCCAGTTTTAGAGTCAAGAAATTAATGTATAAGGAGGGCGACATTGAAACGGCATTCAGTAGGGTTTACCATTGGCATCATAGTCACACTTGTGATAGGCTTTGGCTACCTCGCAGTGGCTTGGCTGAGCCTCTCATCCGTGAAGGCGCTTGGCTACGAACCCAGCGTATTGAAGGCGACCAAAACAGGCCCAAACAGCGCCTCACTGGACCTCTCGACCTATCCTGACAGTCAGGTATGTCACCAAGGAGCCACTCACCCCGAAATCGACTGGGTAACGTATTGCCCATCCACCGAATTTGAGGTTCCAGCGAACAGCATTATCACCATCACCATCACCAATTACGATGGAGCGACGCAACTGCACAACGATTACTTCCAGCAAGTGCAAGGCACGCTTGATGGCACTGCAACTCTCAACGGTCAGCCCTTTACAACGTATGATCCCTCTAAGGTATCTCACACCTTCACCCTTCAGTCGAGGGAAGGCACTGACAATCCGTTCTTCCTCAGTGTCCCCGTCGTCGGTGTAGATAGCAGCGTACCCCCCGATCCTAACACGGGCTACCCGACGAAGCCAAACGTCATCTCGTTCCAGTTCAAGTCAGGGTCTGCTGGTACGATCTACGTCTTTAAGTGCTATGACCCCTGCGGAACTGGACTTCAGGGTGGTCAAGTGGGCTTTGCGGGACCAATGGCTACCATTGGGTACATGGCTGGATCGATGGCTGTATCAAATTATTAAGGAGGGGAAGATGTCCGAAGCAACTGTCCCAGAAAACGGTGGCGGCGCTCCCCCAGCGAGGAAAGAACCGCGTCATCTGCGGCGCGCTGTCATCCTTTGGATAGCGCTCTCCGTCATCGGGATTGTGGTCTGGCTGTTGGTGGCTCAATTTGTTCTCCCAACAACTATCACTGACATTGGCGGGTTCGATAACACCACCATCGTGGTCTTTACCGTCCTGGCGATCCCAGTCGCTATGTTCGTCTGGGTCTTTATGTTCTACAGCCTGTTCGTCTTCAGGAGCCGAGGGCGACCCACAGAGAATGGCATATACTTGCTGCCCAAGCCGGGGCTCCAAATTGGATGGATGGCTGTCACCAGTCTCCTGTGCTTATTCCTGCTCATCTGGGGGATGGTCGGGCTGTATCAGGAAACCAGTGCCGCGTCCCCCAATACGTTGATCGTCAATGTCACCGGCCAACAATGGCTGTGGACGTTTGAGTATCCCGCGTATGGCATTTCCAACCAGGATCAGGTGTTGAACCTGCCGGTGAACCGCCCGGTGCAGTTTGTGGTCACGTCGAAAGATGTGCTGCATGGCTTTGCCATCCAGGCGCTCGGCGTGCGGGTGGATGCCAATCCAGGAGAGATAACCACCACTCAGGTTGTCACACCCAAGCAGACTGGAGATTACACCGTGGTCTGCGTGGAATTATGCGGACTCTACCACACCTATATGTGGACATCCGTGCATGTAATGAGTCAATCTGATTTTAATGCCTGGATACTTAGCCAAGGGGGGAACCCATGAGCGCAGTCGCAGCCCAAACAACCGAAACAAAACGCATGAGCATCCGGCAGCTCCTGTTTCCCAGTGTATTTACGGGGATACTCTTCGGGGCTGTGGGGGCGGCAGCTGCCGGTTTCATTGTATCTCGTGTGGTGACACCCCCAACCCCTGGTAATGGCATCTTGGATTACTGGCAAGACAGTGTCGCCGTAGCTGCCTACTTGGGCTGGGTCGTCTTCTTCTTCATTGGCATCGGGGCCTTTGGTGGGGTCTGGAAATGGGGGTTTGGGCGTCGGGAGGAAACGCATGCCGATGCTATGCGACTGGCGGGCAAGGACCAGGGCCTCTGGCGCTACTTCCGCTATACCACCGACCACAAGGTCGTTGGCATGCAGTATCTGGCGTTAGTCTTCTTTACCTTCCTCCTTGGTGCCACCGGCGCGTTCATGATCCGGCTGGAGCAATCGCAGCCTGGAGCGCTCTTCTTCCCACCCTCTACGTACAACACTATTGTGGGCATGCACGGCATCCTGATGATCGTCTCGACCATCATCATGGTCAGTGGTCCATTCGGCAACTTCATCCTGCCCATCATGATTGGCGCGCGCGATATGGCCTTTCCCCGGCTGAACGCGCTGAGCTTCTGGCTGCTGTTCAGCGCTGTCCCGGTCTTTATCTCCGCGCTGTTTCTGGGTGGCTTCCAAACCGGATGGACCGGCTACGCGCCCCTCGCCGACCAGGGCGGTGCGGGGATGGATGCCTACGCAATCACGATTATCATCTTCGCACTCTCGACCACGGTGGCGGCGCTCAATATCGTGACCACCGTTGTGACGCTGCGCACGAAGGGCATGACCTGGGGACGGCTTCCGATCTTCGTTTGGGGCGTGGTGCTCTCAGTCACCCTTGGTTTGACGGCGTTCCCCACGTTTTTTGTCTCGGAAGTGATGGTCTTGTTTGACCGGGTCTTCCAGACCTCCTTCTTTGTGAGCAGCCTGGGTGGCAGTAACTGGGTGTACGAACACCTGTTCTGGTTTATGGGCCATCCTGAGGTCTATGTCATCGCGCTGCCCTCGCTTGCCATAGCGGCTGAGCTTGCCTCGGTGTTTGCTCGCAAGCCGCTGTTTGGGTATCGACTGATGATCAGCGGGATCGTTGGCATTGCGGTCCTCAGCTTTCTTGTGTGGGGGCACCACCTCTATACGAGCGGATCAACCACCGCGCTGGGTGGCCCGTACATGCTGGATACGGAGCTGATCTCCATTCCCACTGGGGTCGTCTTCCTGGTCATCGTGGGCACGCTCTGGCGCGGCAAGATCTGGGTGACGGTCCCGCTGTTGTTTGTGATGGGCCTGCTGTTCAACTTCGTGATCGGTGGCATCACCGGCATCTATCTGGCCGATGTACCCACCGACGAAATTCTGCACGGTGGCATGTTCGTCGTGGCGCACTTCCATTTCACCCTGGTTGGTAGCATGGTCTTCGGGTTCATGGCCGGTCTCTACTATTGGTTCCCCAAAATGACCGGCAAGCGGCTCGACCCGTTCCTGGGCAGGCTCCATTTCTGGCTGTTTGAAATCGGCTTTGTCGGAACGTTTACGGCGCTCTTCTATGCTGGCCTGAAAGGTGAAGCGCGCTGGCAGGCATCTATCGCGCCCCAATTTGCTACTGCGAATTTGGTTGCCAGCCTGTTTGCGATCCTCATCGCCGCATCGGTGTTCACGCTCATCTATAACGTGATTACCACATTGATACGGGGCGAGCGTGCTGAAGCGAACGAGTGGGGCGCGAAGACGCTGGAGTGGGCTGTGCCCACCCCGGTGCCGCTGGAGAACTTTGAAGGTGAACTGCCCGTAGTGACTTCAGGGTTCTATGAGTACGGAGAACCGGAGCCAGGAGAACCGGAGCCAGAGGCAGACAAAGTAACTGTAGGGGCGTCAGCACCGGCCCAGGTTCAGACGGAGAGCTGAGAGGCATGATCCATGAGTGATATAGCTATATCATCCCACGAACATACACCGCACGATGAGTCGAGCCATGACCTCGCGCCGCATATTAAGGTTGGTCGGGCGCGCTCGGGTGTCCTGCTGTTCATCGTGTCGGATGCCATGATGGTACTCGCTGTGCTGGCTGCTGGAGGCTGGCTCAGCGCGCTCAATGTTGGGGGCCTGTTCAAAGCGCCGACGGACCAACCTTCCTTCCCGCCAGGGTTGGTCGTCGCCATCCTGCTGCTGGTGAGCGCACTGTGCTACCTGGGGTGGGATCGAGCCGTACGCAGGGGAGGAGGAGCAACGGTTTTCTTCGTGCTGGCCTTAGTGCTGGTGATCGCGGCGCTAGCAGTTCAAGCCTGGAGTTGGACAACGCTGGGCTATACGACCGCGCCCACCGCAACTCCATCTTATGACGCTTTCCAAAGCCTGGTCATCTTGGTAGCAGCGTTCAATACCGTCCACATTTTCGTGCTAGCGGTGATTGGCGTTTTGCTGGGCGGACGGATCATGAACGGCAGGATAGCCGGGCAAGAGTTCATCCCGCAGGTGGTCGGTTACTGGTGGTACTATACCGTGCTATCCGGGGTGATTCTCTGGCTGTCCCTTCGCGTGTTTTGATCGTCCTTTGCTAGAACAAGCCGCGGATATACGGGGGTGACACAATGAGTATCTGGGTTGACGCAAGTGGGTGGCCGATCCCACCCACAGTGCTGCTCGGATGTATCCTTGCTGAAGTCCTATATATTCGCGGCTGGATGCTCCTCTCTAAAGAGGAGCTGACACATAACGCTGCTAGAACCACTGCTTCCCCTGTGTTGACTGGTCCTCACATCGGTGGATACCGGCGGAGCAGGTGGTTCTGGCGGGGTATCTTCTTCCTGGCAGCGCTCTTTTTTACCCTTGCGGGAGATTCCGCGCCCGTTGACATCCTTTCCGGTCGGCTCTTCTGGGTACACATGGTTCAGCACCTGCTGTTGCTGGTGGTTATCCCGCCGCTGCTCGTTGCGTCGGCGCCCCTCCAACCGCTGTGGCTGGGATTACCCGGCGGGGTTCGTAGGCTTGCGAGCGCTCAGGCAAGGCCGAAGCTGAAGCATGCCCTCTATCAGGTGGGGCACTGGCTGCGGCATCCCATTCTTACCTGTATCCTGTTCGTTGTTGGTATCTGGGTCTGGCATTGGCCTTATCTGTATGATCTGGCGCTTACCAACGAGGCTATTCATGACTGGTGTGAGCATCTGACCTTTCTGATCGTCAGTGTCCTGTTCTGGACGCAGCTCATCCCATCGCCACCACTCCGCCCGCGCCTGGGGTATCTGGGACAGATAGCAGTTATAGGGGTTGCTATCCTTCAAAACGTTGCCCTGGCAGCGCTGCTTGGGTTTGCCCCAACGTCCCTCTACGCGCCGTATGCCCACCTGGCGACGGTGTCTGGCTCCTTTTCCGCCATCCAGGATCAGCAGCTTGGGGCAGGGATCATGTGGACCTTTGGTGACGTCCCCTTTGGTGTTGCGCTCAGTATTTTTGTCCATCAGTGGTTTGGAACCCAGATGGATGACGCGCCCGTTGCTATTCCATCGCAGCGCGCACCTGAGAGATAAACGCTGGGGAAACCAAAGAGGGTTTGCGCGAGCGGATTCCTAATACAGATTCCCCGAAAGGATATGACTATGCGGCAGACTGATGGTATGCCCAAACTCGTTCTGGGTGTCTGTATCGTTACGACAGCACTCGTCATCATTACCGGGGTCGTCTGGGGAATTCGGCTCGTCAAAATGCACCAAAACCAGACAGCCGTGCAGACTCCCAACCTTGTAACTGGGGGCATTCCAATGAATGGAGATCTTGCCCCTGACTTCACGCTCACCGACCAGTTTGGTCAAACAGAAACCCTTTCCTCTCTGCGTGGTCAAGAGGTGGTTCTGGCGTTTATCGACTCACGGTGCAAGACGCTTTGCCCCTTGACTGCTACGATTATGTATACTGCCAAGGCCAGGCTAGGGGCTTCGGCAGATAGCAAGGTGGCGCTGGTGGCTATCAATGCCAATCCCGCTGCAACCAGCGTTGCCGAGGTACAAGCCTGGTCCATCAATCACGGGATGCTGCACCAGTGGCTCTTCCTCACCGGGACAGCAGAGCAACTTCAGTCCGTCTACCATCAGTACAATGTCTATGATGTGGTTTCCTCAGACGGGCAGGCAGTACATGATCCCGTGATGTTTATCATAGATGCCCAGGGGCACAAACGGCTCTCTTTCGAGACGCTTGACTCCAATGCCCCGTCCGACCTGACCAGTCAAGAACTTGGGCTAGAGGACGGCATGCGGCAATGGCTGCCGCAAGCATAGTTAGAAGGACAGTGTTATGCCCCAACTCCGCTTTTTCAGCTGGGTTACCCTGGCTCATATACGCCGTCTGGGCTGGATTACCGTTGCATTTGTCTATGCGCTGGTGGTCATCGGTGGAATTGTGCGCATTACCGGCTCCGGCCTGGGCTGCCCCGATTGGCCCACCTGTCACGGCAGCCTAATTCCGCCGCTTGACCTGCACACCGATATTGAATATTCGCATCGACTGACTGCCTCCATTGTTAGCACCCTAACTGTTGTCCTTGCGCTTTCTGTCTTTCTCTGGGCGCGCAAGCGCCGCTATGTCATTCCAACGGTGATCGCTGTCATGCTGCTCATCGCGCAGATCATCTTGGGAGCTATCACCGTGCTGTATGAACTGCCCCAAACCATTGTTACCGCTCACCTGGGCACCGCGCTGGCCTTCTTTGCTATGATGATTGTCATCTCTGCGATGCTGGGCGAGAAAAAGGCGGTTGCCGGAACCTATCGCAGCGCCCGCCGCTTTGCAGGGGTCGCCCTGACAGGGTCACTCCTGACCTATGGCTTGCTGCTCAGCGGGTCAAACGTGCGCGGCTTCGGGGCAGACCTGGTGTGCCCTGGCTGGCCTCTGTGTGGCCGCGCTGTTATCCCCGATTCAGCCGCACCGTTCGTCTTCGTCAATCTCTTTCACCGCAGCGTCGCCAGCATTGTTGGCCTCTTCTTGATTGGTATCATCATCTATGCCTGGCGTCGTCGCCGCGAAGCCCCCAAACAGGCGCGCCTGGCGATCATTGCTGGAATCTTATTCGTTATCCAAACAGGCGTGGGTGCTGCTATCGTCCTGCTGGGATCAGCCAATAATACAGATGGCTACCAATTTTCGCAGGGCTTTCATCTGGCCTTTGGCGCTGCCGTCTGGGGATGTCTGGTTGGGTTGACGGTGCTGGCCTACCGCGACCTTCCAGCAAAACCACAGGCAGAGCCATCCGTCACCGTAACGCCAGAGCGTGAGTGGGTGCGCGGGCCGGTGGGCGAGGACCACCCAGCAAAAGAAGAAGCTAAAGAGGCTAGCACCCTCAAAATGCACATCAACGCCTATGTCAATCTACTCAAGCCGCATGTGACGGTGATGCTCCTGGGCGTGACGCTGGCCGCGATGGAGATGGCCCAGCGCGGGCTTCCGCCGGTGGGGCTGATCCTGGCAACGCTTTTTGGCGGAGCCTGCGCTGCCGGCAGCGCCAACGCCATCAACTGTTACCTTGACCGCGATATTGACCAATTGATGAGCCGCACTAGCCGGAGATCTCTTCCTGCTGGCCGCGTGCCCCCGGTTCACGCGCTCATTTTTGGATGTATCCTTGCTCTCATCTCCTTCGCCTCTTTGATGGTGTTTGTCAATCTGCTCAGCGCGCTGCTGGCTCTTTCCGGCATTCTGTTCTATGTGTTCGTCTATACCCTCTGGCTCAAGCGCACCAGCACGCAGAACATCGTCATTGGCGGCGCGGCAGGCGCAGTGCCACCACTCGTTGGCTGGGCTGCTGTCACGCATTCGGTTGGTCTCCCGGCCATCTTGCTCTTTGGCATCATCTTTCTGTGGACGCCGCCGCACTTCTGGGCGCTTGCGCTGCTCATCAAAAACGATTACGCGCGCGCCAGCATCCCGATGCTGCCGGTGGTCAAGGGTGACAAAGAAACGAAGCGGCAAATCCTCATCTATTCGCTCGTGCTTCTGGGGACGACACTGCTTCTCTTCGCTATCCATGCTATGGGCGCGGTCTACCTGACCTCAGCGCTCGTGCTGGGTGGAGCATTTATCTATCTTGCCATCCGGGTCTTGCGCGATGAAACCAAACGCTGGGCGCGCACGCTCTTCTGGTATTCCAACTGTTACCTGGCCTTGCTCTTCGCGTTGATGGTGGTAGACCGGGTGATTAGTGGGTGATGACCTGAAGGGCGTAGCACCGGTCGCCCGCTGCGGCTGGAGGACAAAACCGATCATCCAAGACGCTTGAAGGGAAAGCAATCGCGGTGAATTCGATCTCTCACACATCTGGCTACCGCTGCTGTGTCCGTTATATGGTGGTATTGATCTGTATGCTGCTTTTACTCATGGGGTGGCGCTCTCCACCGGTCTTTGCAGATGGGGGAGCGCCACAACTAGCCTATGTTGCGGGGGCAGGGCAAGGCATCAGCATTATTGATATTGCACAGCAACATATTACCAGGTCGCTAGCTATAGCGGGAGAGCCGCACACCATTTTGCTGAGTGTGGATGGGTCGGCGCTGTATGCCACGCAGCCAGCGCTAGGACGTGTTGCTATCATTGACGCCAAAACAGGAAAGATACGCTGCACCGCAAGCCTTCCTGGTCAACCCTCCCTGCTGGCGCTCAGCCTGGATGGCACAGTCCTGTATGTGGCAGGTCAGGGAGATACCAGCGTGCGGGCGCTTAATCCGGCGAAGTGTACCGTTGAGTGGACTTTCGAGACGCATGAACCCATCTATGGGCTGGCAGTGGCGGCTTCGACGGCGGCTGATGCCACCCCTGATACTCCCAACCAGATTTGGATCGCCGGAACTACTTCGCTCACGGTCTTTGAGGCGACCGGAAACTTGCTTGGCACTGTACCTATTGCCGATGGACCGCAGCATATCACCATCCCTGGCGGCTTTACGGCGTATGTGACTACCCGCCAGGGCACCGTCGTTGCCGTTGACCTGAATACCCGAACCGTTTTTCGGACGCTGCTGAGCGGCGGGCAGTTTGGCTCGATGGATTATGATGCGCCCACTGGTGAGGTCTATGTGCCCGATCAACTGCATAACCAATTAGATGTCCTGGTTCCTGTTACGGCAGGCTCACCTCAGACACCACAAGAACCCGTGCGGATCATTGCTCTGAGTGGTTCCCCGCAATCGGTCGCCATCACCAACGATGGGGGACTTGGCTTTGTAGCGCTCTCCGATGGACAGGTACTCATGCTCAACGTCCCTGGAAGAAAGATCGTCAGCAGCTTTTCGGTCGGTGGAACTCCGCGCTTTGTCATCACCGGCTCCTATCCACCTATCGATAATTCTGCCTCTCCTTCACGGCAAGCGGTCAATCAGTCATTAGGGGCAATACCCATCAGCAGTCTCCTGCTGATTATCTCGACGGTGCTGGCAGGGTGCCTCTTACTGGGTGTACTCTGGCTCTCTTGGAGACACTCCTTGAAGCGGCTCGCCGGTCAAGATTCTGCTCGCAAGCGCCTCTAGCACCTTTGCCAGGTGTAGCAGCTTTGTGCGCTCTACCAACCGCTTTTTGATACTGGTGCAACTGAAAACGGTACACTCTTGGAAGGGAGTGCATATGTCTGAACTTGCTGAAAATGTGCCAGTTCAAGGGGTAGCTCCTAAGCCTAAACGCAGGCACAAAATGCTCATATTGTGTGTGGTGAGCCTGGTAAATGTGGGATTACTCGCGCTGCTGGTGACCCAATTGCTGACACCAGCAAAGGTTGCAGTATCGGACCCTCTCGTCGGCCACCCCGCGCCAGGTTTTTCGCTAGCAATGCTGGGATCAACAAGCGGAAAGGGTCTGCTTTCGCTCCCCAATTTTAAGGGTAAACCAGTTGTCTTGAATTTCTGGGCGTCATGGTGTGTGCCCTGTAAAGAGGAATTGCCCCTTCTGGAACAGCATTGGGAGCAAGCGCAAGCGCAGGGAAAAGATGTAGTCTTCCTGGGGATTGACTTTCAAGAAGCGAACAGTGATGCTACAAGTTTTGTACAGATCTACCATATCACTTACCCTATTGGACTGGATACGGATGGCTCGGTTGCCTCGAAATACGGTATAACCGCTTTGCCGCAAACTATTTTTATTAATCGGCAAGGAACGGTTGTGAAAAGGATAGCGGGCGAGCTAACTGCTCAATCATTATCGAGCGCCCTGCAATCGATTGGATAAGAGTGGAGTAGAATTTAATCAAGTTGTTTGCTTACATGCCCTGACACCCTATTCTGCTCGTTCTTTTCACCACAGCACACCTCGGTTTTGCTGGCTACTCCCCGTCTCATCTTGTGTGAATGGACCCAAGGTGATCTTTCCGCTCTCTACGAACTTGATGCTGATCCCAAAACGGTTCGGTACGTTTCCTATGGTCCCTGGACCCTGGAAGAATGCCGCCGTGACCTCGAATGGCACCTCGATCAGCAAGCTATCGCCCCTCGTTCCTCTTACTCTCTGGCAGTGTGCTTGCGCGAGCAAGAGCGCCTCATCGGGTGGTGTGCCCTTGCTATTACCAGTCACAAACAGCATGAGGGAGAGCTTGGCTATGCCCTTAATTGCCAATATTGGGGCCAGGGGTATATGCCTGAAGCCGCCCGATCCCTGATTACTTTTGGCTTTACGATGTTGGGTCTTCACCGCATCTTTGCCACATGCCACCCGGAGAATCAGGCTTCTGAACGAGTGCTGCAAAAGCTTGGCATGCAGAAGGAAGGTTATCTGCGCGAAAACAAGTGGAGTAAAGGAACCTGGCCTGATTCTTTGCTCTATGCTCTCCTGGCTCAGGAACTAGCACTCTCGCCTCCTCTCGCGTAAAACCTCGTTGCGCAACCCATCGACTCAGCACGACCCAGCCACCGCCATTGTTGCTCACCAGCCATCCGATGAGCAGCACCCCGTCCAGCGCGCCTGGCGGAATGTGCGCCGCGCTTTTCAGTGCATCCCGTTCCAAATACAGCACCTTCGCGGCGATGGCGATGGTGCGAAGCCTCAGTCAAGAAGTCGCACGCCCAAATGTCCTACGTATGGTTGTGCAGGAAGGTGGGCCAGTTTTGGGAGGAAGGGCGCATGCCCAGTTTGAGCAATTCCCCTCGGATGCGCTCAGTGCCCCATAAGCGATTGTCCTATGCAAGCAGCAGAAATGGACAAGAGGGCATCAGAGTACCATTTTCTGGGCAGATATCGAAAGTAGCCAGCACAACGGACGTACAGGTATGGCACTTACCAACTGCTGGGAGATAAAACCACCGGCACCAGCAGACTGGCTCATTTGCCATGACTACTGCTCTTTCATTCATGGCATGGATGTTGCCGGTGGCATGCACGCTCCTAACGAGGGGCCAACAGTAAACAGTCTCTCTAAGGGAGATGCAAGATGATCGATCGTAAAAAGTTCGCCTGGTCGGTGATGAGTGTGGTGATACTCCTGGTTGTGCTGGCCGCCTTCGGATTCATTCGCTTATTACACCAACTCCAGGAGGCGCCAACAGATGCAGGGACTCATCACCCGAAGACTTCCCCCACACCTGCCATGCCAACCTCTACACCAACACCAACCTACGCGGGACTCAGCGTACATGGCACGCAGATCGTTGATGCAGAAGGCCAGGTGGTGACGTTACTCGGCGCAGCGCGTCCGTCGCTCGAATATTTATGCGCTGGAGATGGGCACTTCCAGCTATCAGACTTTCTAGCAATGCGCTCCTGGGGAATGAATGTCGTGCGTATCCCCCTGTCGTCTGCCTTCTGGACGAATCTTGGCGGCACGTGTCCCAACTACCATCTCACCGTCACAACGGCAGTTGCCAATGCGGAAGAGGCAGGCTTGTATGTCATTCTGGATCTGCAATGGAACGCGCCCCTTGATCTATCCACCGATGGCACCCTTGGAGGTGGGCAATATCCCATGCCAGATATGGGGCACGATGTGACCTTCTGGCACGACCTGGCTACGATCTATCGCTCTGATCCTGATGTCCTCTTTGATTTGTTTGGTGAGCCACATGACATCTCCTGGAGTACCTGGCTCAAAGGCGGGGAGATCAGGACAAGTACATTCATTGGCAATACATATGGGACGGGAATGGGCTTCTATCAGGCGGTTGGGATGGCAGATTTGGTAGCCCAGGTACGGACCATTGCTCCAGAGAACGTGATTATCTTGGGTGGGTTGGGTTGGGGCTATGATCTATCGGGCCTTGACCAGGGCTATGCGCTTCAAGTTCCCAACATTCTGTACGCGACTCACCCATTTGATCATGCGTCCAAAAGTCCAGCCGACTGGCCCCATGACTTTGGGAACCTCTCACAGCAGTTTCCGGTTATCGCCACTGAGTTTGGGGACTATAACTGCCAAACGGACTATATTGCAACAGCCATTGCTTATTTCAACACACTCCATATCTCATGGCTGGCGTGGGCCTGGACTGTCGGCAAATGCGATGACCCAAGCTTGTTACTGAACTGGTCTGGCGTTCCAAACACCCCTTATGGGGCTTTCATCCGCCAGCAAGCACGAACCGCTTCCTGTTTGGCAGGAGGTACTCCTGAGGCACGTAACACCAACTGGCCCAGCAGGTGTTTACACCCCTGACCTCCAGCGCTTTCCACTCGTTTTCCTGATTGCATAAGTGAGGTGTAGATGTCGAGCGAACAATGGAGTGCTTCCTCTCCCTTTCTTGAGAAAGAGGACTTCAAGCTTCCTGTTGAAGCTGGGTTCACATCTCAGACAGAAGCCCAGCAACACATTCATCGCTACACCACCTGGCTGGCTACAAATGCCATACGCAGGGATAGCAACCCGCAAGAGGAGATCGACTACTATCAGCGCGCCACAGAAGAAGCCTGCTTCAGGGGACAGCATATCTGCCCGTTTGCACCATTCAAGCCCACGCTCTCGGCCATACAGACCTTGACATCCGGCCAGGCAATTATGTTGCTGGCGTTGGCGTTCGGGTGGGTGCTGGCCCTTTTCTTCGCAGGTATTCCCACCCTGATCGTGAGTCTTGCCGCCATCACCGCCATTTATCTTGGCGATCTCATGCTGAATTGCTTCCTCGCCACGCGCATCCTTACCCGCTCACCAGAGGATCATCTTGACGATGCTGTTGTGCGAGCGATCAGTGATGATTTGTGGCCGCGCTACACCATCCTCTGCCCGCTCTACCGAGAGGCTATCATCGTTCCCCAATTTGTCCAGGCGATGCGCCTCCTGGATTATCCTATGGACAAGCTCCAGGTACTGTTACTGACGGAGGAAGATGATACAGAAACGCGCGATGCGCTCCTCTCGCTGGAGTTACCCCAGTACTTTGAAGTGGTGCGGGTGCCTCCTGGCGAACCACGCACGAAACCGCGTGCCTGCAATTTTGGCTTACTGAAAGCGACGGGGGAGTATGTGGTCATTTATGATGCCGAAGATGTGCCTGACCCACTCCAACTCAAAAAAGCAGTGCTGGCGTTTGCCAATCATTCACCTGAGGTGGCCTGTATCCAGGCAAAGTTAAACTTCTACAATCCCACGCAGAATCTGCTGACCCGCTGGTTCACTGCCGAGTATTCGCTGTGGTTCGATCTCGTCCTTCCTGCACTGCAAAGCGCGCGGATACCTCTTCCCCTTGGGGGCACCTCGAACCATTTCCGCGCTGCGGCTCTGCGTCAGGTTGGTGGATGGGATCCGTTCAATGTGACTGAGGATTGCGATCTGGGACTGCGCCTGGCACGCTTTCACTTGCAAACGGCGATTCTTGATTCTACAACCTATGAGGAGGCAAACCCGCGACTGAAGAATTGGCTTCGCCAGCGCTCGCGGTGGATCAAAGGCTACATACAGACCTATCTGGTCCACATGCGTTACCCCTTACGTTATCTGCGGGAGGGGACGCTGCGGGATTTCTGGGGCATCCAGTTTGTGCTTGGTGCCCGGATCGCCATGCTCTTCATCAACCCCCTGATGTGGCTACTTCTACTCGTCTATCTGCTCTTTCATACCACCGTTGCCCACGCCTACCGGGTTCTTTATCCAGAGCCGGTACTCTATCTCAGCATAGCGTCGCTCATCTTCGGCAATTTCTTCTACCTCTATATCAATCTTATTGGCTGTATCAGGCGCAAGCACTATAGTCTGATGGGCTGGGCGCTCCTGACCCCGCTCTATTGGACACTGATGAGCGTTGCTGCTGGCATGGCCGTTGTACAACTGATCTTCAAGCCACACTTCTGGGAGAAGACACAACATGGACTCCACTTGTGGAAGCACAAAGGCCAGGGAAAAGGCAGCCTGGCACAGAGCGCACAGATACACATCCAGCCAGATCAGAGTCAAGGGATACATCTGGTAGAGATACCCGTTGCTGCTATCATTGATCAGTTCTCAACCTGGCGGATGCTTGCCATTCAGACACTGCTTCCGACTTCGGTGATGGCTGCACTAGCAGATCTGCCAACGATGGAGCTTCCTGCTGTCCCTCCGCGCGCTGGGGGTACATACATGCGCAGGAAGCAGCTAAGGGTGAAATCTCTCTGGAGACGTGATCGGTGGCTGGGCGCGACGTTTCTCACCGCTATCACTCTGAGTGTCATCACATGCTGGTATAGCGTGAGCCATCAGTTGGTCCTGCTCTATGCTGATGCCTATGTACATCTGAGGATTGCCCGGTTTATGGTTGAGAACTTCAGCCCTGAAATGGGTGGGCCTGGTGCGGCTGGGCTTCCACTCCCCCACTTACTGATGCTGCCCCTGATCTGGAATGATACACTCTGGCGCACAGGGCTGGCCGGCAGTTTCTCATCCATGCTTTGTTATGTTATTGCTGCCACCTATGTATTTCTCTCGGCACGACAGTTGACTCATCATAACCTGGCAAGCTTTGTAGGGGCACTGGCCTTCATGCTCAATCCTAATATCCTGTATCTTCAGACCACGCCTTTGACAGAGCTAGTAGCCATTGCTACAATGACTATAGCTTGTTACTATTTTCTGGTATGGGCACAAGCCAATCAGCCAGAGCAGTTAATCAGAGCAGCAGCGGCGGTCTGCCTAACCACCCTGGCAGGCTATGAGGGCTGGGCATTGTTTTTGGCCTGCCTGGTTTTGATACTCTCTCTCGGTTGGTTGAGGCGGCTGCGTCCAGAGCAAATTGGAGCCAATCTGCTGCTCTTTGGCATCCTGGGAGGATTCGGTATGGCCCTGTGGTGCTTATGGTGCGCGCTCATCTTCAAAGATCCCTTGTATTTCTTGCGGGGTTCGTTTGCTTCTAGCATCCAGCAGATCCCGCTCGCCAGAAAAGATGGGTTCTCTCTCTCCCACGATATTTGGCGAACCCTGCTCTCCTACACGGCGGCATCGATAGAAACCCTTGGTCCAATTCTTTGTGGGCTGGCGCTGGTGGCGCTCGTTGTTTTTATCGTGCGGCGCTGGCAGAGGCCAGAGATGTTAGGAGTGCTAGCCTTCTTTACGCCATTTGCCTTCTTTGTGGGAGCGCTCTATACCGGCCATGCCACGATCTTTGTGCCAGGTGTTGTTCCATCTGGTCCCCAGCCGCAGTTGTATGATGTGCGTTATGGGGCTGAAATGGTTGCCCCATCTGCTGTTTTACTGGCAACGCTGGTGAATCGCCTGTCGCTGACACGAGGGATCTTGATACTGGTGATTCTTCTGCAAACAACGCTGACCTTTCACGGTGGCATGATTGCCCTGCAAGATGGTCAGTATGGATTATCCTGTCAGCGAGCGAATCAGGATACCATCTATCTTGCTGAGCATTATACGGGCGGCAGAATCCTGGAAGATAGTCGTACCCTTGAGGATGTTGCAGAGGCAGGAATTGACCTCAACAATCTCATTTATCAAAACTCTGGCGCATACTGGCAGCAAGCATTGAAGAACCCCGCATCACTGGTTGATTGGGTTATCATACAGCCGGGTGATGCGGTAGCGGCAGTCATTGATCCCAATAGTCCAGCCTTTCTGGCGCAGTTTACCCTGGTAGCGCAAGATCAAGGTGTCCTCCTCTTTCACCGAAAAAGCCTCTCCCCCTTGCCAACACGCCCTGTGCCGTCGAACCTGCTTACACAAAACACGCTCTGCAGATCTGGCAGTGCTGGACTCAGCCTAAGATAGTTCAGACACCAGGGCACATTGTGGCAAATGGGTACAGCCAGCCGCCGGATAGCACTGATCTTTGGGCTGCTACCCATCGTCCAGGCTAGCCAGGTGTGCCCGCTGGCGATGCTGCGCGAACTCCCCAAAGGGGCGCGCACGGCCAGCCGCCTCAGCGCGGTGCTGGTGCTTTTGCTGCTGGGCACGCTCTATTTTGGGCTGGCCTTCAGCATCTTGCAAAATATTCTGGTGGCGCTGGGGCTGGTCATCGGCGCGGGGATCGCCTTGGATTGCTGAGCCTGCTCTTCACGCTGGTGTTCTGGCTGACCAGTAAAGCGCCGGTGCTGGAGCAGCATTTGGCATCCTCGCTCTGGGGATCGCCCTGATGGGTATCGTCATTGTCCTGCTGCCGCGTCCCTGGAAAACGGTAACTACTCAGGTAGAGTTGCTGGAACTGCTACAAGAGGGCCATGAGGCAAGAGGACCGCATCGCCCATCTGGAACAAGAAAATGCCGCGCTGCGAGCGGAGTTGGCAGCGGCCTACGCACGGCTCAAGCGGCTCGAAAAACGGCTGGCAAAGGATAGTCACAATAGCAGTCAGCCGCCCTCGCATGATGGCGTGGCGCGCAAGTGCCGGAGGCAGCGTAAAGCCAGCGAGAAGCGATCAGGAGGGCAAGTTGGTCACATTGGCCATACCTTACTTCCAGCGGCCATGCCAGACGAGGTGGTGAGCCATCGTCCGGTGATGTGCCAGCACTGTCAGCAAGCGCTCGAGGGGTCCCGGGGGAAGTCAAGGAACAGCGGCAGGTGCATGACTTGCCGACCATGCACCTGGTGGTGCGAGAGCATCAAGTGGAACAGGTGTGTTGCCTCGCCTGTCACCACCTCAGCACGGGGACGTTTTCAGCAGGTATGGAAGCTCCAGTCCAGTATGGACCGCACGTGCGCGCGCTGGGGGTGTACCTGCACCAGTATCAGTTAGTGCCTTTGGCGCGGACGTGTGAACTCCTGGCGGATCTTTACGGTTGTCAGCTCTCCGAAGGAACGCTCATGACTTGGGTCCAACGAGCATCCTGTACTCTGGGACCGACCGTGGCTCATATCGCCGATCTGTTGATCGCCAGTCCGCTCCAGCACGGGGATGAGACGGGCGTGCGTGTGGAAGGCCAAGGGGGCTGGGTGCATGTCAATAGCACGCGCTGGCTGACCCACCTGGCCTGGCATCCCAAGCGCGGACGCTAGGCATTGGAAGCGATCGGCATCTGGCCCTACTTTCGGGGGCGCGCCATACACGATCGCTGGGCCAGCTATGATCGCTCTGCCTGCGCCCACAGTATGTGCGGGGCACATCTGATACGCGATCTGACGTATGTGGAAGAAGAGGAGCATCAAGTGTGGGCTGGGGAGATGAAAGACCTGCTGCTCAGTATGCAGGCGGCGGCAGCGGCGTGGCGGCAGCGCGGAGCAGGGGGTGTGCCAGCAGAGGAGCGGGTGCAGTGGCAGGCTCGCTATTTTGAACTGCTCGCCGAAGGTTTTGCCGCTCAAGCCTCTCCAACCACCCCAGACCTGCCGCAGTGACGGGGACGACGCAAGCAAAGTGCGGCCAAGAATTTACTCGATGACTTGCTGCGGCGGGCCGAGCAGGTGCTGGCATTTGTGGAGGACCTGCGGGTGCCCTTCACCAACAATCAGGCGGAGCGTGATCTGCGCATGCTCAAAGTCCAGCAAAAGATTGCGGGCGCCTTTCGCAGCCAGAAGGGGGCGACCGCCTTTTGTCGGATCCGCAGCTATCTCTCCACGATGCGCAAGCAAGGGCATACCATGCTAGCTGCTTTGGTTGCCGTCTTTCGTGGACATCCTCTCCCCATTGCCAGGGGCACCTGAATAGTTACCTTCATTGTTCTGGCTTCTCTACCAAAATAGATATACTCTCTACCAGGCAAATGCCTGTCCCGTAGCTTATATCAACCGACCTATTTTCTTGAGGGAAAAGCGAACAAGCTAGTTGAAGGGCTCAAGGTAGTCCCGTTCTGCTTCCCACACTTCGTCAAAGAGCGCATTGATCTCTGCTAGTGAACAGACAGCCGCGCTCAGCGGATCAAGGAGCAGGGCATAGCGCGCTGCTTCTTTCTTGTGCGTGAGCAGTGCCTCGCACATCAGGGCATGGATTGCCATATGACTGCGGTTGAGCGCCGCCAGTTGTTCGGGCAACTCGCCAAAGTGGCAAGGCTGCACGCCATTGCGGTCAACCAGACAAGCTACCTCCACACAGCCATCAGGCAGGTTATCAATCAGATGGCTGTTGCGGACATTCCCGTGGATGACGATTGGGCTATCCTTCAGGATCGCCTCGATAATGAAAGAACCATACTCATGGCTGCGCTCAAAAGGAAGATCACGCGCCCCAGTCAGCATTTCACGAATAGACGCATCGTTCTTTTCGCGCCAGCTCGGCCAGTTATTGGCATAGAAGCCTGTGCCACCCAGATAGCCTTCCCGACAGTAGCGCTCAAGAAGGTCAGGGCGCTTGCGAAAATAGGGAACGTACTCTGAGAAATGCCCACTGCTCTCGGTGACAAAGGCGCCAAAATGCAGCATGACCTCGAAACGCACGGGGTCTTGCTCGTAGATTTCAGCCACCTGTGCTCTCTGGCGCAGACGAGGATACAGATCTTCTCCGTGATGGCGCAGTTCGGTAAACCAGGCATTGTGATTGATGCCAGCACAGCGCCACTCTAATTCCTGATACGGTATCTCCAGATGCTGAGCCAGCAGTCTAGAAGTTGCCTGTACACTATGGCAGAGACCTACCGTGCGCATGTTCGTGCCCTTCAGGGCAGCCAGCGTTAAGATCGACATCGGGTTGGTGTAATTGAGTACCCAGGCATCTGGACAAAGCTGCTCAGCATCGTGCAGGATGTCGAGCCAGACCGGGCCGGTACGCAGCGCCTTGAAGATGCCGCCTGGTCCAATGGTATCGCCAATGCATTGATTGATGCCATATTTCAGCGGAATCTCAAAATCGTGGCGCACATTGGCCAGGCCGGCTACCTCGATGGTGTTCACTAGGAAATCACTGCCGGCCAGCAAGTCACGACGCTCGGTCGAAGACTCAACGCGCCATTTTTTGCCGCTTCGCTCAACCAGACGTTCAGCGATACGATGCGCCAGGTCTAACCGTGGCTGGTCGATATCAACCAGGGCGATGGTTCCTTCATCGAGCCCCTCAATATGCAGAATGTCGGTAATTAACTGGCGAGCAAAGACGGTGCTGCCCGCACCCAGAAAGGTCACTTTTGTCACGCTACTGCTACTCCTCAATGTCTTCTGCGATCTCCTGCATTTTGAATTGCGGAGATGGTAGGATGAATAGGGCCAAAGGGGATCTGCTGGATACACCACATCTCCGGGTGAACTTTTGCTGGTGATGAAAGTGCCGGCTTCTCTCTTCTAAGCGCCCTCCTTTTTATCCGGTCGTGCTCCATACCTCGTCTATTTGAGGCCCGCGCTGAGATGGATAGATTGCACAATGCGTTTCTGGAAAATGAAGAAGAGCACAAGCAAGGGACCAAGGGCCACAAAGGTTGCTGCCATCATCAAATTCCATGAGGCGCCGTAGCTCGACTGAAACGAAGCAATCCCTACAGTGAGTACGCGCAGGTCATCGGTGTTGGTAATGATGAGCGGCCAGAGAAAGTTATTCCATTGCTGGACAAACGTGATGATTGCCAGCGTACCCATGATGGGCCGACTCAACGGGAGAATAATCCGCAGGAGGACTTGCAGCGTCCCGGCGCCGTCAATGCGCGCGGAATGCTCCAGATCAACTGGGATGGTTCGAAAGAACTGGCGCATCAGAAAGATGCCATACGGTGCGCCAAGGATGAAAGGAACAATCAGCCCGGCATAGGTGTTGACCCAGCCAAGGGTACTCATCAGGATGAACAGGGGAATGATTGTGACAATATTTGGCACCATGAGCGTCGCCAGATACAACCAGAAGATGATATCTCGACCAGGAAAGCGCATACGGGCAAAGGCATAGGCCGCGAAGGTGCTGAAAAAGAGCTGGCCTAGCGTAGAGACCGCTGCGTAGATGAGTGTCTGGACGAGATACCCCGGAAAGTTGTACTGCGTTAAGATGGTCCCATAATTGGACAGTGTCGGAGTGGCAGGCAATGACCACGGAGCCCCCACAAAGATCTGGTTGGCTGGCTTCACGGAGGTCAGAAACGCCAGATAGTAGGGAAACAACGAGACGCTCGCTCCAATTCCCAGAACCACGTACCAGAGCGTATTCAGAAGCAGACGCCGGAGCAGTCTGGCTCGTTTCTTGGCTCGCTTGATGTGATGGATAGGCTCTTGACGCATCGGAAGATCCACCTGTAGAGAAGCCATTGATGATTCCTCTCCTTGCTTCCTTATAATCAGACGATGCTAACTCAGGTCGTAGATGGTCCGTTTGCGGAAGTAGAACACTTGCGCGAGCGTCACTACCAGCAGAATGCCAAAGAGGACCATGGCAAGCGCTGAGGCATAGCCTGCGTGGAAAAAGACAAAGGCCTGGCGGAAAATCTCAAAATTGATGGTGTTTGTGGCCTGTCCGGGCCCCCCCTGCGTCATCACATACACGATGTCAAAGACCTGAAATGAGCCGATAATATCGGTCACCAGGACAAAAAACAGAGTTGGACTGAGCAGTGGGAGGGTGATACGAAAAAACGACTGAAGACGCGAGACGCCATCAATGGCTGCCGCCTCGTAGAAATCCACCGGGATGCTCTGTAGACCAGCCAGAAAGAAGAGCATATTGTAGCCCGCATATTGCCAGATGTTGACCGCTGCAATGGCGGGCATGGCGAGCTGTGAAGAAGAGAGCCAGGTGATACCGTGGAGACCAAAGAACCCTAAAAACGTATTGAGCGCCCCATACTGTGGATCAAAGATCCATTGCCACACTATGCCCATGGCTACTGGTGTGGCCATCCACGGCACTACATAAATGGTTCGAAAAATGCCCATTGCCGGAAGCTTCTTGTTCATGAGCAGGGCCAGTAAGAGCGCCAGAACCGTCTGGGCGGGAATATTGAGCAGCACATAATAGGCTGTTACCAACAGCGAATGGCCGACATCCGGGCTATGAAGAATCGTCACGTAGTTCTGTAAGCCGATGAAACGTGGCCCTGAAAGCAGGCTCCATTTGAAAAAGCTGATAATGGCGATTGCAACAATAGGTAAAAGCAGAAAAGCGAGCATCCCGAAAAAACTGGGGAGTAAAAACGTATAGGCCTGCAGTGTAGTACGCAAGTGTGCCCGAAATACCTGTGCCCGCACACCGGACTGCTGCTCTTGCGCCTGGATATCTATCTCTTGTGCTAGGTGCATAGTTCTGACCTCGTTTCAGTGGTATGAGGTCCTCTCCCCAGGAAAAGCCTCGCAGGGAGGGGCCGCGAGAGGGCATTGCTCTCTCACGACCCCGAATAGCCTAAGAGCTTAACCCCCTCCATTTGCAGCGCTCTGTATCGCGGCATCTCCCTGCTGCACTGCTGAATCGGTTGCTTGCTGAACGGGGATCTGACCCAGATACATCTGGTTGAAAATGTCGTTGATCTTGGTAAAGGCTTCACTGAAACCAGAGGTGATGGGGAAGCTCACGGTCGTTCCCTGTGCCTCTTGGAGGAAGGCACTGACATCAAGATTCTTCTGCTGCCAATACTGGAGAAAGCTCTGATCGGCGCTCTGGACGCCTGGCCAGACAGTGCCGTTGGTACCAACAATCTGCTCAGATTGCGGCGACGCCAACCATTTGAAGAGTTCCCAGGCTTCCTGGGGATGCTGCGTCTTTGCCGAGATCGCATCAGCCAGACCGTTAAAGACACTCACACGCCCCTGAGGCCCCGCGGGAAGCTGCGCGATGCCAAAAGGGAAATTGGTCTGCGAGGCGATGAAAGAGGTATTCCAGGAACCCGTCTCAATAATGGCAGCTTTCCCACTGGCGAACATCTGCTCCGCAATGTTGCTGGCATTGTTCGTCTCCGAAGCAGGCGGCGATACATGCCACTTCAAGATCAAGTCGACGAGGAACTGTAATGCCTGTACCGCCGGTGGCTGGTTGAAGGTGAGGTGTGTCCCAAATGGTTTATCCAGGAAACTTCCGCCGTTCATGGCGATGTAATTCAGATAAATTTCCTGATCCGAGTTCAGCGAAACAAAACCGTACTGTTTCACTGCTTGTGGATCAAAGCCTGCCTGATCAGGATGATGCCCATTGTTATCGATGGTAAGCTGCTGAAGCAGTTTGAGAAAGCTCCCTCCGTCGGTTGGATTCCAGGTCAGGTTGTCTGCCGAGAGCCCCTGCTGCTGGAGGAGTGTCTTGTTATAAAACAGGGTGATGGTGTCCCAGTCCTTGGGCAGTCCATAGGAGTTGCCCTGATACTGATAGGGCTTGAGCAGTTGGGGATAATAGACCGACAGATCCAGGTGATCCTTCTGGATCAAGGGCGTAAGATTCATCAAGGCGCCTTCCTGGACCAACTGGGGGAAGTAGGCCACATGATCCCAGAAAACGTCCGGCGCGCTGTGGCCGGCAATCTGGGTGTCGAGTTTCTGCCAGTACTCGGTCCAGGGGTTTTGCTCAATGGTGACTTTGATGTTGGGGTGGAGCGATTCAAACTGGTCGATGGATTTCTGGTAGGTGGGCTGCTGATTCTTGTCCCAGAGCGCGTACGTCAGATGAACCGTTTGCCCGCTGTTGCTTGAACCGCCGCAACCTGCCAGGAAAAGCAACAGCAGCGAGAGAACCATTCCTAAAGACCACTGCATCTTGGACCACCTGCGGGATGTTGCCTGGGCCATTTCTTCAGATTGGTGAACCACCGAGCGCCTGTGCCAATGATTGAGTTGCATTTCTGCTGCCTCCTCTTCACGGTAACGCCAGCCAGGGTTGCTAAATCAGACAAAAGGAAATGAACCTCGTACTGTTCGAAAGGACGCAGGGTAAAGTCTCCTTATGCTCTGGGTACGTCTGAAAACCGGCGCAGCTTAACTGCGAGTGCCAGTTTTCATCTCTGGTCTCTGACCATGGCTTAGGAGTGATAATCTAAAGAGTGCTTTTCCTTTCCCCCTCCAGCGGTTTAGGAGAGCATATCTCAAGCAAGAGGACATAAATTTTACTGCAACCATCCCGTGCGATACATTCCAATAACACATGAGAGATACGCGCTCCCAGGTCTCCCGGAATAGATTGCTGTATCGCAGTGCTTTGTACACGTGTACACAACCTTGCGAGAAGGATAACATCCATTTCACCACTTTGTCAAGGGGAAGAAGCGGCATTTTTCGGCCTGTTACAGCGAAAACCATGATAATGTAGCACGAGAACACTTGACAAAGGCGTGTTAAGCAGAGATACTTAAGAAGAGATAGACGAACACGCGTACATCAAGAAGTTAAAGAGGCTTTTATGGCTACAAGTGAAGAGGTTGCTCAGTTCGCTGGTGTTTCTCGAGCAACTGTCTCGCGCGTCCTCAATGGCTCGGTGCGTATTAGTGAAGAGGCAAGAACACGTGTCCATGAAGCAATGGCAGCACTCGGCTACGAACCCGATGTGGTCGCCCAGAGTTTGGTGCGGCGGCGTTCCCGCACCATTGCCCTCAATCTCTTGGATCAGGAAGATGGCTTCTCTCTTTCCCGGCTGGGGCAAACAGCAAACTATTTTTATATTGACATGCTGAGGTGCATTGAGCAAGAGGCAACAGCTCTGGGATATGATCTCCTCCTGCCCTCTCCTCCGCGCGGGAAATCGCCCGAAAACTACATTCGCAGTCTCCAAATGCGCCGCATTGCTGGGGCAATCATGCTGGCAATAGCTCCGACGGACCCACGCGTGCAAGGATTGCTCCAGGCGAACATCCCTACCGTTTTCCTTGATACCCTGGGCCAGGGAGAACGAGCCATCTACGTGCGCTCCAATCATATGGACAGCGCGCGCCAGTTGGCGGAACATCTGCTCTCTCTCGGACATCGTCGCATCGCTTTTCTTGGTGGGCCGACGGTCGATCTGGCGGCAATGGAGCGTTTGCTGGGCTTTCAGCAGGCGCTGGCGAGCACCGGAATCTCGCTCGATCCAGATCTCGTCCGCCAGTCGGGGTGGAATACTGAGGAAGCCTATCAGGCTGCAAATGTGTTGCTTGGCCAGCGGCAGGATTTTACGGCGATTGTTGCCGGGAGCGATGTAATGGCAATCGGTGTTCTGCGCGCGCTCCACGAATATCATATCCGCATTCCTCATGACATTTCGCTGGCTGGCTTCGATGATGTTGTCCTAAGCCAGTATACGACGCCTCCGCTTACCACGGTTCGCCAGGATAGAGAGAGCATGGGCAAAGAGGCCATACAAAGGCTGATGGCCTTGATCGAAGGAGAAAAGCCAACTTCTCTGGTTGTTCCCACCAGCCTTGTGGTTCGCCAATCAACCGGCCC